>NZ_JAFNOP010000010.1:0-117321 GCF_026536195.1 Gilliamella sp. B2969
TTCGTCTCGCAAGTGCCCACACAGATTGTCTGTTTCTTCTTTTTAAAGAGCTGACAGCGTTAAATTTAACTAAACATTTTGTTGTTTTAGTTTGCTGTCTCAAGGGCTGCGTATACTACGCTACACCTTTTTATTCGTCAAGATCTTTTTTCAATATTTTTGATCTTGTTCTCTAACACGTTCTTCGTTTGTTTTTCACTAACGCCGTGTCAGTGGATGCGCATTATAGGCACTTCATTTTTTTTATCAAGCAAAAAAACATGATCTTTTAATTGTTCGAATAAGCTTTAAACACTCAAAACATTAATGCATTGATATCGTTGAAGATTATATTGAGCTAATTTGCTAGTTAATTTTTCAACATATTGGTTAAGCGCTGTGCTAACAATAATATTCTCTTTATTTAGTGGTAAATTACTATCAATCAATTTGCCTTTTTCATGAAGTAATTCATAAACACGCATCGCAATTGCATTACCAGAGTCAATAAAAGTAGCGTGAGGAAAAATTACCTGCAACTCTTCTTTGATAAAAGGATAATGTGTACATCCCAATACAATAGTATCAGGGCAAACCGATAAACTTAGCCAAGGCTGTAATAACTGTTTAAGTTGCGGCATATTAACTGCCATACCTTGCAGTTTATTCTCTGCAATCTGTGCTAGTTCAGATAGCCCAAGTAATTCAACTTTACAATCAGGTGCAAACTGTTTAATCAAATTGTTTGTATAGGCTCTTTGAACTGTTGCTTTGGTTGCTAATAGCCCTATACATTTATTTTTAGTCATTTGACTAGCTGGTTTAATAGCTGGCACGACGCCAACAATCGGAAAAGAAAATTTAGCACGTAAACTAGGTAAACATATGGTACTTGCTGTATTACAAGCAATAACCGCTAAATCAATAGTATATAATTTGCTAATGTTATCAATAACATTAATTACTCTATCAATAAGAAACTGTTCTGATTTATCTCCGTAAGGGAACATTTCATTATCAAATGCATAGATATAGTGTAGATTAGGCATCTTTTTGTAGATTTCATTATAGACAGATAACCCACCGATACCCGAATCAAATATTAATATTGTTGGAGATTGTCTCGCTATGCTCATATTAAATAAAGATTAGGAAATTAAATCGACATTATCCTAAATTGAATAAAAATTTATGCAAGTAATTTTGTTTAAGGTAATACTGGCTTTTTTACTCATAAATTATTAAAATAGACGTCTAGATGGTAAAACTGCTAAAATAGAATACATCTCATCGCATATCAAGTATTGCATTTAATAAGTTAAAAGAAGGTATATCATGTCAGAATTTTTATTTACTTCAGAATCTGTTTCAGAAGGTCATCCAGATAAAATCGCCGATCAAATATCTGATGCAGTGCTTGATGCTATTTTAAAGCAAGATCCAAAAGCAAGAGTAGCTTGTGAAACTTATGTTAAAACTGGTATGGCTTTAGTCGGTGGAGAGATAACGACATCTGCTTGGGTAGATATTGAAGAGTTGACTCGCAAAACTATTCATGACATCGGATATACTAGCTCAGAAATGGGGTTTGATGCCAATTCATGTGCGGTACTCAATGCTATTGGTAAACAATCGCCAGATATAAACCAAGGTGTCGATCGCAAAGATCCTCTTGAACAAGGTGCAGGTGATCAAGGCATTATGTTTGGTTATGCTACCAATGAAATGCCAAATTTAATGCCTGCAGCAATTAGTTATGCACATGATTTAATGCGTCGTCAGGCAGAAGTCAGAAAAAATGGAACGCTCCCTTGGTTACGCCCTGATGCTAAAAGTCAAGTCACATTAATCTATCAAAATGGTCAGATAAAAGGCGTTGATACAGTAGTTTTATCAACCCAGCATTCAGAAGGTATTGAACAAAAAGCAATACAAGAAGCAGTAATGGAAGAAATCATTAAACCAACATTGCCTGCCAAATGGTTAACATCAAGAACCAAATACTTTATTAATCCTACGGGTCGATTTGTTATCGGTGGTCCAATGGGGGATTGTGGATTAACGGGTCGTAAGATTATTGTCGATACTTATGGTGGAGCTGCACATCATGGCGGAGGCGCATTTTCAGGAAAAGATCCATCTAAAGTTGACCGTTCAGCTGCATATGCTGCTCGGTATGTTGCTAAAAATATTGTTGCAGCAGGGCTTGCCGATAAATGTGAATTACAAATATCGTACGCAATAGGCGTTGCAAATCCAACATCGATTTATGTCAATACTTTTGGCACAGAAAAGATTGATCATGATAAAATAGTGAATTTAATCAAAGAATTTTTTGATTTAAGACCTTATGGATTGATTCAAATGCTTGATTTAATTCAGCCAATTTATCAACAAACTGCTAGTTATGGCCATTTTGGTCGTGATATTTTCCCATGGGAAAAAACAGATAAAGCTACATTACTTCGCGATGCCGCAGGATTATAGACGAATACCCATTTTATTACATAATAAAGTCATGGCTTGTTTAAGGGAAAACCTAAGACAAGCCAGCCTTATTTTACACACCGTATTTCCTGAACCTAAAGTAATTTATAAAGTTAAAGGAAGTATTGCCGGTAGCGCACTGTTAACACGCTGGGAAATACAGCTTAATTCAATAATGTTAACTGACAATGGTGATACATTTATTGATGAAGTCGTTCCTCATGAACTTGCTCATCTACTGGTGTTTAAAACATTTGGTAAAGTTAAACCTCATGGCAAAGAGTGGCAATATATGATGTCTGAAGTATTAGGTAAATTACCAAAAGTAACCCATAACTTTACAATAAAGCGCAATAGCTATATGTACCGTTGTAATTGCCAAATCCACCATTTAACTAAAATCAGACATAATAAAATCCAAAACAATAAAACTAGTTATTTATGCCAAAAATGCGGTAGTATACTTAAACAAGTTATTCCAATTTAGACCATTACATGTGTAAACTCGATTTTCATTTTTATAAAAGTTCATTTTTTATTCTTCTCTTAGGTGTGTTTCTTTATATTTTCGGTAATTTTTATATTCCTCTATATAATGGGTTAACAGTTACACTTATTGAACACCTACAATCTCTCTTTTTATTATTTATGTGTGGTTATACGTTTTATTATGCAAAACGCGTACAACATCATGCTACCTTATATAAATTCTGGATTTGGACAATCTTTTGGTGGGTTATGCTTTTTGGACGAGGAATAAGTTGGGGGCGTGATTTTTATCCTGACGTTCCACGTTTTTATTATAAAATCATTGCAGCTATTGTAATGGGTATACCATTACTGACGACTTTCTTACCAACAATCCGCAAAGAAATAGCACGGCGTTATAAATTTGAAAGTATTCCTTTTTGGCATATCTTTTTCGCATTTCTTTTTTTGGGAATTGCAGATATCGCAGAGCACCATCGTATGGGACACGAATTTTTAGTATTAACTCGAGAACGTAAAGATTTGATTGAAGAATTAATGGAAATTCCTTGCCTGCTCTGTATAGCATTAACAACTTTCTATATGCAAACAAATGAACAAAAAAGGTTGAGTAAATCATGTTAAGTTATCGTCATAGCTATCATGCTGGTAATCATGCAGATGTGTTAAAACATATTGTTTTAACCTTGTGTCTTGAATCGTTAAAAGAAAAAGAAAAATCGATTTTATATTTAGATACGCACTCTGGTGCTGGCCGTTATTTATTACAAAGCGAGCATGCTGAAAAAACGAGTGAATATTTATCAGGAATAAATTTAGTTTGGCAACAAACAGCTATACCAGAAGCTCTTACTCCGTATATTTCAGTGTTAAAACGATATAATCCTTTTGATACTTTGAAATATTATCCAGGTTCTCCTTTAATTGCTAAACAACTATTAAGAGAACAAGATAAATTGAATTTAACTGAATTACACCCAAGTGACTATCCTTTATTAAAGCAAGAATTTGCAAAGGATAAGCGCGCTAACGTGTTACGTGAAGATGGTTTTTTGCAATTAAAATCTAAATTACCACCACAATCACGTCGCGGCATTATTTTGATCGATCCATCTTACGAAATAAAAGAAGACTATCAAAAAATTCCAGCAGCAATTTATGAAGCTTATAAACGTTTTGCAACTGGAGTTTATTTGATTTGGTATCCGGTTGTGTCAAGAACACAAACCCAAAAAATGATAGATGGAATTGTAAATTTAGGAATGAAACGAATATCGCAATTTGAACTAGCATTAAGACCGGATAACAATCACAAAGGAATGACTGCATCAGGCATGATTGTCATCAATCCACCTTGGAAATTGCATGAGCAAATGCAAACAATCTTACCGTGGCTATCCAATATTCTTGATACAGATAAAACGGGCAATATACTGATTAAAAAATTAGTGACAGAATAAATTGCCGGGTTAATAAACAAAATGCGAGGTTTTCTCGCATTTTAAATAATTATAAAGAAAATGTTAAAACTGAAATTATGGAAAAAAATGGCATGCAAATAAATAGATCCATAAAATAATAGTTAATAATAAAGATAAAAATACCGCTGCTGAACCGTAATCTTTAGCTCGACCTGATAACTCATGCCTTTCCTTGCCTATACGATCAACAACACACTCAATTGCACTATTAATCAGTTCAACAATCATGACTACACCAATCGAGCCAAGTAATAAAATACGTTCATAAATTGAAAAATCGATTAGCATTACAATAATATAAGCTACTATTAATAAAATTAATTCTTGCCGAAATGCAGCTTCATACCTAATAGCCGATTTAAAGCCTTTTAAAGAATATTTAGTTGCATTAAAAATACGTTGTAAACCTGTCGATTTTTCCATCATAGCATTCCAAATTTAAAATTATCTAACATATCCGTAATTCATTAGCCTTTGAAATCTTCTCTCCAATAAAACCGACTCATCCATATTTTCAAGCTCTTCAAGATCATTTAGTAGCTGTTTTTTCAATGAAGTAGCTACTGTACTATAATCACGATGCGCACCGCCAAGAGGTTCAGGCACAATAGAATCAATAAGATTTAATTTGAGTAATTTATCAGCTGTCATATTCATGGCTTCAGCAGCAACTGATGCCTTATCTGCGCTTTTCCATAATATAGAAGCACAGCCTTCAGGAGAAATCACAGAATAGGTACTGTACTGTAGCATATTCACTTTATCTGCAACACCAATAGCCAGTGCACCGCCAGATCCACCTTCACCAATTACAGTACAAATTGTTGGCACTTTTAAACGTGACATTTCACGTAGGTTACGCGCTATGGCTTCAGCTTGACCTCGTTCTTCTGCACCAATCCCAGGATAAGCACCAGGTGTATCGATAAAAGTAATAATAGGTAATTTAAAGCGTTCAGCCAATTGCATCAGCCTTAATGCTTTACGATATCCTTCCGGAGCAGGCATACCAAAATTACGATATATTTTTTGTTTGGTCTCACGACCTTTTTGATGGCCAATAACCATAACAGCACGATCATCAATACGTGCAATTCCACCTACAATAGCTTTATCATCAGCATAAGCACGATCACCAGCTAATTCATCAAAATCAGTGAAAATCTCTTTAATATAATCTAATGTATACGGTCGGTTTGGATGCCGAGCTAGTTGTGCAACATCCCAAGGGGACAAGTTTGCAAATATTTTTTTAGTTAATTCACGACTTTTTTGATTTAACTGTTTAATTTCTTTATCTAAATTGATATCTAATTCCACTTGTTGTGAATCAATATTCTTTAAGGAATTAATTTTTGCTTCTAATTCCGCTATCGGCTTTTCAAATTCCAAAAAATTGCTCATAACGATTATGATTGCCTCTTGTGTTATTTGTATTTCCTAAAAAATACACTACTAAATACAGTATACTGACTATTTCTTAAGATAAAATTAAGCCAATTCTACTATGTAATACGCATTAAAGTCACCAATATTTATTTCAGTAAGCTTTAAGATATATTAAAATCATTTTACCTAATTCTATTGATATAAATTTTATTCTGAGTAGTTGATGAAAAATGCATCACTGATATATATGGGCTATTCGAACTCAAATTCAATACGCTCATTTCCAAGTAATGTTTTCAACTCTACGATTAAAGCATCTTCAGGAACTATACGCCAAGTTGTTCCAAATTGGATCCGAACGACCGAATCATCTCGATGATAATAAAGATTAACCGGTACACTTCCATGTCGATAAGGTTCTAAAATCTGTTGTAAACGCTGTAATATCGAACGATTAGCTTCAGCTTCAGTTAATGTAATAGCCAAGCCCTTAACATATTTAGCTCGAGCATCTTTCAAATCAACAATATCGCGAACAGACATCTTTAGTCCACCATTAAAATCATCGGGGCTAACTTGACCTGACACTATCAGAATTTTATCTTTAACTAAAAGATGCCCAAACTTTTCTAAAGAATCGGCAAATAACATACCATCAATTCGACCAGAACGATCATCTAAAGTAAATAGACCAATTTTATTGCCTTTTTTGGTAATTCTAACTCTTGCATCAGCAACTATTCCTGCGAAGGTAGCTGTCTTTCCCCAACCAGTTGGCGCAGCTTCACTAATGCGTACGCCACCGGCATAACGATTGAGTTCTTTTAAATATTGCGTAACCGGATGGCCGGTTAGATAAAGTCCTAAAGCATCTCTTTCGCCATCAAGTAATACTTGAGCGGGTAATTCTGGTACTGCTGCATAAGCATGTTCAACTTGTTCAGGCTCTTCAGCTAATACGCCAAACATATCTTCTTGGCCAATATTTTGCGCTTTGGTATATTGCTCAGCTGCCTGCATTGCATCACTAATACTATGTAAAATTGCTGCCCGATGCGGTCCTAATTTATCAAAAGCACCGGCCATAGTTAGCTTTTCTAATACACGTCGATTGATTTTTTTCATATCTGTGCGCGCGCACAGTTCAAAAATATTTTTAAAATAGCCCCCACTATTACGCGCTTCAACAATTGCTTCAATTGGCCCTTCACCAACGCCTTTTATTGCACCAATGCCATAAACAATTTCGCCTTTGTCATTAACATGAAAATGGTACAAACCGCTGTTAATATCTGGAGGATTAACTTTTAGTCCCATTCGTAAGCATTCATCAACCAAGCCCACAATTTTATCGGTATTATCCATATCTGCTGTCATAACAGCTGCCATGAATTCAGCTGGATAATGGGTTTTCAGCCATAAAGTTTGGTAAGACACCAGTGCATAGGCGGCAGAGTGTGATTTATTAAAACCATAACCAGCAAACTTTTCAACCAAATCAAAAATATGCATTGAAAGTTCACCATCCACACCTTGTTTCTCAGCGCCTTCTTTAAAAACAGAACGTTGTTTAGCCATCTCTTCTGGTTTCTTTTTACCCATAGCACGACGCAGTAGATCAGCACCGCCTAAGGTATAACCGGACAAAGTTTGTGCTATTTGCATGACCTGTTCTTGATATAAAATAATCCCATAAGTTGGCTCTAAAATAGGTTTTAATGACTCATGTTGATATTTTATATCGGGATAAGAAACATCTTCTCGCCCATGTTTACGATCGATAAAATTGTCTACCATTCCTGACTGTAAAGGTCCCGGGCGAAATAATGCTACTAAAGCAATCATATCCTCAAAACAGTCTGGTTTTAAGCGCCGAATTAAATCTTTCATGCCACGCGATTCTAGCTGAAATACTGCGGTTGTTTCAGCTTTCAACAATAAATCGAAAGAGTCTTTATCATCCAGAGGAATGCGCGTAATATCAACAAGTTCTTTCCCTTCTCTAATCTGACGTTCATTAATCATTTTGATCGCCCAATCAATAATGGTTAATGTGCGCAATCCTAAGAAATCAAACTTAACTAAGCCAGCATATTCAACATCATTTTTATCAAATTGAGTAACAGGATGATGCCCTTCGGGATCACAATAAATAGGTGAAAAATCGGTAATTTTTGTTGGTGAAATCACAACACCACCCGCATGTTTACCTGCATTGCGAGTTACGCCTTCTAATTGACGAGCAATATCAATTAGCGACTTAATTTCCTCGTTATTATCATATAATTCTTGTAATTGTGGCTCAATTTCGAATGCTTTAGCCAGTGTCATACCTGGATCTAAAGGAATCAATTTAGAAATACGATCGACAAACCCATAAGGATGGCCAAGCACTCGCCCAACATCTCGAATTACAGCTTTAGCTGCCATTGTACCAAAAGTAATAATCTGTGAAACCGCATCACGACCATACATATCAGCAACGTGATCAATAACCAAATCACGTTTTTCCATGCAAAAATCGACATCAAAGTCAGGCATTGATACACGTTCGGGATTTAAAAAACGTTCAAAAAGTAAGTCAAAGGCTAGCGGATCTAAATCTGTTATTTTTAATGCATAAGCCACTAATGAACCCGCTCCCGAACCTCGACCTGGGCCAACTGGAATATCATTATCTTTTGACCATTGAATAAACTCCATCACGATCAAAAAATAACCGGGAAAACCCATTTGATTAATAACATTAAGTTCAGTTTCTAAACGCTCATCATATTCTGCTCGTTTTTGTGCTCTAATATCTGGATCAGGAAAAAGAAACTTTAGTCGTTCTTCAAGGCCTTCACGTGATTTATAGACTAGAAAATCTTCAGTAGACATATCCCCTGTTGGAAATTTAGGTAAAAAATATTCACCCAAACGTATAGTCACATTGCAACGCTTAGCTATTTCTACACTATTTTCTAAAGCCTCAGGAATATCTGAAAACAACTCACACATTTCCTGCTCATTACGCAGGTACTGTTCTGGTGAATAGTTCTTAGGACGATTAGGATCTTCAAGAGTGTTGCCATCATGTATCGCTACGCGAATTTCATGGGCCTCAAAATCAGAAGGTTGTAAAAAACGAACATCATTGGTCGCAACAACCGGCAACATATATTGTTCAGCAAGTTTTACTGCGCTATGAATAAACAACTCTTCGTTGTTACGTTTAGTACGAACTAACTCAAAATAAAAGTGATCATGAAAATTTTCTTTATAAAAATTGATAGCGTTATCGGTTATAGACTCATTATTTCGAATAATACCTATACCAATATCACTTTCCCGCCCAGCCAAAATTATAAGTCCGGTACGATATTGAGCTAACCACTGCTGATCAACAACTGGCATATCACCGATATATCCCCTTTCATAAGCTTTAGATATAAGTAATGTCAGATTTTTGTAACCTTCATTATTAGCAGCGAGTAGCGTTAATCGATAAATATCATCCGGTAATTGTGAGCTTCTGATTGCTAAATCAGCACCAATAATCGGCTTAATTCCTTTTGCCATCGCAGATCCATAAAACTTAACCAAACCACAAAGATTGGTAAAGTCGGTAATAGCAAAAGCAGGCATATGCAACTGGTTAACTTCATTAACCAGTGTTCCCACTTTAGCGATACCATCAACCATTGAAAAGTCACTATGTAGATGAAGATGAATAAACTTAGGCTCTGTCATATTTATCAGAAATAATTATGCTAAAAAATTGTTAGCGATTATATCACAAGCAATAGCAATATTCTTATTCTGTTTATCAACATGTTTTGTTTGAATTGAAAAAAGAAGGAATCTTTTGAATAACGTTGATCGATGAAAATGATTAAACTTATACCACCGATAATCTAATTTATCGGTGGGTAGAGATCAATTAAATTTTCTTAAATAACACTGAACCATTAGTTCCGCCAAAACCAAATGAATTACAAAGTGCATATTCTAAGTTTTTAACTTGACGAGCGGTATGCGGTACATAATCTAGATCACATCCATCATCAGGATTATCTAAATTAATTGTTGGAGGCACAGCCTGATCGCGTAATGCCAATACCGTAAAAATAGACTCAACAGCACCCGCAGCGCCTAGTAAATGACCAATCATTGATTTAGTTGAACTTACCATTACTTTGTTGGCATTTTCTTTAAAAATGCTTTTAACTGCTTGTGTTTCTGCTTTATCACCAGCTGGCGTTGATGTACCATGAGCATTAATATAGCCCACTTGCTCAGGTGTTATTCCTGCATCTCGAATAGCACATTTCATGGCTAATGCTGCCCCACTACCATCTTCTGGTGGTGAAGTCATATGATAAGCATCAGCACTCATACCAAAGCCGACAACTTCTGCATAAATTTTTGCACCGCGTTTTTTAGCATGCTCATACTCTTCTAAAAACATAATGCCAGCACCATCACCCAGTACAAAACCATCACGATCTTTATCCCATGGTCGACTTGCCGCTTTAGGATTATCATTATTAGTTGATAATGCGCGCGCTGCACCAAAACCGCCAATACCAAGCGGCGTACTCGCTTTTTCACCACCGCCAGCAAGCATACCATCAGCATCACCATAGGCTATCATACGTGCTGCATGACCAATATTGTGTACGCCTGAAGAACAAGCTGTTGCAATTGTAATACTTGGTCCTTTTAATCCATAAATGATCGATAAATGACCAGCTATCATATTCACTATGGTAGAAGGCACAAAAAACGGACTAATTTTACGCGGGCCACCATTAATTAAAGCACTATGATTTTCTTCAATTAATCCAAGTCCACCAATACCTGAACCAATAGCACAACCAATACGTTCTGCATTTTCTTCCGAAATTTCAATACCCGCATCTTGCATTGCTTGTATACCAGCAGCAATGCCATATTGGATAAAATAGTCCATTTTACGAGCATCTTTACGTGAAATATTATAATCTTCGCCATTAAAATTTTTAACCATAGCGGCGAAGCGCGTTGCGAAAGGGGCAGTATCAAAGTGTTCTATTAGTTCAACACCACTTTGTCCAGCTAAAAGTGCTTGCCAAGTGGATTCAACTGTATTACCTACCGGAGATATCATGCCCATTCCGGTGACAACAACTCTGCGTTTAGACACATTGTCCTCCAGAAAAGGATTGAAATGAAATTTGAATCATTGAAAATTTTATGTTGAGTTTTCAATACATGAATATTAATTTTTATATAAAAATTAAAGATATAAATACAAACTAGGCGATCATTTGACCGCCTATTATGAAAACTCTGCTAACCTTATTGATTCGCAGTAATATAATCAATTGCTGATTGTACAGTTGTAATCTTTTCAGCTTCTTCATCAGGAATTTCAGTATCGAATTCTTCTTCTAAAGCCATAACTAATTCAACTGTATCAAGAGAGTCAGCGCCAAGATCTTCAACAAAAGAAGATTCATTCTTAACTTCTTCCTCTTTCACACCAAGTTGCTCAACAATAATTTTCTTAACTCGCTCTTCAATAGTGCTCATACTCTTTTTTTTCCTATAAATATCGCCAAAAGCGGCGGTGAATGTAAGTTTATAAAATGTTGAAAAAGATGCAAATCATTTTTCAACCCAATTGCTTATTTTTTGCTCAAAAAGTCAAAATATTGGCTTATTTTACACTATTCTGATCAATTACACCATATACATGCCACCATTGACATGTAAAGTTTCACCAGTAATATAAGATGCTTCATCGGAAGCCAAGAATGCAACAGCATTGGCTATTTCTGATGGCTCTCCTAATCGTCCAGCTGGCACTTGTGCTAACGTCACGGCTTTTTGCTCATCGGTTAATGCTTCAGTCATATCTGTTGCAATAAATCCAGGCGCTACCACATTAACCGTGATACCTCGAGATGCAACTTCACGAGCTAATGATTTACTAAAACCAATTAATCCTGCTTTAGCTGCCGCATAGTTAGCTTGCCCTGCATTACCCATTGTACCAACAACAGAACCGATTGTAATAATTCGTCCATAACGTTTTTTCATCATAGATCGCATTAAAGCCTTAGATAGACGGAACACCGAAGTTAAATTGGTATCTAAAATAGATTGCCACTCTTCTTCTTTCATTCGCATTAATAAATTATCACGAGTGATACCAGCATTATTCACTAAAATATCAATATCACCAAATTCAGTTTTAATAGCATTAATGACAGATTCAATCGATGCTTCGTCAGTCACATTTAAAGCAAAACCTTTGCCATGTGTACCTAAATATTGACTGATTGCTTCAGCACCTTTTTCTGTTGTTGCAGTGCCAATAACAGTTGCACCACAAGCAACTAACTTTTCAGCAATCGCTTTACCTATCCCGCGACTTGCACCAGTAACTAAAGCAATTTTTCCTGATAGGTTCATAACTACCCCTTTTATCTTCTATTTAGTATTTTCTATTGCAACATCTAATGACGCTTTATCATTGACAGCACATGCTGATAACGAATCAACAATACGTTTAGCCAATCCAGTTAGTACTTTACCTGGCCCTATTTCAACTAACAGTGTTACACCTTGTTTCGCCATTTGCTCAACAGTTTCTGTCCAGCGAACAGGGCTATAAAGCTGCGCAATTAATGCGGCTTTAATTTTTTCTGCTGAGGATTCAATCTTAACATCAACGTTATTAATAACCGCAAATTTTGGCGTGTTGAAAGTAATTTCATTCAAGGCAATAGCTAATTTTTCGGCCGCGGGTTTCATTAACTCACAATGGGAAGGAACACTAACAGCTAATGGTAAAGCACGTTTAGCACCTGCTTCTTTGCAAAGTACGCCAGCACGCTCTACAGCTTCTTTATTACCGGCAATAACAACTTGTCCTGGTGAATTAAAATTGACAGGCGCAACAACTTGGCCTTGCGATGCTTGTTCACACGCTTTACTTATTGACTCATTATCTAAACCGATAATGGCATACATCGCACCAGTTCCAGTTGGTACAGCCTCTTGCATAAGTTTGCCACGTAATTCAACTAATTTAATTGCATCTTTAAAATCAATCACGCCAGCACATACCAATGCCGAATATTCACCTAAACTATGTCCTGCCATAAATTCAGGTTGTGCACCATTAACACTTTGCCAAACTCTAAACGTAGCAACTGAAGCAGCTAACAAAGCTGGTTGTGTTTGCCATGTTTTGTTGAGTTCCTCAACTGGACCTTGTTGTACCAACGCCCATAAATCGTAACCTAATACTTGTGACGCTTCGTCAAAAGTAGATTTTACAATTGGATAATTGTCAGCAAGATCTTTTAACATACCGACGGCTTGTGAACCTTGTCCTGGAAAAACCATTGCAAATTTGGTCATTTTTAAATCCTTGAATACTCAAAATAATTTTTGTTTAAAATCTAACGAGCGCAGAGCCCCAAACAAAACCGCCACCAAAAGCTTCTAATAAAATTAGTTGGCCTCGCTTAATACGGCCATCTCGCACACCTGTATCTAATGCACAAGGGACCGATGCGGCTGAAGTGTTGCCTTGTTTATCTAAAGTAACAATAACTTTACTTAAATCCATATCTAAACGTTTTGCTGTGGCTGAAATAATTCTTAAATTTGCTTGATGTGGTACTAACCAATCTAAATCGGATTTATTAAAGGAATTTTCTGTTAGTAATTCATCGACTAAATTTGAAAGCTCTTTGACAGCAATTTTAAATACATCATTGCCTTGCATAGTCATATAAACGGGATCATTCATATCACGGCGATCAACATAAGGATATTTTAATAACTCGCCGTAACGACCATCAGCATGAAGATGTGAAGCAATAATCCCTGGTTCTTGAGAAGCACCAACCACAACAGCACCGGCACCATCGCCAAAAATGATAATTGTTCCACGATCTGTTGGATCGACACCACGAGTTAGCATGTCCGAACCAACCACTAATGCATATTTAATTGCACCACTTTTTATATATTTATCGGCAATATCAAGTGCATAGACGAACCCTGAACATGCAGCAGAAACATCAAAAGCAATGACATCTCCGATAGCTAACTTTGCTTGCAGTTCGGTGGCTGAGCTAGGAAAAGCATTCACTGAAGTTGCGGTGGCAACTATAATCATACCTATCTCATTTTTATCAATCTTTGCCATTTCAATAGCATTTAAAGACGCTTCATAAGCCATAGAAGTTACTGTTTCGTCTGGTGCTGCAATGCGTCGTTCTTTTATTCCTGTTCGTGTTGTGATCCATTCATCACTGGTATCGACCATTTTTTCAAGATCGGCATTGGTTCTTATCTGTTTTGGAAGATAACTCCCTGTTCCTAATATCTTTGTATACATCTAATTATTCGCTCTTAGGTAGTACGGAAGAAAGGCTGCTTGCAATCTTCTCAGGTATATTGGTTTGGATAGCCAAAATAGCTTGTTCTATTGCTGCAAAGAATGATTTTTGATTAGCGCTACCATGACTTTTAATCACAATGCTTTGAAGCCCAAGCAAACATGCGCCATTATATCGTCCGGGATCTAAATAACCAAAATTTTTAGACACCTTTCTTTGTAACCACTTACTTAATAGTTTCATTAATAATGAATTATGGCCAATAGATAGCTTAAATGAAGACATGAAAATTTTAAGTAAACCTTCTACTGTTTTTAATGTCACATTACCCACAAAGCCATCACAGACTAGTACATCGGTTTTACCAGTTAAAAGCTCGTTACCTTCTAAATAGCCGATATAATTAATATTATCATTCGATTTTAAAATCGCTGCTGCAGCACGTATTTTATCCAAACCTTTTGTATCTTCTTCACCAATATTAAGTAAAGCAACTCTGGGATGATCAATTTTAAGCACTGTTTTGGCTAAGATCTGCCCCATTATGGCAAATTGCACTAACATATCACTATCACACTGAGCATTAGCACCTAAATCCAATACTACTGTATTTTGATTATTTAATGCAGGAATGATGGCAACTAATGCAGGACGGTCAATACCAACTAGTGCATGTAATAATAGCTTAGACAGTCCCATTAATGCACCAGTATTACCAGCGCTAACGCAAGCTTGAGCTTGGTTATTTTTAACCAATTCTAGCGCTATTCTCATTGATGAGCCATGGCTATGCCGGATGGCATAAGCGGGTTTCATATCATTAGCAATAACAGATGTTGATTCGATCAACATTAGTCGATGGTCTTGTTGATATTGCTTGACAAACTTTGCATTTTCTTTAGATAAAAAAAGACTAATTTCTGCCGGATCACCCACCAGAAAAATAGAGAGATTTGGATAACAATTTAGTGCTTGTATTGCAGCAGGAACAATCACACGAGGACCAAAGTCCCCGCTCATAGCATCTAACGCAATGGTTAGATTATCCAAAATGTCACCTGAAGATTTCTAATGACTAAATAATTATTTAGAAATCACTTTACGACCACGATAATAACCATCAGCGGTTACGTGATGACGTAAATGTGTTTTGCCTGATTCATCAACTGAGATATTAGCAGCAGTTAATGCATCATGAGAACGACGCATACCACGTTTTGCACGAGTTTTACGATTCTGTTGAACAGCCATGGATTTACCCCTTATTCTTTAAACTAACTAAAATTGCAAATGGATTCGGCTTTTCATTCTCAACAGGAATTTCACCAAATACCATATCTGCCTCTGACACTTCGCAGTGTTTACTATCATGTACCGGCGCAATTGGTAACGAGAGAATAATTTCGTCCTCAAGTAACGCTAATATATCGACCTCGCCAAACTCGTTCATAAAAACGGGTTCATAATGTTCCGGTAACGCCTCTGCCTGAGCATCGCTCTTAACAGGACTAAATTTATTCATCACATGAACTTCAGTGATAAAAGGTTTGAAACAACGTTGACAAATAAGCTCCAACGTTATTTTTGCATCAATTGCGATAACACAAAGTTTCTGCTCATCGTAATAAAAAGACAAACTACACTCAATATCGCTTTTCAGACTTTCAACCCTTGTTGCACTTTGCGCTGGATAGTATCCAACATAATCAAGTCGTTTTTGTGCCGCTTTGACAGGGTCAATTGTTAATGGCAATTTATTTTGCATAAGATAAGCTTGCTACCTTGAAAATTATTTTATGCAGTTAAAAACTACACAATGCCGTAAGGCGCGCATCTTACCTTTAAATGACCATTTCGTCAATGGGCGCAACTAATATTATTTGTATTAGTTATTGATTATTCCCTTAATATTTTATCAAATATATTTATTTTAATTTCGTAAAAAGTTTAATATAAAAAAATGCAATTTCGACTATTAACAATACCAATGACAGTTTAAGACAATCGTCCAAAGCTATCTTTGACGATAGCTTGGAAATCTTCAAAGGTTTTACTATTTAATAAACGTTTGGTTGAACGCTCCTTCACTAAATTGACAAACAAATTATAAATTCGCATCGCATCTTCATATTCATCCTTACTAATTGCTAATAAAAAAATGACGTGTGCGACTTCATTTTTATCCCATAAAATTCCTTGTGGCGCTAATATGGTTGTCACAACCGTCTTTTTGGCCAACAGACCTACTGAGTGCGGAATAGCAATATTTTCACCTAATAATGTTGAAACAATCGCTTCACGTTCAATGACAGAATGATAAAAAGATGCATCGACATATCCATGCTTTTCTAAACGATGACAAACCACTTTAAAAAGCTCTGATTGTGTTATTGGTTTATCCATGATAAGAAAAAAATTTTTATCGAAAAAACGCTCGATCATATAGGGCATTGTTCTGTCTATCATAGCCAATCGCCCTAATTGCTCGAGTTGATAGGCAGTTGGAAATGGCGCTATTTTAACAATTTGCTTATCTTTTTCAGTTAAGCGTACGGTTGAGACAATAAAATCTTCCTCAATATTTGTTAACTGCTCATATTCTCGATAGGAAAGTATACGACTAATTTGAATATGTGGAAAATCTCGCTTAATCTTCGATTCAATCATACGTAAAGTTGCATTACCAAGATCGCTCACTAGCAGTATTTGAGCATACCTTTCATGACCTGCACTATAGTTACGTTCTAATGCGACACCAATGTGCACAGCCAAGTAACTGATCTCATCTTCGGTCATTTTTGATTCGGTATATTTTTCCGTATTAGCTAGTGCTGATAAGGTAATATCATAAGCAAACGGATAATATTGTTTTATTTCTTGCAATAAAGGATTTGTTGTACGAATTTGATATTTCACGCGCGATAGCATCGATGAAACGTGGATTGACATATCTTCGAATAATTTTTCATCCTTCAATAAATTATAGTGATAAGTATGATTAATATAAGATAAAATATGTTTTACAAGCGCTAAACTTTTTGCTTGATTTGGCGAATCAATAATGGTGCGAGACATGATTTGAACGCATAAATAATTCAACTCAGCTTGAGAAAGTACACTACCTAGAAAATAAGAAAACTCTTCAGAAATCTCTTGAGCTGCGCCAATAACAGTACTATTAATCTGATCTATTTGATAATCAATTAACTCATAACCTTGCGTAATTCGGCTAATTGAAACAGCACAACTATAGAGTAAATAACTTTTTCCTTCAGCATTTAATTTTAACTCAAAACGCTCAATTTGATCTTGCAATACCTTTTCTAAATAATCCAACTCAATATCATTCAATATATGCTTTTGAAGTCTACCAATTGTTAAGGTATCTTCCGCCATATATCGTTGCCATAAAATATCAGTTAAACATGCTCGTATGGAAGGCTCTTCGCCAATTAAACGCATACCATAATAGGGGCGATTTTCTAATTGCAAATTATACTTATCTAAATATTGTTTTACTTCAATCACATCATTTTGCAACGTGCTACGACTTAAAAACCATTTATCAGCAATATCATCTAATTTGACAGAATTAGATTGTGTTAGAAAAGCGATTATTAAAGCAACTATCCTTTCTTTGCTTGTTCGTGGGATATTTTCTATTGAATGTGAATTAGTTAAAGCTGCATAACGTTTAGCATCAGATATTAGCAGTTGATAACCAATATTTTTAGTATAATCAATTTGCGCGCCATAATGACGTAAAATATCATTAAGTGCTGAAATGTCAGTACGAATAGTACGAGTAGATACCGAAAAACGGTTAGCGAGTTCCTGTTGGGGCAGCGTTTCGTTTTTTATGGTATCAAATAAATACGCTAATCGCTGATGAGAAAACAGCACTTTAGATGACATTATTTATCCTACCAATTTTTGTGTAATTGCCAAAAGTTTTTCAACATCAGCAGTGCGCGTTTCTCCTGTCGCTTGATTAATAATAGAACTATAAATATGTGGAATAATCCTTTTCACACCAGCATCTAAAGCTATCTTTAAAATGACTTCATAGTTGTCTAAATCGATTCCCCCTGTGGGTTCCAGATAAAAATCTTGTTCAGCACAACACTTTGCCACATATTCAAATTCGGCTCGATGTTTTAATCCACCCATTGGAAAAAATTTAATTGAACTTCCGCCCATATCTTTAAGTAATGCAATTGCTGTTTCAATCGGTACCACACCCGTCATGGTTTTACTACTTAACGGGCCAGTAGCAATATTGACCAATCCAATTCTACCCGTTGGTGATACTAATCCATTAATCACAGTCTCTTTTTGACCTAACAAAGCACGGCTAGCTCCCACACCAGTAAAGACTTGATTGACATGTTGTGGTTGAAGAACTGCCGCAAGCTGTGAAACCATATCTGACTGATTCGGATCGCCAGCGCCCAACCCTATTGAAATAGCATTATCAATTGCTTGCGCATATTTTTTCATATCGGTTATTGCTGATTGATTATCACAATAGTTTTTCGATAAAATACCAACTACAACATGAGTTTGTGCTGCTTCATAAACGGCTTTAGCATTATCAATTGAGTTAGCCAGAACATTTAAACAGACACGATCATTATAATAATTAGGTGTCAACTGCATTATTTTACTCCTAGTATAATACGTTTAATTTTATTATAAATAATGTCAAGTTGAGCAGAAGTTACACTACGTACATCAACATCAACTTTACCTTCGTTAGCTTTATATTCGCGAAAATAAACAGCAATTTCACCTTGCTTCATTAATTCAACTATTTCGATAGCACTTTTACCTACTACAGTGCTATCAAATGCGATTTCTGTACGAGCAATATCTCGCCCTGCACTATCCCAAACCACGTTGGCTAATACGCCAGGTAAAGAATTAAGATTATCAATAAATGGGGTCATTTTACTCACCATTTGCTGACCAGTTTCTTGCTTAGGATCGTTTACATAAAGTTCAATGGCTTTAGTTAAACCTAAAATACCTTCTTTCCCCACCTTCATTGGGCGTCCAATGCCTTGAGATTGAAGTTTTAACCATTCAATTGCTTGATGACGACCAATCACTAAACCACTTGTCGGTCCTTCAATTGCTTTTGCACCACTATAAATAACTAAATCAGCTCCTTGCTGATAATAGATATATAAATCCTCTTCTGCGGCAGCATCAACAATCAGTGGTATATTATGTTTTTTGGCAATGGTAGCAGCTTGTGCAACTGTTAACATACTTTTTTGCACGCAATGGTGTGACTTAACATATAAAATGGCTGCTGTATCAGCATTAATTAATGATTCGATATGTTCGGGTTTACATTCGTTAGCGTAACCTGCCTCAACGACAATCCCGCCACCTAAAGACACCATTGTCCCAATTGGTGCACCAAAATTGACGTTATGCCCTTTAGGAACAATAATTTCACGAGGTACATATTTATCAGACGAATGTAGATTAAATAATAGATCGCGATCATCCTTAATAATTAACCCTGCAACAGCTTGTGCTATACCTGCTGACGCACATGAAACCACGACTGCACTTTCGACATTGAGTAATTTGGCAATATATTGCCCAGTTTTATCAACTAAGTCTTTGATTTCAAAATATTCGCTTAAACCATGCGATACCGCATCCACCACTTCAGGTCTTGGTGTTGAAACGCCTAAAATAGTCATACGCCCTGACGCATTAATGACCTTTTTTAAATGATATTGACTATAAACGTCTTTTTCAGTTTGAGATTGTGAGCGCATTTTTACTACCTTCTTCTGTTATTTCTATGTATAACGAATGTTTTGTCGAATCAGCAACAATCGATGCTAAAGGCACGAATTGTTCATGACATCGTCTGACTTCACCTTCTGAATCAGCTAACTCAATAGCTTGTTGTTTAATATCAAAAACAGTCAAATCAGCATCATAACCAACTGTTAACTTGCCCTTATTTTTAAGACGCAAAACTTGTGCCGCATTTTGAGTAACACTATCAATAATTTTTTTTCGGCTATAACCAAGACAAATAAACTTGGTCATCACATTTGCTAAACTAAATACGGGACCTTGTAAACGATTTTTAGAATAAATGTCGGAACTAATTGTATTAGGATAAATATCTAAGCACTTAGCACGCTCGGCAACAGCAAAGCTAAAGCTTTCTCCACCATGGCCAATATCTAAAATTACGCCACGTTCAATAGCGCGTTTGATTGAATCTCGCAAATTGTTTTGTTTATCAAATATTTGATTTGGCTTACCATTAAAACAGTGAGTAATAATATCGCCTTTAGTTAATAAATCGGCAATTTCATCTAGTTCTGGCGGATTATTCCCTACATGAATCATCAGTGGTAAACCGGTCTTTTTCTGCATCTCTTTCGCTTTGATTAATGGTAAAATACCATTTTCACCCACCACACTACGGCTCATCCTAACTTTTATTCCAATAATAAAATGAGGATATTTAGCTAAAGTTTTGTCAAATAACGCGACATCAACATCTTGCATATCGGCAAGTTCATTTTGTCTGATTAAGCCAATTTTTGAAATATTCAAAAATGAATAAACATGAGTCTGCACTTGCTGAGCTAATTGATAGAATTCATCAACATCAAGTGCACCAACACTACCTGCATCCACAACAGAAGTTACGCCCGCTTTAACCCCAATTAAATCAGGCTCATCATGATAGATGGGTGAACGCGCAAAGCAATGAGTATGAGAGTCGATCCATCCGGCACTGACATAATATTTCTGTTTTAGGTCTAAAATGCGAATAGTTGGATCTGAAATGGCACTGTCTATTTTGACAATTTTTCCTTGATAAATAGCAATGTCGGTTATCGAGTCATCAATTAATATGGCGTTTCTTATAATTAAATCATACATAAGTTGTTCCAAATCCGCTGTAATTTAACCAACTACAGCGGAGAGTTAACATTAGACAATTGGAAATATTCCACCAAAAATCATCGCACCTAAAATTGCACCACCTGTAATTGGCTTTTTCCATACATAAAAAAGTAATGCACCAAGTAAAGAGCCAATACCAATAGGAATTGAAGCTACCATAGCTGATAAAATAATCATTGGTCCTAAGAATCGTCCAGAAGCATTACCGGCACCCATCATCACATCAGCACCAAAAGTCGATCCACTGCCACTATTAACAGTAAACTTTCGGATAAGAATAATAATGGCGCCAATCATTGCACCTAACACTAATCCTGTCGCTAATGCAGCTAAAAAGTTTTCAACAGGAAAGGTATAACCACCCGCTAACAATAATGCTGGTACACCTAATCCAATACCTGTTTGTAAAGCGCCACCAATATCCAATATACCAACTAATGAACCTTCAATAACGCGGGCAAACAAAAAACTAGCGCCAAATGCTGCAACTGCACCATAATCACCGGTTGTCATTCCTGATTTGAGCATTGCAACAAACGCAATCTCATTAAATGCACCTATACCATATACATAAAAAGTATGCGTTCCAGCAAAAATACCTGCTGATAAAAGTCCACAAATAATCGGGAATGACCAATCGGCATACCAAAAACTTTTATTAATGGTTGTTTGAGTATTCATAATGTGTTATTCCCTATATTATTTAAACCAATAAGACAGACCATCTCGAAATGAATTTATCATCTTCATATCAAAACCGCGAAAATATCCACTCATCACAAATAGAACAATGATCGCGACTAACATAATCTTCATAACACGATTCCAGCCACTGTCATCTACGCCTTTACCAATTAGGATACCTAAAACTAAGCCCGGTACAGCATTACCCATAATCAATTGAGCAAGTCCGCCAAACAATGTCCCCCAAAAACCACTACGACGACCAGCATCTAACGCTGCCAACCAAAAGATAACAGGCATTACTGTTGCCACAAGCAGATTTGCCGCAGGGACTAATACTTTCGTCGCGGTAATTTTTAGGGAATCAGGAATAACAGAAGTGGTGGTATTTAAAAATAGCACCACAATGACGCCGACAAATGCACAAGCTAATGCCATTTTTTTAGGATCATGTAGCGTTTCGGCAAGATTACGATTTTTTATCATCAGTAACGATGCTCCCCAGTTGGGAATAATTCGGTGATCGACATCTTGGGTAAAAGAGCCCGCAGCCACTGATGATGCCCATGCAT
Source organism: Gilliamella sp. B2969 (assembly GCF_026536195.1). Classification (NCBI taxonomy): domain Bacteria; kingdom Pseudomonadati; phylum Pseudomonadota; class Gammaproteobacteria; order Orbales; family Orbaceae; genus Gilliamella; species Gilliamella sp. B2969. Next base: position 22,420 of record NZ_JAFNOP010000010.1, read on the forward strand.
TAAAAAAGAAACCAAGACCAAATGAGAAATGCGCCGCAGGATCACCTTCACAAGAATTAAGTTCGCCAAGTGTTCGAAAAGCCCCCATACCTTGATAGGTTGGCGCATGAAACATTCGAGCAGCCCCGGCACCAACGCCAAAACCACAAAGTCCACCAATAATAATAGACTTTAATGCAATAATTAGAATTTCCATCATTTCCCTTATACGTTATGTTATTCAGATTTAAATTCAATATCCGCAAGATTAACGAAACTTACATTAACAGAGACATCAAGAGTGATGTCGTAAAGGGTCCTTTTCCTTGGCAGAAAAACAAACAAAAAGCGCTCAGTGGTTATCATTTGTTTTGCTGATACAACTTGAATATCTTGTGGTTCAATACGTAATACAATATCGCCGATATGGTTAAATACCTCTTTTTGAACCTGGCTTAATGCTATTGCAAATGCCCGTTGTTTAGATTCACCTTTACCATTTACCCTGACAGACAACTGTTGTGTTTTTTTCATTTTTATCTTCGCACTTATGGACGTGGATTTTTTTTCAAAAATGCTTGTGCAATACGCTTGCCAAGCTCTTGTGTATCCATAAAACCAAAACCAAGAACTTTACAACCATCATTAATTGCGGTCTCACCTTCCTCTATTGATCGCATACCATGGCGTTGTGAATAGCCATATTTATTTTGTGCAGTAATCGCACCTGCGCCGCCGCTACCGCAAAACGATAAGCCCAAATCAGCATGCTTCTCATTCATGACATCACCTAACTTCATATCAGCTGCCATACCAGGAATAACAATTGCCCTACAACCTTCTACAGAGTTAATTCCTTCGGCAATCTTTTGCCCTTTTCCCATCCTATCACCAATAACAATGACTACTTCAGTCATACTATTTCTCCTATTAATTATTGTTTTTTAATTGTCTAGTAATCTTTTCAATTTGCCTTAGCTACCTCATAATGCACAGCCAATAAATAGGCTTCTTCCATTGGCAAATTATCAAATAATTCTACTGTTCTGCGAGCTAGCGCTAAAGATTCCTGTGAAAGTTCATCAAATAAGCTTGGATCAATTTCTGGTAATTTTTCAAGTGTTTTTGCCCGTTGCACCATAGCTTTAACGTGCGAAAGTAACATAGCCTTTTGCACATCATTTTGCGTAATTTGCTGTTCAATCAACCAGCCATTTATAATTTTAATAATTTGTGATGTAACTAATTCTGGTTCAAGATTATCCTCGATCATGCGAAACTTTATTGATGACATAACACACATAATTCTCTTCTTTTTTAAGCATGGATTAAGCGTAAATGAAACCACAATTAACGTGGATAGAGACTTTTTCCGTCAACAACAGGAAATTAATTATCATTTATCGCAATAAATGGCGTCATCTGCGTTTATAGAGGGAAAAATTAAATTAAGCCAGAATAAACAGATTGTTAAATTTGTGAGTTTGATCATAAAAATGATACATAGAGAGAGAAGTGAAGATTTTTTATTTTGGGATTTTATACGCAAAAGTTTTGGAATTTTTGTGGTTTTGCTTAAATTCAGGGTAGGATGCTATACTGAAACGTACTTATTTCCTTAAAATTCTTGACAACGTTTTTTGATTTTTGTTCTTTAGGATCTCGGACGTGAGTAATTTTGTGATTTTTTCATTTCGGTGCAAACGTCCGAAATCCTACCATACAAAAAATCTCTTTTAAGAAATTTAAAAAATACTATACCTTCATGTATAGCGCCCTTAAAATCTTTACCAACTACCAGAAGCACCACCTCCACCACTGCGTCCGCCACCTCCACCACCGAATCCGCCAGAACCACCAAAACCACCACTATTACCACCAAAACCTCCGCCACCACCGCGTCGGTTAATGCCCCCTCCACTTCCTTTAGCCATTAAAATACCACTTAAAATGGTACTTGCTACAAAAGCTAAAAATAATAGTGGTAATGCAATATATAGTGGATAGCCATGCCATAATGTAAATCCGCCAACAGAGAGTCCATTGAGTAATCCTGTGCTTAAACTTCGTTTTGCACTGATTTTGCCTGAGTTAGATAAGATGAAGTTAGCAATGACAAAACAGATAAAAAATGAGACTAATCCATAATTAAAAACAGTTGCGCCAAAGTCACTTGCTAGCAATGAATTCAGATTCTGTTGTGAGTCATCATCGGTTGTAGTGTCTGAATTATCGATTTTTTGACTTAATACGGTTAAAGCGTCGTATATGCCTTGATAATAGTTATGTTGTTTAAACTGAGGTGCAAGTTGGTCACGAATAATGTGGCTAGCAATCAAGTCGGTAATGGTGCCTTCAAGACCATAGCCGACTTCGATACGCATACGTTTATCATCTTTAACGATCAGTAACAATATGCCATTATCACGACCTTTTTTACCAATTTTCCAGTCAATAAAAACCCTATCGGCATATTGCTCAATCGTTTCATTATCAAGCTTCGCTATCATCAATACCGCAATTTGTGCACCATCAGTACGTGGTTTTTCAAACGCAATTAAACTTGATTCTAGCTTATCAATTTGTGACGATGTCAGGGTATGCGTGATATCAATAACACGTTGGCTAAATACGGGGATCTCAGTTAACCCATAACTCAGCCAACTGATCATCAATAGCACGCTGAATACAAATAACCTTTTCATTTATATTTACTGTTCAAAATTGACAGCAGGTGCATCAGAGATCTGTTTTTCATTATCAACCGTAAATTGTTGCTTAGGTTGTTGACCTAAAATATCTGCAACCCATTTAGTTGGTAGCGTACGGATATAACTGTTAAAATTTTTAACCGTTTCAATGTAGCGTCCTCTTGCTACTGTAATACGATTTTCTGTACCTTCAAGTTGGCTCATCAAATCTTGATAAAGTGTATTAGCTTTAAGATCGGGATAATTCTCACTTACAGCAATAAGCCTGCTTAATGCTGAACTTAAATCGGATTGTGCTTGTTGGAATTTCGAAAATAAAGTAGGATCCGTTAACTGATCAGCATTAATTTGAATCGATCCAACTTTAGCTCGTGCATCAGTGACTTGTGTTAATACTTCTTTTTCATGAGTTGCATAACCTTTTACTGTATTAACCAAATTAGGCACTAAATCAGCACGTCTTTTATATTGGTTAATAACTTCTGACCAAGAAGCTGCAACCGCCTCATCTTGAGTTTGAATACTGTTATAATCTTTAAAAAAGATAAATCCACCAATAATAATGAGTACAAGAATAACTAACAAAGATTTTGATTTCATTATAAACCTCTTATAAAGTACTTAACTTTGGTTAAATGTGAATACTAATTAATTAAGCAACGATGAAAAATAACTTATTCTGACATCCAGTTACTGCTTTAAATAACCATAATGCACAAAAGCAAATGGCGTAAAAACAACAATAGACAACTTAATCGATAAAGATGAGATTATTAGAGATAAAGACAAAAATTTATGTCGCTAACTGATTGTTATCATTCACTATATTTCAGTTGCATACCACATAGTTTAAATTAACTGTTAAATATTATATCGAGTTTTAGCAAACTTGCGAAGTATAATCGAAGGAATTTATGCAAAACACTTCATTGCTTTATTAATGGTTGCTCACAAAGCCATTTATTATAAGTATAACAATCTTTTAATTTTTACCGATAATTATAATCAGATTATTGGCTATAAAATCACTTCAAAGCATTCAAGCTCTGCTGGCGCAAAATAGATATCATGATTATTTGGCCGATTATTGGTATTTCGATGAGTATGTTTGAAGTGTTCAGAGTTTACCCAAGCGTCAAAATCCGCTTTAGTTTCCCACTCTGCAAAAGATGAAAATAGTGTATAGTTTTCTTCAGTTTTTCCTTGTAAGAAATAAAAACGATTAAATCCTTTCATCTCTTTCAAATGGCTATCACGATTTCGCCATATATCAATAAAAGTATCTTCGCTACCACGTTTAATTTTAAAACGATTCATGACTATATACATAAATATCTCCTTTTAATTTACTTATGTCCGATAAAAAAATAGCACGTTTACACGTGCTATTTTAAAAATTAAATCAACCAATTATTGATTGTTGTTTTCTTCCGCTGCAGAGTTAAGTAATTCAGCTAAGTTTGCTGTTGCTTCTTCAGCAGAAACAGTTGTTTGAATGTCATCAGTTGATGGCATTGCACGTTTACGTAAACGCTCTTTATGGTAAGCATAACCCGTACCAGCCGGAATTAATCGACCAACAATAACGTTTTCTTTCAAGCCACGTAATTCGTCGTTTTTACCCGCAACTGCTGCTTCAGTTAATACGCGAGTCGTTTCTTGGAACGATGCCGCAGAAATAAATGATTCAGTAGTAAGTGATGCTTTAGTAATACCAAGCAGATCATGCAAGTAAACAATTGGTTCTTTACCTTGTGCTTCAAGTTCACGATTAATAATTTTCAAGCGTGATACTTCAAGTTGTTCACCGTCAAGTAGACGAGAACCACCCGGATGAATAACCGTTGCTTTGCGTAACATCTGACGAACAATGACTTCAATGTGTTTATCATTGATTTTTACACCTTGTAAGCGATAAACTTCTTGAACTTCGTTAACGATGTAACGTGTCACTGCATTAACACCACGTAAACGTAAAATGTCATGTGCAGATTCTGGACCGTCAGAAATCACATCACCACGTCCAACTTGTTCACCTTCAAATACGTTAAGTTGACGCCATTTTGGAATCATCTCTTCATATGGATCACTACCATCAAGTGGAGTGATAATTAAGCGACGTTTACCTTTGGTCTCTTTACCAAACGAGATAATACCATCGATTTCAGCAAGAATTGCTGGCTCTTTCGGTTTACGTGCTTCAAATAAGTCAGCAACGCGTGGTAAACCACCGGTAATATCTTTGGTACCAACCGATGCCTGTGGAATACGTGCAAGGGTATCACCCACATTGATTTCAGCACCATCTTCTAATTGGACTAATGCTTTACCAGGTAAGAAGTATTGCGCGAGCATTTCAGTGCCAGCAACATAAATATCATTACCTTTTGCATCCACAATCTTAATTGCCGGACGTAAATCTTTACCTACCCCAGTACGTTCAGCTACATCTAAAATTGCAATTGATGATAAACCTGTCAATTCGTCGGTTTGACGAGTAATAGTTTGACCATCAACCATATCTACAAATTTGACAAAGCCTTTCGCTTCAGAGATAACTGGCATGGTATGTGGATCCCAGTTAGCGATTGTTTCACCAGCATCAACTGTTGCGCCATTACCTTTGGTTAAAATCGAACCATAAGGAACTTTGTAAGTCTCTTTCATTCGACCCAATTCATCAATAATGGTTAACTCAGCATTACGAGATGTAATAACCAGTTTCTTATCTGGGTTAGTTACAAATTTAGCATTGGTTAATTTAATGCTACCTTTGTTTTTCACTTGAACACTCGATTCTGCTGCCGCTCGCGATGCCGCACCACCAATATGGAACGTACGCATGGTTAACTGTGTACCTGGCTCACCGATTGATTGTGCCGCAATAACACCGATTGCTTCACCTTTATTCACCAAGTGACCACGGGCAAGGTCACGACCATAACACTTCGCACAAACCCCAAAATCAGTATCACACGAAACCACAGAACGGACTTTCACACTATCAACTGATTCAGCTTCGAGTAAATCACAATAACTTTCATCAAGTAGTGTATTACGAGGAATTAAAATATCTGCACTACCTGGTTTTAATACATCTTCTGCTGTTACACGACCTAATACACGTTCACGAAGTGGCTCTTTAACATCTCCACCTTCGATAACGGGTGTCATTACTACACCTTCTAACGTGCCACAGTCATCTTCAATAACAACGAGATCTTGCGCCACATCAACTAAACGGCGAGTTAAGTAACCTGAGTTCGCTGTTTTTAATGCGGTATCGGCAAGACCTTTACGCGCACCATGGGTCGAGATAAAGTACTGAAGAACGTTCAACCCTTCACGGAAGTTTGCCGTAATTGGAGTTTCGATGATAGAACCATCCGGTTTTGCCATCAAACCACGCATACCTGCTAACTGACGAATCTGAGCGGCAGAACCACGAGCACCTGAGTCGGCCATCATATAGATGCTGTTAAAAGAAGATTGTACTTCTTCTTTGCCTTCACGGTTAGTCACTTTTTCAGTTGATAAGTTATCCATCATCGCTTTTGCAACACGTTCATTGGCTGCTGCCCAAATATCGATAACTTTATTATAACGTTCACCAGCGGTAACTAAACCTGATTGGAACTGTTCTTGAATTTCAGCAACTTCAATTTCAGCTTCATTGATGATTTGCGATTTTTTCGCTGGAATTTCCATATCATCAATACCAACTGATACACCTGAACGAGCAGCATAAGCAAATCCAGTGTACATTATTTGGTCAGCCAAAATGACGGTTTCTTTCATACCTAATTGACGATAACAGATATTCAAGATACGAGAAATCGCTTTTTTACCTAGTGGTTGGTTAATCACAGAGAAGCTCATACCTTTCGGCATAATTAACCATAAGATAGCACGACCAACTGTAGTATCTACCACAGAGGTTGTTTCTTCCCACTCACCAACACTGTTACGTTGGCTTTCTGTTATACGTACTTTAACTTTCGCATGTAACTCAACTAAACCTAAACGATACAGTTTTTCTGCTTCTTTAGGGCCAGTTAAAACCATGCCTTCACCTTTCGCATTGACTTTGTCACGCGTCATGTAGTAAAGACCTAATACCACGTCCTGAGAAGGAACAATAATAGGCTCACCGCTCGCAGGTGAAAGGATATTATTGGTTGACATCATCAACGCACGCGCTTCTAATTGCGCTTCTAACGTCAATGGAACGTGCACCGCCATTTGGTCACCATCGAAGTCAGCATTGAATGCCGCACAAACTAATGGGTGTAATTGAATCGCTTTACCTTCAATTAGAATAGGTTCAAATGCCTGAATACCTAATCTATGTAGTGTCGGCGCACGGTTTAGTAATACTGGATGTTCACGAATAACTTCATCTAAGATATCCCAAACAATTGCATCTTCACGCTCAACCATTTTCTTGGCTGCTTTAATGGTAGTTGCATAACCACGACGCTCTAATTTACCGTAAATAAATGGTTTGAATAGTTCAAGTGCCATTTTCTTCGGTAAACCACATTGATGTAATCGTAAATATGGACCTACAGTAATTACAGAACGACCCGAGTAATCGACACGTTTACCTAATAAGTTTTGACGGAAACGACCTTGCTTACCTTTAATCATATCGGCAAGTGATTTTAATGGACGTTTGTTTGAACCAGTAATAGCACGACCACGGCGACCATTATCTAATAATGCGTCGACAGATTCTTGTAACATACGTTTTTCATTACGTACAATAATATCTGGCGCAGCTAAGTCTAATAAACGTTTTAAACGGTTATTACGGTTGATCACTCGACGATAAAGATCATTTAAATCTGATGTTGCAAAACGTCCGCCATCAAGTGGTACTAATGGACGTAAATCAGGTGGCAACACAGGTAATACGTTTAAGATCATCCATTCAGGTTTATTTTCTGATTGAATGAATGCTTCGATAATCTTAATCCGTTTAGTGATTTTTTTCCGTTTTGTTTCAGAGTTTGTCGTTGAAAGTTCGTCACGTAGTGCTTCACATTCCGCTTGCACATCAATATTGCGTAATAATTCTTGAATTGCTTCGGCGCCCATACGAGCATCAAATTCATCGCCAAACTCTTCTAACGCATCTAAATATTGTTCTTCTGTTAAAATTTGACCACGCTCTAAGTTGGTCATACCACCATCAAGAACCATAAATGATTCAAAATAAAGCACACGTTCAATGTCACGAAGTGGCATATCTAATAATAGACCAATACGTGATGGTAATGATTTTAAGAACCAGATATGTGCAGTTGGTGATGCAAGCTCAATATGCCCCATACGTTCACGACGCACTTTAGCTTGTGTGACTTCAACGCCACATTTTTCACAAATTACACCACGATGTTTTAAACGTTTATATTTTCCACATAAACATTCATAATCTTTAACGGGTCCAAAAATACGCGCACAAAATAATCCATCACGTTCAGGTTTGAACGTACGATAGTTAATTGTTTCAGGTTTTTTAACTTCACCAAAAGACCATGAACGAATCATATCAGGAGAAGCAAGGCCTATCTTGATAGCATCAAAGTCTTCTGTTTTTGTTTGTGCTTTTAGAAACTTTAGTAAGTCTTTCACAATTGGCTCCTATGGAGTTAAACCAATTAGATAACTTATCATTGCTGATAAGTTATCCCTATAAATAGAAATCATTTTTAGTTAGTGAAGATTACTCTTCATCTAACTCGATATTAATACCTAGCGAACGAATCTCTTTTAACAATACATTAAATGATTCTGGAATCGCAGGTTCCATACGATGATCACCATCTACAATATTTTTATACATCTTAGTACGGCCGTTTACGTCATCTGATTTGACCGTTAGCATTTCTTGTAGTGTGTAAGCAGCACCATAAGCTTCAAGTGCCCATACTTCCATCTCACCGAAACGCTGACCACCAAATTGAGCTTTACCACCCAATGGCTGTTGAGTAACCAGACTATATGAACCTGTAGAACGTGCATGCATCTTATCATCAACTAAGTGATTTAATTTAAGCATGTACATATAACCTACCGTTACCGGACGTTCAAACTGTTCACCCGTACGGCCATCATATAATGTAATTTGACCTGAAGTCGGTAAATCACCCAATTCTAGTAATGACTTGATTTCTTGCTCTTTTGCACCATCAAACACTGGTGTAGCAAGTGGCATACCATTACGTAAATTTTGTGCCAATGTCATCACTTCTTGATCGGTAAATTCTGCAACATTAACTTTTTGTGCAGCACCTAAACCAAGATCGTATGCTTTTTGGATAAACTCACGTAATTTAGCAAGTTCTTGCTGTTCTTTAAGCATTGTATCAATTTTTTGACCAATACCTTTAGCCGCCATACCTAAGTGGGTTTCGAGAATCTGTCCAATATTCATACGTGATGGAACCCCTAGTGGGTTTAACACGATATCAACTGGACGTCCTTTATCATCATATGGCATATCTTCAATTGGGTTGATTTTTGAGATAACCCCTTTGTTACCATGGCGACCCGCCATCTTATCACCAGGCTGAATTTGACGTTTAACCGCTAAATAAACTTTAACAATTTTGAGCACTCCAGGTTGTAAATCATCACCTTGAGTAATCTTCATGCGTTTAGCTTCAAGCTTCTTATTAAACTCAACTTTAATTTCTTCGTGCTGCTCGGCAAGTTGCTCTAATTGTGCTTGCTTATCTTCATTAGCAATCCCAATAGTTAACCATTTTTCACGTGGCAGAGCATCTAATTTATCTGCTTTGATACCACCAGAAATTAACACATCACGAATACGTGCAAACAATGCTGCTTCTAAGATCTTAAGTTCTTCAGTCAAATCTTTTCGTGCTTGTTTAAGCTGCATCTCTTCGATTTCAAGTGCACGTTTATCTTTTTGTACACCATCACGCGTAAAGACTTGAACATCAATAACTGTACCAGAAACACCATTTGGTACACGTAATGAAGTATCTTTAACATCAGATGCTTTTTCACCGAAAATAGCACGTAGTAATTTCTCTTCTGGTGTTAATTGTGTTTCACCTTTAGGCGTCACTTTACCAACCAGAATATCACCACCTTTTACTTCAGCGCCGATATAAACAATACCAGACTCATCGAGTTTAGAAAGTGCTGCTTCACCCACATTTGGAATATCAGCAGTAATCTCTTCAGCACCTAATTTAGTGTCACGAGATACACAAGATAACTCTTGAATATGAATCGAGGTGAAACGGTCATCTTGTACCACTTTTTCAGAGACTAAAATCGAATCCTCAAAGTTATAACCATTCCATGGCATAAATGCCACGCGCATATTTTGACCAAGTGCTAACTCGCCTAAATCCGTTGATGGACCATCTGCAAGTACATCGCCACGCTCAACTTTTTCACCTAACTCCACACATGGAATTTGGTTAATACAAGTATTTTGGTTAGAACGGGTGTATTTGGTTAAGTTATAAATATCAATCCCTGTTTCACCAGCATACATTTCGTCAGCATTGACATTGATTACGATACGTGATGCATCAACATATTGAACAGTACCACCTCGACGAGCAACAGCAGTTACACCTGAGTCAACCGCAACTGCACGTTCCATACCTGTACCAACAAATGGTTTTTCCGCTTTTAATGTCGGTACTGCTTGACGTTGCATGTTTGCACCCATCAAGGCACGGTTCGCATCATCGTGCTCAAGGAATGGGATTAATGAAGCACCAACAGAAACGATTTGTTGTGTTGATACGTCCATATAATGAACTTGTTCCGGGCTATATAAACCAGATTCACCATTTAAACGACAAGTCACTAAATCTTCTTTAAAACGACCATCATCATCTAAATTTGAGTTTGCCTGTGCAATAACAAATTCACTTTCATCGATTGCTGATAAATAGTTAATCTCATCAGTTACAACGCCATCAATGACTCGGCGATATGGGGTTTCTAAGAATCCATACTCATTAGTACGAGCATACACCGCCAATGAGTTAATCAAACCAATGTTTGGACCTTCAGGTGTTTCAATCGGACATACGCGACCATAATGAGTTGGATGTACGTCACGCACCTCAAAGCCAGCACGTTCACGCGTTAAACCACCCGGACCTAAGGCAGAAATACGACGTTTATGCGTAATTTCAGATAATGGATTGTTTTGATCCATGAACTGCGATAACTGACTCGAACCAAAGAATTCGCGAATTGCCGCTGAAATTGGTTTAGCATTAATCATATCTTGTGGCATTAATGAATCAAGATCGCCTAAAGATAGACGCTCTTTTACAGCTCGCTCAACACGAACTAAACCAATACGGAATTGGTTTTCTGCCATTTCACCAACACTACGAATACGACGATTACCTAAATGGTCGATATCATCCACTTCGCCATGACCATTACGGATAGCGATAAGTTTCTTCATGACATCAACGATATCGCCTTTGGTTAACACGCTTTCGCCTTCGATATCTTCACGCCCTAAAGAACGATTAAACTTCATACGGCCTACTGCTGATAAGTCATAACGTTCGTCAGAGAAGAATAGATTATCAAATAGTGCTTCAGCTGCTTCTTTTGTTGGTGGCTCACCAGGGCGCATCATACGATAAATTTCAACCAATGCACCTAAACGGTCACGAGTTGAATCAACATTTAATGTTTCAGAAATGAATGCACCATGATCTAAATCATTGGTAAATAATGTTTCAATTTTTTTATGGCCAGCATTGGTTAATTCAAGCAATAGCTCTAACGAAATTGGCGTGTTAGCAAAAGCAATAACTTCACCAGTCTCTTCATTAACATAATTTTTTGCTAATACTTTATTAACGATATATTCAACTGGTACATCAATCTTAGTTACTTTATCTTTTTCTAGTTCACGAATGTGGCGTGCGGTTATACGACGGCCTTTTTCAGCATAAACTTTACCTTTTGATTCAATATCAAACAGAGCCGTTTCACCACGTAAACGCTCAGGAACCAGATCCATTTTTAATTTTGATTTGCCAACTTCAAAAATAGTTTTTTCAAAGAAGATATCTAAAATTTCTTCTGTTTCATAACCAAGCGCTCGTAAAATAATTGTCGCTGGAAGTTTACGACGACGGTCAATACGAGCAAAAAGATTGTCTTTTGGATCAAATTCGAAATCAAGCCAAGAGCCACGATAAGGAATAATCCGCGCATTATATAAAACTTTACCAGAAGAGTGCGTTTTACCTTTATCACTATCAAAGAACACACCCGGACTACGATGTAATTGTGAAACGATAACACGTTCAGTGCCGTTAATCACAAATGTACCATTATCCGTCATTAAAGGAATTTCGCCCATATAGACGTCTTGCTCTTTAATATCTTTAACTGTTCCTTCTGGCGCATCTTTATCATAAATAACTAAACGTAATTTAACGCGCAACGGTGCTGAGTAAGTGATCCCTCTAATTTGACATTCTTTAACATCAAACACAGGTTCGCCCATTTTAAAGCTCACGTATTGTAACTCAGCGTTACCACTATAACTTTTTATCGGAAATATTGAACGAAAAGCGGCTTCTAAGCCGTACTGACCTTCTGGATCTTGCTCAATAAATTTCTGGAACGAATCAAGTTGAATAGAAAGAAGATACGGTATATCCAAGACTTGTGGACGTTTACCAAAATTCTTACGAATTCGTTTTTTCTCGGTATAAGAGTAAACCATTAGTTCCTCAACTTGCTTATCTGCTATTTTAGCATGATTAAATATTCATCAGGGGTATTACTATCTATCAAATAAGAACGCCTGACACCTCATCGAAAATATCTATAAATATCAATTGATTAGGCTTAATAAATATACTATTTCTTTATTACTTTTTATTGATAGTCTTCAAATAAAATTCTTTGACTTTTTACAGCGCAAAAAGGCTGGAGGTAAAAACCCCCAGCCACTTAGCTTACAATTGATAAACTTATTTAAGTTCGACAACTGCACCAGATTCTTCAAGTGCCTTTTTAAGTTCATCTGCATCAGCTTTGCTAACGCCTTCTTTAACTGTTGCTGGAGCTGATTCAACAAGATCTTTCGCTTCTTTTAAGCCTAAACCTGTTGCACCACGAACCGCTTTGATAACAGCGACTTTGTTAGCGCCAACATCTTTTAAGATTACATCAAATTCAGTTTTTTCTTCTGCTGCTTCAGCTGGACCAGCTGCTGCAACTGCTACAGCTGCCGCTGCAGAAACGCCAAATTTTTCTTCCATCATTGATACAAGTTCAACAACATCCATTACAGACATTTCAGCAACTGCATCTAAAATTTGTTCTTTAGTGATAGACATAATATAGTTTCCCAAATTTACAATTTTTTAATTAATAATATTCACAATCACACTGCCAATTAAGCAGCTTGTTTTTGATCGCGAACTGCTGCAAGAGTACGAACCAATTTGCCAGCTGCGGCTTCTTTCATGGTTGACATCAAGCGAGCTAATGCTTCTTCATAAGTAGGTAATGTTGCTAAGCGATCAATGTTCGCTGCAGTAATCAACTCACCTTCAAAGGCTGCGGCTTTAATCTCAAATTTTTCATTTTCTTTTGCAAACGCTTTAAAAATACGCGCAGCAGCACCTGGGTGCTCATTTGAAAATGCAATAAGAGTTGGACCAACAAACGCATCTTTTAAGCACTCGTATTGAGTTCCCTCAACAACGCGGCGTAATAAGGTGTTACGAACAACACGCATATAAACACCCGCTTCACGAGCAGATTTACGTAATGCAGTCATCTTTTCTACAGTTACGCCACGAGAATCAGCAACAACTGCAGATAGCGCACCTTTGGCGATTTCATTAACTTCAGCAACAATTTCTTGTTTATTTTGAAGATTTAGTGCCATTGGTATTGCTCCTGGATTATATACTAGGCAAAGCCTAGACTTATTTTAACTAACTACACATGTAGCTAGCACAACCACGATGAGCAGAATCCCTCTATTATATCTTATCAGGTTCTGTCACCGTCTACGTAGGAAGATTAAGTAATTAAATATCAATTACACCTACGGTCTTGGACGGGGTCTGGTTAAGGCCAGACACCAACCGATTTTTTTGTTTAATTATCGAAATAATTAAACTGTTGCATTTAATGTCGCTTGATCGATAGCAACACCTGCGCCCATTGTAGTAGATAGGCTAACTTTCTTCACAAATACACCTTTAGCAGATGCAGGTTTTGCTCGTTTTAACGCAACAAGTAATGCTTCTAAATTTTCTTTAAGTTTATCTGCATCAAAATCAGCTTTACCGATAGTGGTATGGATAATACCATTTTTATCATTACGGTAACGGATTTGACCAGCTTTAGCGTTTTTCACTGCTTCAGCAACGTTAGGCGTTACAGTACCCACTTTAGGGTTTGGCATTAAACCACGAGGCCCTAAAATTTGACCTAATTGACCAACAACACGCATAGCATCTGGTGATGCGATAACCACGTCAAAATTCATTTCGCCTTTTTTGATTTGATCAGCTAGATCGTCCATACCCACTAATTCAGCGCCAGCTTCTTTAGCGGCATCAGCGTTTGCACCTTGAGTAAAGACTGCAACACGAATACTACGACCGGTTCCGTGTGGAAGTACAATTGCACCACGCACATTTTGGTCTGATTTACGTGAATCAATACCTAAATTAACTGCAACATCAACACTTTCTGTAAATTTAGCAGTGGCAAGTTCTTTTAATAAAGCAATTGCTTCGTTGATATCATATTGTTTAGTCGCATTCACTTTTTCGCGGATAAGTTTAGCTTTTTTAGATAGTTTAGCCATGAATTAACCCTCCACTTCCAAGCCCATTGAACGTGCAGTCCCTTCAATAGAACGCATCATCGTTTCAATGGTAGCACCATTCATATCTGCAGCTTTTAATTCAGCGATTTCGCGAATTTGCGCACTCGTTACTTTACCTACTTTTTTCTTGTTAGGTTCGCCAGAACCAGACTTGATTTTAGCAGCTTTCTTTAATAATACTGCCGCAGGTGGAGTTTTAGTAACAAAAGTAAATGAACGATCAGAATAGACTGTAATAACAACAGGAATAGGTAGACCTTTTTCCATGCTTTCTGTTTTTGCATTAAATGCTTTACAGAATTCCATAATATTAACACCGTGTTGACCAAGTGCTGGACCAACTGGTGGACTAGGATTTGCTGCACCAGCTGCAACTTGCAACTTGATGTAAGCTTGTACTTTTTTTGCCATTTTTAGTTTCCTTTTCTCGGGTGCAAACGCCTCTATTAATAAATAGACAGCTCCCCTAAGTTAAATGAGGGCAGAATTATCCTACAATCGATTAATAAATGCAAGATTTATTTATTACACATAAAAGCAGGCAATATTTACCGCCTGTTTTTATTTAATAACAATGTTATTCAAGAATTAAAGTACATTAATTGCATTAAGTTCTTTAAATGCAAGTTCTAAACGTGCAACTAATGATTCTTGTCCTTTACGTAACCATACACGTGGATCGTAATATTTTTTATTTGGAGCATCAGGTCCTTCTGGGTTGCCTAATTGACCTTGTAAATATGCTTCGTTGGCTTTGTAATAATCTAAAATACCAGCCCAGTTTGCCCATTGCGTATCAGTATCGATATTCATTTTAACAACACCGTAACTAACTGCTTCAGCAATTTCTTCAGGAGTAGAGCCTGAACCACCATGGAATACAAAATTCAATGATTTTTCAGGTAAGCTAAATTTTTCAGAAACATATTTTTGTGAATTATCGAGAATTTTTGGTGTTAACTTAACATTTCCTGGTTTATACACACCATGAACATTACCAAATGATGCTGCGATAGTAAAACGTGGACTAATTGCACTTAGACGCTCATAAGCATAAGCGACATCTTCAGGTTGAGTATAAAGTGCTGAACTATCCATATGGCTATTATCAACACCATCTTCTTCACCACCAGTACAACCAAGCTCTAACTCTAATGTCATTTTCATTGCTGACATACGAGCAAGGTATTGGCAACAAATATCAATATTGTCTTTTAAAGTTTCTTCTGATAGATCGATCATGTGAGAAGAAAATAGTGGTTTGCCAGTTTTAGCAAAATGCGTTTCGCCAGCATCAAGTAACCCATCAACCCAAGGCAGTAATTTTTTTGCACAGTGATCGGTATGAACAATCACTGGTACACCATATTTTTCAGCCATTAAATGCACATGTTTAGCACCAGATACAGCACCTAACACTGCACATTCTTGACCTTCAAGTTTTAAACCTTTACCCGCAATAAATTGTGCACCGCCATTAGAAAATTGCACAATAACAGGCGAGCCAACTTTAGCTGCTGTTTCAATAACCGCATTGATTGTATTAGTGTCAACACAGTTTACAGCTGGTAATGCAAAATTATTTTCTCGTGCAATTTGAAATACTTTTTGCACATCATCACCAGTTACCACACCAGGTTTAACAACATCAGAAATCTTTGTAGCCATTTTATTACCTATAAATTTATTTATATAAAAAGTAAAGGATGAGTGATTGGCTCATCCTTTTTTATTAAATGTCTTAATTACGCTTTAGCTCTCGCTTCTAGCATTGCAACAGCCGGTAATTTTTTACCTTCCACAAATTCAAGGAAAGCTCCACCACCAGTTGAGATATAAGAGATTTTATCTTCAATTCCGAATAAATCAATTGCAGCTAATGTATCACCACCACCTGCGATTGAAAAACCTGCACTATCAGCAATAGCTTTCGCTACAATTTCAGTACCTCGACGGAAATTCGGGAATTCAAACACACCAACAGGGCCATTCCATAAAATAGTTTTGGCTTTTTTGATGATATCAGCTAATGCTTCTGCTGATTTATCACCTAAATCAAGAATTTGTTCATTTTCTTTAACATCTTTTACTGATTTTTCAGTGGCTGTAGCCGTTTCGCTAAATTCAGTAGCCACACGCACATCAGTTGGAACAGGAATATGGCAATTTGCCATTAATTTTTTTGCCTCAGGAATTAAATCTGCTTCGTAAAGTGATTTACCAACATTATAGCCTTCAGCTGCGATGAATGTATTTGCGATACCACCACCAACAATAATTTGGTCAGCGATTTTTGATAAAGAATCAAGAACAGTCAATTTTGTTGATACTTTAGAACCCGCAACAATCGCAACCATTGGACGAGCTGGATTATCTAACGCTTTACCTAAAGCATCAAGTTCAGCTGCTAATAATGGACCTGCACAAGCAACTGGCGCAAATTTACCAACACCATGAGTAGACGCTTGAGCGCGATGTGCTGTACCAAAAGCATCCATAACATAGATATCGCAAAGTGCGGCATATTTTTTTGATAAAGCTTCATCATCTTTACCTTCGCCGACATTAAAACGTACGTTTTCAAGCACAACAAGTTCACCTTCTTTAACGTCAACACCGTTAAGATAATCTTTAACTAGGCGGACAGGAAATGAAACATGTTCTTTTAAATAATCAACAACAGGTTGCAGTGAAAATTCTGGATTATATTCTCCCTCGATTGGACGCCCAATATGCGAGGTTACCATTACTTTAGCACCTTTTTTAATTGCCTCTTCAATTGTTGGCAATGATGCTTTAATACGTGCATCAGAGGTTACTTTACCATTTTTAACTGGCACATTAAGATCTGAACGAATAAATAGACGTTTTCCTTTTAGATCAAGATCTTGCATTCTAATAATAGACATGAGACATCCTCTTATGAAATATAAATAAAATAAATTTTACATTATTCTAACATAAAAAATAAGATTAGGTTACTTTCATTAACGCTTAAATAGTAAACATTTACGTTAAATACTTAATCGAAAAGCCACAAAATTTTTTTATCTAACAGCATTGACAAAAGAAAGAAAATCAGGCATATTTTGCCGCCTTATTAATATCTAATTTTTCTAAATTTGGGAGTTGACTTTGGCTAATATCAAATCAGCTAAGAAACGTGCGGTTCAATCCGAAAAACGCCGTAAACATAATGCTAGTAACCGTTCAATGATGCGTACTTATATTAAAAAAGTTTACGCAGCTGTTGCAGCTGGTGATAAACAAACAGCTGAAGTAGCATTTAAAGACATGCAAGCAGTTATTGACCGTCAAGCGGCTCGTGGTCTAATCCACAAAAACAAAGCAGCACGTCATAAAGCGAATTTAATCAAACAGATAAAAGCATTAGCTTAATACTTTATTCTGTTAGTTACTATAGTTAATTAAGAACCTAGCAAAAAGTGGTGAAAACCACTTTTTTTATTTATGTGCTAATCATTTATCAATAACAAATAAAAACAAAGAGAGTTTATTGTGGTTCAGCGTGATTATGTGAGAAAAAAGAGCCAATCTAAAAAAAATAAGTCACGAAATATGCCTAATTTAATGATATTATTAGCTATTATCATTATTATTCTGTTCTCTGCTATTCTCTACTTTGTTTCAAATAATAAACCTACGCAAATTACTGAACAGCCCAAAGCGAAAACTCAACCTCCGGCAATCACGTTACCAGAACAACCCCAAGAAAGATGGACATATTTAAAAGAGTTAGAAACGCCAAATGCTAGCTCTAACGCTCAAACAAATTCTGTTGCAAGTGAACGACAACAAATTCTCGATAGTTTTGTCAATAATTCACGTCCTGTTACAACTACACAAAATACCAATAACACGAATAATGCTAACACACAAATAACAACGACTTCAGCCCCATCACAAACAAGTCAAATAGTGAATACCTCAAATAAATGGTCACTACAATGTGGAGCTTTTAAAGATAAAGCTAATGCTGATACACTAAGAGCCAAACTTGCTATGACAGGAATAAGTGGTAATATTTCTGCAGGTCAACTGTATCGTGTGACTGTCGGACCTTTTACCAACAAAAATGAGGCTGATAAAACGATGAGCTCGTTACTCAGTAGTGGTATTAACAATTGTGTTGTTTCTAACAAATAAAAACGATGAAAACATTTAAGCACATACAACTGTTCTCAAAAATGTTATGGTGGCGGATCAACCATGACCGTTTAACGACATCATCTGCAGGGTTAGCTTATACCACGATACTTGCACTAGTACCATTGATTACGGTAATCTTTTCTTTACTGTCTGCTTTTCCAATGTTTAGTGAAGTGAGTCGATCATTGAAGCAGTTAATTTATAGTAATTTAGTACCAACAGCCAGTGACACTATCCAAAACTATCTGGAACAGTTTATTGCCAATACAAAGAAAATGACTGTGGTTGGGATAATCGGACTAATTGTCACATCGTTATTATTGATCAATTCAATTAACACAGCTCTCAATCATATTTGGAAAACAAAACGCAAACGCTCATTAATTTATAATATAACCATTTATTGGACAATATTAACCTTAGGCCCTATTTTGGCTGGCAGTAGCGTAGCGATAAGTTCATATATTTTTTCGTTAAAATGGATTTCTACAGCGATAACCAGTAACCTACTAATTAGCATTTTACCATTTCTTATTTCTGTTATTGGTTTTTGGTTACTTTATAGTATTATTCCTACCGAATCTGTCCCTTTTAAAGAGTCATTTATTGGCGCAATCGTCGCTGCAGTCTTATTTGAAATAGGAAAGCGAGCATTTTCACTTTATGTTAGCTCTTTTCCTACCTATCAATTGATTTATGGTGTGGTATCTTCGATACCTATTATGTTGGTTTGGATTTACTGTTCATGGTGTATTGTGCTATTTGGTGCAGAGTTTGCCGCGACATTGACTGACTATAACCGCCAACAAAAACAATCTATTGAAAATCAGTCTCAAGTGGAATAATAAAATCTATGATTGCCTTAATACAACGCGTTACGCAAGCCAGTGTTACTGTTGATAAACAAATTATTGGACAAATCAACCATGGCCTACTTATTTTATTAGGTGTTGAGCAAGGTGATGATCAACAAAAAGCCACTCGATTATGTGAAAAAGTTCTAGGCTATCGTATTTTCAGCGATAGTGAGGGAAAAATGAATTTGAATGTTCAGCAAGCTAAAGGTGAGGTATTAGTTGTTTCTCAATTTACACTTGCTGCTGATACCCAAAAGGGAATGCGACCTAGTTTTACTAAGGGAGCAAAACCCGACGAAGCCAATAAACTCTATCAATTTTTTGTCGAGCAATGTAAAAAACAAATTAATACCCAAACTGGGCAATTTGCTGCCAATATGCAAGTATCATTGATTAATGATGGTCCGGTTACTTTTTGGTTACAGACTTAAAATATTATTCATGCCTCAACAAATAGATTAACTAAAAAGTGAATTATTTTACCGTAAAAGACGAATAAACAATTTCAGTAAAATTATTATTTATCACCTTTATAATCATCTTAAATTTTTTAACATATCTATTGCTGATGCTTGAGGGGATAAACCTAATTTATTTAGCTTAGTAAGATAATATTGTTTTACATCTTCCCAATAGTAGTAAGGATAATGTTCAGTTTTGACAGGAAGATGCACTTCCTGCTCATTTAACAGAATCTTTACCAGTATCGGTTGATCTACTTTTTTACTTTTATAAAAAATCCATTGAATATTTGCCATCATAGGAATAATTTTATCTGCCTGCCAAACCAAAGGATATTGTACTATCGGATTTGCAACTGTTGCAGTCCCTTCTATTTCAAGTAAAGTCGCCAAAGGCGATACGGTTTCGGCATGGGCAAAACGCAAATTAGCGTCAATATTATTATTCTTTATAGCAAAATCTGCTGTATTTAACATATCCCATAGTAAAGGTGCAGCTATTTTAATCTGAATACCATTTGCATCAAAGGCTGGACCTATTTGTAGATAATTTTTTACAGTAACGATATTATTAAATTGTGTTTTTTCATCTTCATGAAAAAATGAATTAAGATCCACATGATTTTCTGCTAATAATTGTGGAGAAAAAGCGGGTAATTCTTGATACAACTGATAAACTGCAATAACAAAATCCATTGATTTTATGGATGAATTTTCATTAATTTCAAGACCTTTATCTAAATGTTTTTGGATAAACTCATCACTAAAAATTCGGTGTAAAAAATGGTACCCCATCTCCCATGAATCTGGCATATTTTCAATCAATTTTATTGCATTTTTCACTTTTTTACTTTGTTTAAATTCCTCATAAGCGGGGGAATACTCGAAAAAACGCAATAATGTTTGTTGATCTTCTTGCTGTTGCGTGACGTTGATTTGAGGATATTTTGAATGAAAAGCTTCAACAAAAATGTTTGCTGTCTCTTTAGCTCTGGGTGAACTTGAAGAGATAACCTCAATTTTCTGACCTTTAAAAACAGAAGGATAATTATTCAACATCCGCTGACTGATTAAACGAATATTTTGTCGTCCCAGATCGGTTAGAGCGCCATAATGGCCTTTATTCAATTGTGTAATACGGCTAATTTGGTCAAGCAAATCTTTACCAAGATGCGTCAACTGACCCTTATTTTCAGCGATTAATAAAGTTTGGTAGGCAATATCTTCATATTTTGATTTGCTAATATAACGCGATCCATGCCGCCCAACATGATCAATATAAAAAGCATCGTAACCATCAGGCGCTGGTGTGTATGTGTAT
The DNA here is from genome assembly GCF_026536195.1 of Gilliamella sp. B2969. Lineage (NCBI taxonomy): Bacteria > Pseudomonadati > Pseudomonadota > Gammaproteobacteria > Orbales > Orbaceae > Gilliamella > Gilliamella sp. B2969. The sequence goes on from NZ_JAFNOP010000010.1 coordinate 43,806, forward strand.
TTCGAATCAAAATGATATGCAGTTTTAGATCCTGCCGCTATTTGCTGTTCGGCAAATCCCATACAAGAAAAGGCAAATAAACACAGAGCACAAATTTTTTTGGCATAATCCATAAAAATACTCCTGACAATTAAATATCTATTTACCAAACTTCTCAGTAAAAAATTAACTTATATAACACAATAAACGTTTAATTATAATGTAGCCAAATTGAATGTTTCAGATAGTATTGTGATCAGTCGAATTAAATCATTTAATTTTTATTCTACCTATTATAAATGGCAAGGTCAAAAAACAGATTATTATTTTAAGTCATCTCTTTTTAATTTTTGTAAAAAGGATTATCTTATTACCCATTAAAAATAACCTTTGCTTAATTGATAAAAAAACTAATGAAATTATATGGATTTACTGGTACTAAAATTTGTTGTGCTTTCATTTCGGCATGTATAACAACCCCTTATAACCTCACTCGCTTTTTTAAAGACCTTATTGCAGGCATTACAGTTGGTATTATTGCAATTCCGCTAGCAATGGCACTAGCTATTGCCAGTGGTGTACCGCCTCAACATGGACTTTATACGGCAATTATTGCAGGATTAGTCATTGCATTAACAGGCGGATCGCGTTATAGCGTTTCGGGTCCAACTGCTGCTTTCGTTGTTATTTTATATCCAGTTTCGTTACAATATGGATTAGCTGGATTATTAGTAGCGACACTATTATCCGGTTTTTTTCTAATTTTAATGGGCGTTGTAAGATTAGGTCGATTAATTGAATATATTCCTCTACCCGTGGTTTTAGGTTTTACATCTGGTATTGCAATTACTATTGCCACCATGCAGATCAAAGATTTTTTTGGCTTAACACTCGAACACATGCCCGAAAATTACATTACAAAGGTCATTGAATTAGCAAAAACATTACCCACTATCAACATAGCCGATACCCTAGTTGGAATCGTGACATTAATTGTCTTAATTGTCTGGCCAAAATTTCGAGTAAAAATATCAGGTCATTTACCTGCCTTAATTGCTGGTATTGCCGTTATGTTTATTTTTAAACAATTTGGTTATCAAATTGAAACCATCGGTTCTCGATTCACTTATACGTTAGCCGACAATAGTATTGGTCATGGCATTCCATCGGTGTTACCTGAATTCATTTTGCCATGGCAATATACGGATTTTAATTTAGACTGGTCTACGCTCTCCGCGCTGCTCCCCATTTCACTCACTATGGCGATGTTATGTGCTATTGAATCACTGCTTTGCGCTGTAGTATTAGATGAAATGACTCATACCAAACATCATTCCAATAGTGAATTGATCGGTCAAGGATTGGGAAATATCATTGCGCCATTTTTTGGTGGAATTTCAGCAACAGCAGCTATCGCACGTTCTGCCGCCAATGTCAAAGCGGGTGCGACATCCCCTGTTGCTGCAATGCTACATTCAATCATTGTTTTATTAGCGCTTATCTGCTTTGCTCCACTTTTATCTTATATCCCGCTTTCAGCAATGGCAGCATTATTATTAATCGTGGCGTGGAATATGAGCGCAGTACAACGCGTAATTTATATCATTAAACGCGCACCTAAAGATGATATTTTGATTATGCTTATTTGTATGTCTTTAACCGTATTATTTGATATGGTGATTGCTATAACACTTGGCATAGTCTTAGCTTCAATTCTATTTATGCGTCGCATTGCACATATGACACGTTTGGTTGAAATCAATCGAACCAATGAAAAAACATTAGTTCTCCGCATTAATGGACCACTATTTTTTGCCGCTGCTGAGCGCACCTTTTCGGAAATTTACCAGAAAATAAATGGCTATGAGCATATTGTATTACAATGGGATGCGGTGCCTATTCTTGATGCTGGTGGATTAAATGCATTAATTCATTTTATTGATGAATTACCAAAACAGGTTGATTTATCAATTTGTGAATTACAATTTCAGCCGCTAAAAACAATAGCGAGAGCTAAAATTGTACCTGTTCCAAATAAATTGATGTTTTTCTCAACACTTGATGAAGCACTGAAAGATAAAGAATAATTTTATATTTAGTTTTATTATATTAACGCTATAAAAAACACAACAAAACTCAACCCTAATCATTGTTGTGTATATTGTATTAAACTGTAATAGCTTATCTTTTTTCGTCAATCGTTATTGGCAAAATTATTGATAGGCATATACCCAACAACATAAATTAATCATGACAATATAGGAAATGCATATGATAACTGATTTAAACAATATTAATAATCTCAAACAAAAATCAAACTGGTTTATTTTAGTTGGTATAATTTTAATCGTGTTAGGATGTTTAGCACTAGGTTATCAATTCGTCGCAACTGTCTTTTCAGTGTATTTTATTGGAACATTAATTTTAATTGCAGGTATTGCTCAAGCAGTACACTCTTTTAATATTAAAGGTTTTGGACAATCAGCGTTATGGGCTGTAATGGGCGTTTTATATATTTTTATTGGTTTAATGTCATTTTTCCAACCTATCGCTGTATCATCAGCGTTAACATTAGTGGTTTCTATTCTACTGATTATGAGTGGCTTTACTCAAATCTTTGCGGCAATGAACAACCGCTATTTACCACGCTGGGGATGGGTTTTAACCTCAGGAATCATCACATTAATTTTAGGATTTATGATACTTGCAGGTTGGCCATATAACAGCCTTTGGGTATTAGGCATGTTTTTAGGTATTGATCTTATATTCCAAGGTTGGGCATATGTAGCAATTGGTTTTGCACTTAAAAATCGATAGTTTAAACGCAAAAGTTGCTCACTAACTTAGTGTATAAATTATGTGAGCAACAACTTTCACTACAATGATGTCACACCTTATAATTGATGTTTAACAAATACAACCAAATAACTATTTGTAATTTTTATTCGTTTTTGCTTTGACTTCTTTCATGGATTGTAAAATTCGATGATAGTTATCAAGCCTTGAAGGGGCTATTTTTTTATCAATAACTGCTTGTTGCAATAAACAACCTGGTGTTGTTAAATGATCACAATCACGAAATTGGCATCCCCCTAAATAATCCGCAAATTCTTTGAAACCATTTATAACCTGCTCAGGCTCTAAATGCCACAAACCAAACTCACGAATACCTGGAGAATCAATAATGTCGCCACCATTAGGCAGATGATATAACCTCGTTGACGTGGTGGTATGTTGACCAAGCCCAGATATTTCTGAAACATCGCCTGTGAGTGCAAATTGCGATTGATGAGGTAATAATAAGTTAATAATACTTGATTTTCCCACCCCTGACTGCCCAACTAAAATAGATACCTTATTTTGTAAGGTCTGTTGTAACGCTATAATGCCCTGCTGATCTTGACAAGAAACAAAAAGCACCTGATAACCAATTTGGTGATATATGGCTAATTGACTTTCAACGTCTTTACGTTGTGAATCAGTAAGCAAATCAATCTTGTTTAACACAATAATTGGCGTGATGTCTGTTGCCTCACAAGCAACTAAATAGCGATCAATGATATTAAGCGATAATTCAGGCAAAACAGCTGAGATAATGACGATTTGATCGACATTCGCAGCGACCGGCTTAACACCATCATAAAAATCAGGACGAACCAACTCTGAATGGCGAGGATAAACAGCCTCGATAATACCATTGGTATTTGGCTCTAAACTTTCACGCCAAACCACTTTATCGCCAGTCACCAATGAAGGTAAAGTTCGACGAATACTACATCGACAAATTTTGCCTAAACTATCCTCCACATCCGCAGACTTACCAAAACGGCTAACAACCACACCATCACTTGGTGACGTGAAGTTGGCTAAGTTTTCATCTGACTTTATGGCTAAACGTTGTTGATGTTTCGCAGCCATGCGTCTTTTTTGATTTTGAGATAATTGATTTTTTGCCACAGTCAATAATTTTTACTAAAACAGTTTGACAGTTATGCTACACTAGTCAGCATTAAAAAGAAAATTTCTATGACATATTATGACTACATCATCACAAGTTAACAGTAATAATCTTATCTGGATTGACCTTGAAATGACAGGTCTGAATCCCACTGTTGATCGCATCATCGAAATCGCCACAATTGTGACTGATTCAGATCTCAACATTGTTGCTGAAGGTCCTGTTATTGCCGTACATCAATCCGATGAACAACTGGCGCTGATGGACGATTGGAACAAAAATACCCATGGAAAATCAGGTTTAATTGAACGCGTTCGTCAAAGTCAAATCAATGAACAGCAAGCAGAACAACAGACCATCGAATTTTTAAAACAATGGGTACCAGAAAACTGCTCCCCCATTTGTGGCAACACTATTGCACAAGATCGTCGTTTTTTATTTAATTACATGCCTAATTTAGAACGTTACTTTCATTATCGTTATTTAGATGTCAGCACTATTAAAGAGTTAGCCAAACGTTGGAAACCTGAGATATTAAAAGGAATAAGTAAACAAAGTACACACCAAGCGCTTGATGATATACGCGACTCAATTGCTGAACTTACTTATTATCGTAAGTATTTTTTTAATGTAACCCAATAATTAGACATGTTGGATAATTGTTATGCAAATTCTATATAATGTCCTGTTATATATTATCCAACCATTAATATGGATAAAATTACTGTGGCGTAGCCGTAAAGCACCAGCTTATCGCAAACGTTGGTTAGAACGCTATGGTTTTTGTAAACACAAAGTCAAACCAAATGGCATTTTAGTTCATGCCGTATCTGTTGGTGAAACCATTGCCGCCATTCCGCTAGTAAAAGCGTTACAGCAGCGATATCCCGATTTACCTATTACTGTTACTACAATGACGCCAACGGGTTCAGAACAAGTAAAATCATTATTAAAAGATAGTGTCAGCCATGTCTATTTGCCTTACGATCTACCTTGTGCATTACATCGATTTCTTAAAATCGTATCACCTAAATTGGTGATTATTATGGAAACAGAACTTTGGCCCAATTTGATATCCCAGTGCTATAAACGCCATATCCCAGTGATTATTGCCAATGCTAGGTTGTCAGAGCGATCGGCTAAAAGGTATGCTAAGTTAGGAAAAACGATTAGCCACTTATTGGCTAAAATTAGTACTGTCGCGGTACAAAATCATCAAGATGGCGAGCGTTTTATATCGCTAGGCTTGCCAAAAGAACATTTGTCCATCACCGGCAGTATCAAGTTTGATATCAACTTAACAAATCAACAGCAACAACAAATAATCGCATTAAAACAACAATGGCAATTAAATCGACCGGTATTAATTGCAGCAAGTACACATACTGGTGAAGATGAAATTATCTTATCTGCCTTTAAACTATTACTGCAAAAACACGCTAATCTTTTATTAATTTTAGTACCCCGTCATCCTGAACGTTTTAATACTGTTGAAAAGTTAATTAATGATGAAGGTTTTAATTACATCAAACGCAGTAATCAACAAATACCAACGCCCCAAACACAAATAATTTTAGGCGATACAATGGGAGAGTTAATGGTGCTTTATGGTATTGCCGATATTGCCGTAGTTGGAGGTAGTTTCGTCAAACACGGTGGACATAATCCATTAGAACCCGCTTTACACCATATTCCTATTATCAGCGGAGAGCACTATTTTAATTTCAACGTTATTTGTGAACAGCTCATTGCTGATAATGCAATGATTATTAGTGATAGTTCAGCCAATAAATTGGCTTTATTCGTTGATAATTTATTAACTAACCCAACTCACTGCAAGCAAATTGGCGAAAAAGCACACTATGTGTTAAAACAAAATCAAGGTGCTTTAGCTAAGTTACTTGCTATTATTAACCATTATCTCTGTTAATCGAAGGGTGATTTGTGGATAAAAAACAAGGCTTATTATTAGTGAATCTAGGCACACCTAGCAAATTAACACCAGATGCAATAAAACAATATTTAACAGAGTTTTTATTGGACAAGCATGTGGTCGATTTGCCTTATTTGTTATGGTATCCCATTTTAAAATATCTAATATTACCCAAACGTGTTCCCTATATTATAAATCACTATAAAAAAATATGGGTCAATAACTGCTCGCCTTTACTCCACTACAGTCAATTATTATGTGACAAGTTACAACATGAGCTACCAGAAACTCACTGCGAGCTGGCAATGACTTATGCTCAACCCGATATGCAGTCGGCACTCAATAATCTTAAATCATGCAATAAAATTACTGTATTACCCTTGTTCCCACAATACTCTACCACGACAACGCTTGCAGTATTGGATAAATTAAAACAGATGATTAAACGTGATAGTCATTTTAATAATATTAACTATATTCGCGATTATGCTGACAATCCATGTTATATTCACGCGCTTTATACACAAATTGAACAGGCAATTTTAAAAAATGGAAAGCCGGAAGTATTACTACTTTCTTATCATGGTATTCCTGAACGTTACCGCAAAAGACGTCAAGAAGATTATATTGAGCGTTGTCAACTCACTACCGAATTATTGATAAAAAAATGTCATCAAAGTGGTCTTGATTTATCAATTCAGATGGCTTATCAATCGAAATTTGGTAAAGGAAAATGGGTCGAACCTAACACCAGTGATATCCTACAAAATCTAGCGAATACTGGTATCAAACATGTACAAGTCATGTGCCCTGGCTTTTCCGCTGATTGTATTGAAACCCTATACGAAATCGATGATGAAAATCGGCAAATATTTCTACAATCTGGTGGTAAACAATTCTATTATATTCCAGCACTAAATGATTCTCGTTTACATATTGAATTAATAAAAAGTTTGGTTAATTGTGATAAAACCTATCCTTTAACCTAAATTAGTCGACATAATGTTAAACATTAATCATAACCACTAATCAAAAGGCTAATCACTTAAAACGCATATATGCTTCAATTATAAATTCGAAATTGATTACAATTAATGCGAAATAATGAGCGGCCAACAATATTTGATTTAACGTGTGGTAGGATAATAAATATCAATATTATTAGCAGTAAGGAAAAATAGATGAAAATAATTATTATCGGTGCTCAAGCAGCTGGAGCAAGTGCCGCAGCAAAAGCGAAAAGAATCAATCCCGAGGCAACTATCCGTATTTATGAAAAATCCGATATCGTATCGTTTGGTGCTTGTGGTTTACCCTACTTTATTGGTGATCACTTTAGTGATGCCAACGAAATGATATCACGAACACCCCAACAGTTCGAAAAAGACGGTATTGACATAAAAATTCTTCATGAAGTTGTTGCAATAGATACTCTATCTAAAAAATTGAAGATAAAAGATCTGACTAATGGACACTGTTTTGAAGACACTTACGACAAATTACTTTTAGCGGTGGGTGCAAGTCCAATCATTCCACCATTTTCAAATGATAAACTCAAAAATATTTTTACACTTCGTGATCTCTATGATGGTCAAGCAATTAAAAAAACGCTAAATGATGCTCAAGTTAACAATATTATTGTGGTTGGAGCTGGTTATATTGGACTAGAATTGGTCGAATCACTTGTTGCATTAAACAAAAAAGTTAAGTTGATTCAATTGGATGATAGAGTATTAGTTGATGCATTCGATGCGCAAATTACCGATATCATAGCTGAAAATATCAAGCAATATTGCGATTTACATTTACAAGAAAAAGTACTAGGTTTTGGTGGACAAGATAAAGTCACCCACGTGATAACCGATAAAGACCAGTACCCAGCCGATATGGTTATTATTGCAACAGGTGTAAAACCCAATAGCAGCATTTATAACAATTTAGGGATTAGTACCTTAAAAAATGGTGCGATTATTACTGATGCGTTAGGCCAAACCAATATTTGTGACATCTATGCAGCAGGCGATTGTGCCGCACTTTATCACAAGGTTAGCCATGATATGGTCTATATTCCATTAGCGACCGGAGCAAATAAACTTGGCAAAGTTGTAGGTGAAAATTTAGCCGGCGGACACTGTCAATTTCCTGGAACCTTAGGTACATCAGCATTAAAAGTGTTTGATATTGAAGCTGGTCGAACAGGTATTACAGAAAATGATGCTAAAAAAGCAGCCATTGCCTATAAAACCGTTGTAGTAAAAGATAAAAACCATAGCAACTACGTTGCTGGGCAAACCAGCATAACCGCTAAACTAATTTATCATGCCGAAACTCGTATTATTTTAGGTGGACAAATTGCCGGGGGGGTTGGAGCAGCGTTAAGAGTCAATGTGTTAGCAACAGCAATATGGGCAAAAATGACCATTGATGAATTAACTATGTTGGATTTTTTATATGCTCCTCCTTTTTCTAGGCCATGGGATGTTTTAAATATCGCAGGATCCATCGCAAAATAGCGAATACATAATCAATCAGGGTTATCGAACAACTATATTGCAAATTAGCGATTAATATTCAATTAAAGTTAACACAATACTGAAATATACCCATTGATAGATTAATTAAATCAGAAATTTATTTTATAACCGATATATTTACATTTTTTATTTGATAATTAAATTTATCAGCAAAGGCGAGGTTCAACTATGTCAGATGCCATTTTTCAAGGAACTTTTTTTGAAAAGTTCTTATCCATAACTCATTACCAAACCTTAATTGGAATTGGACTTTTACTTGTCTGCTTTTTTGCTGTAATGAGGCCATTACAAAACCGAAAAGTCAATTTTTCGATTCGTATGTTAGTCGGATTAATACTTGGCGCAGTACTTGGTTTAGGCATCCAAGCTGCTGCTGGATTTCCTGATACATCAAGTGTTTGGATGCAAGAAACAGCAACATGGTATGGTCTTTTTGGGCGTGCATTTATTGCCTTTATTCGTATGCTAGTTATTCCACTCATCTTTGTATCCATCGTTAAAGTCATCATTGATTTCTCCGGAAAAGACAATCTCCCTCAGATTGCTTTTAGAGGTATCTTTTGGTTACTCTTTACTACGGCTATCGCTTGTTTGGTGGGTATTATACTTGCCAACCTATTTTCCCTCGGTGAAATGAGCAAAGCATCAGAACTTCAAGCTCAAGCAAAACAATATACCAATATAATTGATACGTTTATCAACCTAATACCCAGTAACATTATCGCCTCAATGGTTAAAGAAAATATTGTTGGTTTAGTCATCTTTTCTGCTTTGATGGGACTTGCTGCCAATCGAATGGAAAAGAAAAATCCTAAACCAATCGAACTATTTAAAACATTTATCGAAGCGCTATACAAAATTGTCATGTCAATTGCTATGACAGTAATAAAATACATGCCTTACGCGGTAATAGCTTTACTTGCCCGTACCATCATTTCTAATGGTATACCGGCTATTATTCAAGTTTCCAGTTTTGTCGTTGCCATTTATGTTGCGACCTTAATTATGCTAATTGTGCATGTTGCTATTGTATTAACGCATGGTATATCACCAATAACGTTTATCAAAAAAGCGTTGGGTACATGGCTATTAGCCTTTACCAGCCGGTCATCTGTTGGCACATTACCCATGACAATTTCTACATTAACTGTCAGAATGGGGGTTAATACCGGTACAGCTAATTTAGTCTGCTCGCTTGGTAGTACAATGGGGATGAACGGCTGTGCTGGCTTTTTTCCAGCATTACTCGCAGTCATGGTTGCACATATGGTTGGTATTGATACTAATATTCAATTTTATATTATGTTAGTGATTGTCGTTGTGATTGGTTCAATCGGTATTGCGGGTATTCCTGGCACCGCAACCGTTGCGGCAACTGTCGTATTATCTGGAATGGGCATGGCTGAGTATTTTCCGTTGATTGGTATGGTCCTTGCTGTTGATCCAATTATTGATATGGCCAGAACTTTAGCCAATGTATCTGGTGCAATGACCGCGGCGATTGCCACTGATCGTGAAGTAGGTTTGATGGACTTGAACGTATATAATGATCCTAATGTGACACTTGAAAATGAATCAACAGATGCCTAATTAAGTTGCTATTATTAAATAGTAAGCTAAATGTCAGCTGAGATAAACACAATCAACATTTTAACAAATCACACTAATGATAAAGTGGAGTAGACTATAAATAATCATTTAGGTTAAAAATTTACAAATTGTATACATCTCATTGAATAAATTGAAAATAAAAAAGGTGCGAAGTGCACCTTTCTTATAATCGATTAATGACAGTAAAAACATTAAAGCGTTTTAAGCCAAGCTTTTACATCATTACCTAAACTTTTGTGACGCATTGCGTATTGCACAAAAGTTTGAACATAACCTAATTTATTACCGCAATCATGGCTACGACCTTTTATACAATAAGCATCAACCGGATCTTCTTCTAGTAACATTGCAATAGCGTCGGTTAATTGAATTTCACCACCAGCTCCTAAAGGCGTTTTAGCAAGTAATGGCCAGATTTTTTCAGATAATACATAACGTCCTACAACTGATTGATTAGAAGGCGCAGCGTCAATGGTCGGTTTTTCAACTACACTATACATCTGAGCAGTATTGCCTGCTAATAGCGCTTCACCACGACAATCGACAATACCATAAGAAGAGACTAACTCTTTTGGCACTGGTTCGACCATGATTTGACTACGTTTGGTTTCATGATAGTTATTAATCATCGCTGCTAAATTGTCTGTACTAAGATCACTATCATATTCATCAATAATTACATCCGGTAACACGACCGCAAATGGCTCATCGCCAACTAAAGGGTAAGCGCATAATACTGCATGACCAAGCCCTTTAGCTAAACCCTGACGAACACTGGTTATCGTCACATTTTTTGGCAAAATACCTTGCACTTCTTGGAGTAATTGACGTTTAACGCGCGCTTCTAGCATAGCTTCTAATTCAAAACTTGTATCAAAATGATTTTCGATAGAATTTTTTGATGAGTGCGTTACAAAAATAATTTCTGTGATTCCAGCTGAAATACATTCTTTAACGACATATTGAATAAGTGGTCTATCCACAACAGGCAGCATTTCTTTAGGGATGGCTTTAGTCGCAGGCAACATGCGAGTACCAAGTCCTGCAACAGGGATAACTGCTTTTTTTACTTTTCCATTTACTGATGGTTCAAAATTTAGTGTCATTTTATTTCCTTAAAAACAAATTAACTGACAACGCTGTTATAGCTATAAATACTATAACAGCGATTAACAAAGGTATTTTTGATTGGTATAAACTTTAGCATACAAGCAATCGAAATACTCAAATAAATTATTGCTACAAAATTTGATATTAGATAAGCCACTTTGGTTTTAGATTGTAATACAAAATCAGTCAGAACGGTATTAGATATCAATAAAACATCTTAGATTAATCTAAAAATATTTAACAAAATTAGCAAAGGCTTATTTCAGCTTAACAAGCAATAGACACCATTATCGTTTATCTTAAATAAGAACAAATCACCATTTGATGCTAGCGAAAAAATCCAACGATAACCAATGAGAGAATTAGATGATTAATATAAAGTAAGAATGCAACCCAATTTCACAAAAAATTACTCAAATACGATATAAAATAAGGTCAACCAAGCAAAACCTATTATCAGTCGATTAACAAATATCGCAATGAATTTTGTTCTCTCATATAATGCCTATTTATTTATCGATATCTCATTAGACTCAATTAATAAAGGGTTATCTTTATCTTTGGCTAAAGAATCAATAGCAATATAAACAATTTGGCAATTTTGTAAAACTGCTTGTCTAACAACAAATTTTGCTTTGCGATCGCGTTCTTGTTTTTGTGCAGGGCTAATATAAAGATCATCGTAACCATCATCATACAAGGTAGCCCTATCTAATAAACTTTGTGTTCGCCAAAAAGTTTCCTTAGGATAATTACGTGTAAAAATCTGATCGGTTAACTTGCCTTTTATACCTGCATAACTTGAAGATAAATGCTTACTAGCACGACTTTGCGCGATATAAATTGATTGGTAACTTTTTTTATTGGAAGGAAGTAAATTTAACGAAAACTCAACGCCTGCGCGAGTTGAGTATTGGCAATTATGCATAACTGAGGGTGCAGTTCGAAAATTTAATGAACCACACCCAACAAGTAAAAAAAACACGACGAAAATAATAAGACGCTTCATTTTTACTTAAGTATATTCACAAAATAACCGTTTTCACATTTACCTTGCAAATAGACTACTTTGTCTTATTTACATTTTATCGCTAACTTTTTCAGCAGTATTTGAAATAGCTTTACCGCCAGATTGCACATCTTTACCTACACCATTTACTGTATTACATCCAGTAACTAATGTTGTCATTACAAGACCGAACACAATAATTAACATTTTTTGCAACATTTGATACTCCTTTCATTATTTACATTGTTATTTTAGTGTAGCAAATGCTTCTGCCACACGATGAATGTTATGGTGATTTAACCCAGCCACACACATTCTTCCGCTGCCCACCAAATAAACAGCAAAGTTATCTTTTAATTGTGTAACTTGATTTTGGGTAAATCCAGTGTAACTAAACATACCACGTTGTTTAACTAAATAATCAAAATTACGGTCTAACGATTTGTTTTTTAATAATTCAACTAAGGTTGATCGCATTGTCACAATACGATTACGCATTGATGCCACTTCTTTGAACCATAACGCTTTAAGATCATTATTATTTAAAACATAAGACACAAGATGTGCGCCATAAGCTGCTGGACTTGAATAATTACGACGAACGGTCGCTTGAAGTTGCCCAAGCACATGACTTGCGACTTGGCTATTATCACATAAAACCGACAAACCACCAACTCGCTCACCATAAAGGGAAAATGTTTTAGAAAAAGAGTTACTGATAAGTCCACACAATCCTACTTCTGCGGCCTTTCGAAGCGCATATGCATCATCGTCAATATTTTCACCAAAGCCTTGATAAGCAATATCCATAAAAGGGATTAAATCTCGATTTTTTAAAACTGCTATGACTTTATCCCATTGATCGTGCGTTAAATCAGCACCTGTTGGGTTATGGCAGCAAGGATGCAGTAAAACAATGCTTTTAGCCGGTAATTGGTCTAAAGATTGAAGCATAGCATCAAATTTTACGCCACAGGTTTTATCATCGAAATAAGGGTATTGATTGACCTTAAAACCTGCCCCACTAAAAATGGCAATATGATTTTCCCAAGTAGGATCACTTACCCAAACCTGAGAATCTGGAAAATAGCGATATAAGAAATCGGCACCAATTTTTAATGCACCCGATCCACCTAGTGTTTGAATAGTTGCAATTCGCTTATCTTTATAAGCGCTGTGATTTTCACCAAAAAGCAAAACTTGAATAGCTTGACAATAAGCAGGCAATCCACTCATCGGTAAATAAAGTTGCGCACCTTGATTATGCTGATAGATATAATCGCGAGCAGCTTTAATACATGATAATTGTGGGACGACACTGTTTTCATCATAATAGTAGCCAATACTTAAATTGGTCTTGTTTTCTCTATTATCATTATTAAATTCTGCGACCAAAGATAAAATTGGATCGCCCGCATACGAATCGATTTTTTCAAACATATTGACTACCTACTAACACAATCAACACTGACTAATAGTTGTAGATTATTACATCAACTTAATTGTCAATCAATCACTAAATAAAAGTTTAACAACAAATAATTAGAGCGATATTTACTGAGTAAATAAAGGCAAAATATTCATTCTTAAACTATAAAAATAGACCAATCTATACGCAATTAGCTCAATCTATTAGTTATAGTTTATTTATCGTAAGCATTAGCACTTTATGGTGCTAACAGAATATGTCACGCCTATTTAACTGCAATCACTTCAATTTCTACTTTTGCATCTTTAGGTATTTTAGCTACTTGTACGCAAGAGCGTGCCGGAAATGCCGCATTGTTCTCAGTAAAAAATGACTCATAAATAGCATTCACTGCGGCAAAATCATTCATATCTGCTAAAAATATAGTTGTCTTGACAATATTATTGATCTGATAACCCGCAGCTGTCACAATTGCTTTAACATTAGCTAAACTTTGTTTGGTTTGCTCCTCAATAGACGTTGCCATTTGACCAGTAACAGGATCGAGTGGAATTTGCCCAGATGCAAATAACATATTACCTAAATCAACCCCTTGAACATATGGACCAATTGCAGCAGGCGCTTTATCGGTACTAATCACTTTTTTTACCATGTTTGATTTTCTCCTTTTTCATCTTGTCTGGTTAATCATTCATCTCAATACATTCATTTATATTGTCTATTGCCATTTCAACAGTAACCTAATTTACTGTCAAGTTTGTACTTGATTATGATCGTGGGACTTCTGACAAATTTCTGCTATGATAAACATAATTTTTCTATTTATTGAGAGTTAACATGTTTGAGAATTTAACCGACCGTTTATCACAGACATTTCGCAATATCAGTGGGCGTGGGCGTCTGTCTGAAGATAATATTAAAGAAGCACTACGTGATGTGCGCATGGCATTACTTGAGGCCGATGTTGCTTTGCCTGTTGTTCGTGAGTTTATAAATCAAGTTAAACAAAAAGCTGTCGGCTTAGATGTTAGTAAAAGTCTAACACCAGGCCAAGAGTTTATCAAAATAGTCCAAGATGAACTCACTAGTGCCATGGGCGAAGTCAATAGCTCACTGAATTTGGCAACCCAACCCCCAGCTGTGATTTTAATGGCGGGTTTACAAGGTGCAGGTAAAACGACCAGCGTCGCGAAATTAGCGAAGTTTTTAAAAGAAAAACAGAAAAAGAAAGTACTCGTCGTTTCTGCCGATGTCTATCGTCCTGCTGCGATTAAACAATTAGAAACCTTAGCTAAAGCGATTGATGTTGAATTTTTTCCTTCCGATATTAACGAAAAACCAGTCAATATTGTTAATAAAGCAATTAACCATGCTAAATTACAATTCTTTGATGTGCTGATTGTCGATACCGCAGGCCGTTTACATGTCGATAATGACATGATGGACGAAATCAAAGCACTACATCAAGCAATTAATCCAATTGAAACCCTATTTGTGGTTGATGCGATGACGGGTCAAGATGCCGCTAATACAGCTAAAGCTTTTGATGAGGCTCTACCGTTAACCGGTGTTATTTTAACCAAAGTCGATGGTGACGCACGTGGCGGTGCTGCATTATCAATTCGGCATATTACAGGTAAACCAATTAAATTCTTAGGCATGGGTGAAAAAACTGATGCTTTAGAACCATTTTATCCTGACCGTATTGCCTCTCGAATTTTAGGCATGGGCGATGTGATTTCTCTGATTGAAGAGTTACAAAGCAATGTCGATCGAGAAAAAGCAGAAAAAATTGCTAAAAAACTCAAAAAGGGTGACAAATTCGATTTTAACGACTTCCAAGATCAACTCAAGCAGATGCGTAATATGGGTGGAATGGGCGCCATGTTGGCTAAACTACCTGGCGTTGGTCAACTTCCTGATCATATCAAAGCACAGATGGATGATAAAATCACCATCAAGATGGAAGCCATTATTGGATCGATGACACTAAAAGAACGCGCCAATCCTGAAATTATTAAAGGATCGCGTAAACGTCGTATTGCTAATGGTTCGGGTACGCAAGTGCAAGATGTTAACAAACTATTAAAACAGTTTGAAGATATGCAAAAAATGATGAAGAAGATGAAAGGCGGCGGCATGATGAAAATGATGCGCCAAATGAAAGGACTTATGGGCGGGGGAATGGGCTTACCAAGACGCTAATGCGCAATTATTGCAATATATAATTGCGTCTAACCTATTCAATTTTCTAATCTAAACAACACATCGCACCCAATATTAGTTTTGCGATGTGTTTTCTGAGTTAATGACTGGCTTGATCGATTTAATCTTAGCCGGTCGATTCATCGCCAATACGGTTCCTATTGATGAGATAATAATTAACCCAATAGCAAACCATTGATAATGAGTTAATTGCTCATGCAACACTATCAAACCTGAAAATGCTGCAAATACTGGCGATAAACTCATTAGCGTACTAAATGTTTGAGCCGGTAACCTTGGTAGTGCAACCATATCTAAGGCATAAGGTATAGCCGACGCTAATAAAGAAACGACAAAAACTAACGGTAATAAGTCTATCGAAAACATAGCACTGCCACTTTGCCACACACCAATTGGAAATAGCAAAAATGACGCAATAATAGATCCAATTGCAACACTTGATGAACCGTGAATAGCACCTGATTGACGCCCAAAGAGTATATAACATGCCCAACATGCACCGGCGGATAATGCCAACAAAATACCCATCGGATCTAAATCATTGGATGCTTGATGAATCGGTAATAACATCGCTAACCCGACAACCGCAATGGCTAACCAGACAAAATCAGTCAAACGACGGCCAGAAAACATCGCTACCATAATAGGACCGGTTAATTCAATGGCAACAGCAATACCTAACGGAATACGAGCAATAGCATTATAAAAGCTCAAATTCATACAGCCCATTGCAACACCATAGCAAAAAATATATTTGAAAGCTTGTTTGGTTATTGGTTTACGCCAAGGCTTGAAGATAATCGATAACATAACCGATGAAAAAGTCAGTCGCCAAGCGGTCATCCCTTCTGGACCAAGTACAGGGAACAAGTATTTCGCCATAGATGCACTACCTTGAACCGAAATCATCGAAATAAATATTAAAAAAACAGGCCAAGTACGGTTAAACATAAAGTATTACTCTGACAAAATTTGACAATGATTATTCAAATAGTGAATATCAAACAGTTTAAAGAAAACGATGCTGCTCAGCATCAAACACAAACATGCTCAGTCAGCTTAGTTTTCTCTTTTAACAGATAGCAAAGCAAGATCTTGCAGCGCTTTTTTGTAAGGTGAATCAGGTAAAATTGCAATAACATCAAAGGCTTTTTGGGCCTCCTGCTGTGCAGTTTGTAACGTAAATTCGAGAGATCCACAGTCTTGCATAATCTGTAAAATACGATCTAATAAATGTCGCCCATTACCTTGTAAAATAGCTTGACGAATTAATTCAGCATCATCACTGTTGCCAGCATTATGCATAGCATGTAACAACGGTAATGTTGGTTTACCTTCATTAAGATCATCACCTAAATTTTTACCCAATTTTTGATTACTATCAGCACTATAGTCCAATAGATCATCAATAATTTGAAATGCGGTACCTAAAAATTTACCATACTCTTGCAAGGCTAATTCTTGCTGCTCATTAGCGCCAGCTAATACCGCAGCAGAATGGGAGGTGGCTTCAAATAAACGCGCGGTTTTGCGATAAATAACTTCCAAATATTGCTCTTTAGTAATGTTTGGATCATTACAATTAATTAACTGTTGCACTTCACCTTCAGCAATAACATTTGTTGCCGCTGACATGATAGTCAACACTTTAAACGATTCGGTGCGTACCATCATTTGAAATGATCGCGTATAGATATAATCGCCAACTAATACGCTAGCGGCATTACCAAAAAGTGCATTAGCGGTTGATTTTCCACGTCGTAAATCAGATTCATCAACCACATCGTCATGTAGCAATGTCGCTGTATGAATGAATTCAATAAAAGCAGCAGCAATAATGTGTTTATCGCCCTGATAATTAAGCGCCTTAGCAATTAATAATGCGATAACAGGGCGAATACGTTTGCCGCCGCTGCTAATAATATAATTACCTAATTGATTAATTAAAGCGACATCAGAGCTAAGCTCTGCCTGTATTGCTGCGTTAACTTTTACTAAGTCATCTTTTATAAGATCGAGAATTTGATTCATTGATGGATTATTCATCAGCCTAACCGCTAAAAACAATAGAAATTTATTGACTATTATCTGATAAATCTTTTTGTGCAACAAGTTATTGATATATCATCTTTAAAAAAAAACTACAAATGATAAGCATTTTCATTTAAAATACCATCCTTAAGTAAAAAATGATAATTGTTATGAAGATTAACTTTGATATTGATATCAATACTGAAAAAGATCCGCAAATTGTTGCTCAGAAAAAGCCGAAAGGTACTTATTTATTTACCTCCCTTTCGGTCGCTTCACACTTATGCTTATTCGCCTTATTATTTAGCTCTGCACTATTTGCCAAAGATATCATTGTTGAAGAAGGAGACAACTCAATCAAAGCTGTGATGGTTGATTTATCACAATTAGCAGCGCCTGAACAATCTTTAGTTGAAGACAAACCTGAAATAAAAGGTGACAATAACAGTGATGTTATCGACAATAAACCTATTGAAGAAACACCAATAGAACCAGTTGTTGAGCCAGAAGTTATTGAAGAAAAAAAACCAGAGCCAGAACCCGTTAAAATACCAGATAAACCAGTTATCACACCTGAAAAAGAGGTGGTAAAGCCACAACCCAAACCAAAGAAAAAACCACAACCGACACAAAAATCATCACAACAACAAGTTAGACAAGAAGTTGCAAGTGAAAATATGGCTAGCACTTCGGTCGCACCTAAAATATCGGATAATCGCCAATATTCGGCAAGCGCTTCTCCAATTAGTCGAAATCAACCAGAATACCCTAGACGAGCACTCGATATGCGTTTAGAAGGATATGTCATTGCTATGTTTGATGTTAATAGCGAAGGGCGTGTTGAAAATATCAGAATTATTGAAGCTCAACCCAATAATATTTTTAACCGATCGGTAATTAATGCCATGAAGACATGGAAATACAAACCTATTGCTGCACAAAATTTAAAAATCAAAATTGTATTTAATCGGGATAAATCAATTAATTTAGACTAATAATCAAACGCTAGACTATATACAATTCATTAACAATAATTAAACTAAAAGCCATAATCTTTTTAAACAATGATTATGGCACTTTTTATCACTCAATAACCGATGCTTTATTGGCCATCAGCTTTTCAATTTCACTAGGCTCTTTAGGTACAGCAGAAGTGAGCACTTCGTTACCCGATGAAGTAATTAAAATATTATCTTCAATACGAATCCCAATCCCTTTATATTGATCAGGTACATCGGCATTTTGGTTAATATATAATCCTGGTTCAACAGTCAACACCATACCTGGTTTTAAAAGATAAAGGCGATCACTTCCTACATCGTGAACATCAATGCCTAACCAATGCCCTAAACCATGCATATAAAATTCAGTATACGCCTTATCAGCGATCAATTTATCCACATCGCCTTGCATAATACCTAATTTTACCAATCCCTCGACCATAATTTTAATCACGGTCTGATTAACTTGGTTAATTGAGTTTCCGGGTTTTAAGAGCTTAATTGCGGCATATTGTGATGCCAGAACAATATCATAAATTTCACGTTGAGCCTGACTAAATTTACCGTTTATAGGGAATGTTCGCGTAATATCACCCGCATAATGCTGATACTCACATCCCGCATCAATGAGTACCAAATCACCCTCTTTCAATGGTGCACTATTATTTTCGTAGTGTAAGATACAGCCATTATTACCGCTTCCAACAATAGTATTATAAGCAGGATATCGGGCACCATGACACGCGAATTCATATAAAATTTCTGCCTCTAAGTGATACTCATACAAGTTTGGCTTACATTTTTGCATAGCCCTTCGGTGAGCTTGAGCACTGATATCACAAGCCTGCCGTAAAATATTTATCTCAAAATCTGATTTAAACATTCGCATTTTATGCACAACAGGCCGCCAATCACTGATTGAAATTGGTTTTAAACCAGTGGATTTACCTTCTTTGATTAAAGCTCGTAATGCTTTTTTAATAATCTTATCCGCGTATTGATACTGCTCATCGGCATAATAAACGATATCTTTTCCCTTCAAGATTTTAGGTAAATTAGCATTAATGCTATCAAAACAATAAGCCTCATCGACCCAAACTGTGTCTAAAGCAAGCGCTTGCCCTAAACGATAACCGGTCCATGTTTCAGCTAAAGGATCTTTTTTTCGATTAAATAAGACATAACGTGCCTGATTATCATGTTGTTTAATTACTACAAAAACCGCTTCTGGCTCATTAAAACAAGTAAAATACCAAAAATCACTATTTTGCCGATAAGGGTAATGCGTATCGTTACTTCGAACAACTTCTGGCGCTGCAAAGAAAAGTGCCACACTATTGGTTGCCATTTTAGCAAGTAATGTTTCACGACGATTACACAGTTCAGTTTTAATATCTGTATCTATCATTTTAATGATCCTAAAAAGAAATGATTATTCCAATTAATGAATAGTCGGTACAATATCTGATTCATTAAATTCATCGTAGCACAACATTGAGGTGATACGGACATACTCTTTAATTTCTTCAAAAGCAAAACCAAGTTCTTGCTGATCCTCATTTTCATCATAACCAAGCTTGACTATTTGACGTAAATCATAAATCGCTTCGCCAACATCACCTTTTAATCGGTTAATCGTTGGTTGAACTAAACCTATTCCCAGTAAAAAATGATTAACCCAACCAACTAATTCATCGATCTGCGAAAACAGATCATGCTCACTAAGTAATAACTCAAACTCAAAATTTTCATTAGAAAATTGCTGTTTGGTTAAATCATAAAGCTTTTTAATTTGTTGCTCTAATGGTTCTGCAATCGCCTCTCCATTATTTAACATATCCTTGACTAATGGACGCCAACTTTCATCATGATTACCACCCGCTAAAATCCCGGATATAAAACCATGTAATTCAGCAGCATTAATCCCAATGTTACATTCGATTAATTGACGATTTAATTCGTCATAGTTAATAGTATCAGTCATTACCCCACCCTGATCTTGTCACGTCAATAAAATGCACCCTGCACTTTCACTAATAATTAGTATATAATTCATACCTAGTTATAAATAATAAACAGGTTACCAAGCTTTATAAAGGAATTATTTTGAACATTGCAAGTTTATTCATCAAATTTCCCCTGCTATTTATCACGTTTGCTTTAACATTAACAGCCTGTAGTTCATGGTCATCAAACAAAGGTGTTATTATTCTCGATCTACGTGATAAAACCCATACCTATGTAAAAAGCCAAGATTTACCAAACCATTATAAATTAGGAACGAGTGAACAAGAACTGCAACGATTTGAAACATTCTGTGAGCAAGAAATTAAAATTTCAAAGCATGATGGTAGCGAAGAGGCCGTTTTTGAAAACATTAAACATGGTGTTCATGGGCAAGTTGAATTCAAAAAGTGTAGTGATAAGATCACTCGAATTTACCAATATTGATAAAATATGACTAATCTTGAGGTATTACTAAAAATAATATTAACTGTTTCAAAGTTATATTAAATCTTACTGGCGTTTCTGGCAGTTTTTATTTATATTGTTCGCGTAAATGATAATATTTTTGGGAGTAAAAATAACTATGTACAAGCAAGATGTCACAATTACTGCATCGAATGGTCTTCATACCCGTCCTGCTGCACAATTTGTCAAAGAAGCAAAAAACTTTAACTCTGAAATTACAGTTACATCCAATGGTAAGAGCGCAAGTGCTAAAAGTTTATTTAAATTACAAACTTTAGGATTAACACAAGGAACAACAATTACAATTTCTGCTGAAGGCGAAGATGAAAAAGAAGCAGTACATCATCTAGTAAAATTAATTCCAGAATTAGAATAATAACTCCCAATTAGCTATGAACAGTTTTAAAATTGAATAAGGATTAAATGTTATGGTATCAGGTATACTTGTTTCTCCCGGTATCGCTTTTGCAAAAGCGTTATTATTAAAAGAAGAGCCTATTGTTATTAATAATAAACAAATTCTTGATAACAAAATCGATGCAGAAATTGAACGTTTTAAAGAAGCTCGTCAAAAGTCTAGCGAGCAACTTAACGCTATCATGGAACGAGCTAAATCAACATTAGGTGAAGATAAAGCGGCTATCTTTGAAGGTCATATTATGCTTCTTGAAGATGAAGATCTTGAACAAGAAGTTATTTCACGAATCGAAAGTAAACACTCAAGCGCCGATGCGGCAGTACAATCTGTATTTGAAGCACAAGCAAAAGAGCTTGAAAATTTAGACGATGAATATCTAAAAGAACGTGCAGCAGACATTCGTGATATTGGTAAACGATTACTAAAAAATATTTTAGGCATCGAAATTGTCGATTTAAGTGCAATAAGCCAACCTTGTATTTTAGTTGCAACGGATCTTACACCCTCTGAAACCGCTCAATTAAATTTAGAAATGGTGTTAGGCTTCATCACTGATGCAGGTGGACGCACTTCACACACATCAATCATGGCTCGTTCATTAGAAATTCCAGCAATCGTGGGGACATCTAATGCAACACAAGAAATCAAACAAGGTGATTTTGTAATTTTAGATGCCATCAACAATGCAATTTACATCAATCCGGATCATTCAACTCAAGAAAAGCTAAAACAAGTTCAAGCAAAATATCTTGCCGACAAAGAAGAACTCGCTAAATTGAAAGATTTACCAGCTGTTACCCTTGATGGGCATCAAGTGGAAATTTGTGGCAATATTGGTACCGTACGCGATATCGCTGGTGCAGAACGTAATGGTTATGAAGGTGTTGGTCTTTATCGTACTGAATTTTTATTCATGGATCGTGAAAGTTATCCTGATGAAGAAGAACAATTTAAAGCGTATAAAGAAGTAGCACAAGCCACTAATGGTTTATCTGTCATCGTCCGTACTATGGATATTGGTGGTGATAAAGATGTTCCTTATATGCATCTTCCAAAAGAAGAGAATCCATTCCTAGGCTGGCGAGCGATTCGTATTTGCTTAGATAGAAAAGAAATACTTCATGCTCAGTTGCGCGCTATTTTACGTGCATCAGCATTTGGTAAACTCCGCATTATGTTCCCAATGATTATTTCTGTTGAAGAAATTCGTTTATTAAAATCAGAAATCAATATTCTAAAAGAACAATTAAATGCAGAAGGTAAAGCATTCGATAAAAATATCGAAATTGGTGTCATGATTGAAACGCCAGCTGCTGCGGTAATTGCACATCATTTAGCGAAAGAAGTTGATTTCTTTAGTATTGGTACTAATGATCTAACACAATATACATTAGCCGTTGATCGTGGTAATGAGCTTATTTCACACCTTTATAATCCACTTTCACCATCGGTATTAACTTTAATTAAGAAAGTTATCGATGCGTCTCACCAAGAAGGTAAATGGACAGGTATGTGTGGTGAGCTTGCTGGTGATGAAAGAGCCACTATCTTATTACTTGGTATGGGGCTTGATGAATTCAGTATGAGTGCGGTATCTATTCCGAAAATTAAAAAATTAATTCGTAATACTAATTACCAAGAAGCGAAAAAATTTGCAGATACAGCATTAGAAAAAGCAACAGCTAAAGAAATTCTTGATTTAATACAAACTTATACCGCTGAAAAGCAAATTTGTTAGGAGACAACGATGGGACTGTTCGATAAAATAAAGCAATTTGTGTCCGATGATAGTAAAAATAGCATCGAAATTATTGCGCCACTAAGTGGTGAAATTGTCAAAATCGAAGATGTACCTGATGTGGTTTTTGCTGAAAAAATTGTCGGTGATGGTGTTGCAATCAAACCTTCTGGGAATAAAATTGTTGCGCCATTAAGTGGTAAAATTGGCAAAATCTTCGAGACCAATCATGCTTTCGCCATCGAATCAGACGAAGGTATTGAGCTTTTTGTGCATTTTGGTATTGATACAGTAGAACTTAAAGGTGAAGGTTTTACACGTATAGCTGAAGAAGGTCAGCAAGTTAAAGTAGGTGATACAATTATAGAGATTGATTTACCATTACTGGAAAGTAAAGCAAAATCAGTCTTAACACCGGTTGTCATTTCCAACATGGAAACCATTGCCGAACTAACTAAATTATCGGGCACTGTCGAAGCAGGAAAAACACCAATAATGCGAGTTAAGAAGTAATTACTTATCTTGTTAGCTATAAAAAAAACCTTCAGTCCAAAAACTGAAGGTTTTTTATTGATTCAACTATATTGAATCAATAAAATCAGATTAACGCCACTTTTTATACTGATTAATTAAGTTATTGGTTGATTGGTCGTGAGAACTTACCGGCTTATCATCAGCCAATTCAGGTAAAATTCGACCCGCTAACTGCTTGCCAAGTTCAACGCCCCATTGATCAAAACTAAATATATTAAGGATAACACCTTGTGTGAAGATTTTATGTTCATACATCGCAACTAATGCACCGAGAGTATAAGGCGTAATTTTTTTCACTAAAATTGAATTAGTCGGTTTGTTACCTTCAAATACTTTAAATGGCACAACGGATTTAACTTCATCTAAACGTTTACCTGCTGCAATAAACTCTTGTTCAACTTGCTGCGCTGTCTTACCAAAAGCCAATGCTTCTGTTTGAGCAAAAAAGTTAGATAACAATTTTGGATGATGGTCCCCAACCGGATTATGGCTGATAGCTGGTGCGATAAAATCACAAGGGATGAGCTTAGTACCTTGATGAATGAGTTGATAAAACGCATGTTGCCCATTGGTTCCTGGTTCACCCCAAATGATTGGACCAGTCGTATACGTTGTTTTATTACCATTACGATCAACACTTTTACCATTTGACTCCATATTTCCTTGTTGAAAATAAGCAGCAAAGCGATGCATATATTGATCATAAGGTAAAATAGCTTCGGTTTCAGCACCACAAAAGTTATTGTACCAAAGCCCTATTAACGCGAGTAATGCAGGAATATTTTTATCAATTGGCGCACTTTGGAAATGTTTATCCATAGCATGACCGCCAGCTAAAAATTGTTTGAAATTATCAAATCCAATGGATAAAACAATCGATAACCCGATTGCTGACCACGATGAGTATCGCCCACCGACCCAGTCCCAAAATTCAAACATATTTGCCGTATCAATGCCGAATTTTTCAACTTCTTTGGCGTTAGTTGATAACGCGACAAAATGTAATGCAACCGCTTTATCATCTTTTGCAGCATCAAGTAACCATTTACGTGCAGTTTGCGCGTTGGTCATGGTCTCTTGGGTAGTAAACGTTTTAGATGCAACTAAAAATAAGGTTGTTTCAGGATTTAATCCTTTGAGCGCTTCAACAATATGCGTACCGTCAACATTCGATACAAAATGCATGGTTAAATGATTTTTATAAGGGCGTAAAGCTTCTGTAATCATATGTGGACCAAGATCCGAACCACCAATACCAATATTGACAACATCGGTAATTGCTTTACCGGTATAACCTTTCCACTCACCGCTAATCACTTTTTTACTGAATGACGCCATTTTTGCCAGTACGGCATTAACATCATCCATGACATTTTTTCCATCGACATAGATCGGGTTATTTTCTACATTACGCAATGCTACATGTAAAACAGCACGGTTTTCAGTACGGTTAATTTTTTCACCACTATACATCGCTTTAATTGCGCTATTTAAATCACATTCTTGCGCCAATTTGTAGAGAATGTCCAATGTCTCTTGTGTCACACGATTTTTTGATAAATCGACCAAAAATTCATCTTCAAATGGAATACTGAGTTTTTTAACACGATTAGGTTCATCTTTTAAGATCTGTGCAATAGTTTTATTATGGTGTTTTTGGTAGCTTGTTTGCAGTGACTTCCAAGCGGAAGTAGTAGTTGGATCAATTGACTTTAACATAATAAATTCCTTAAATAATATAGCATTACTAACCATAATATAACTATGACTAACATGATGCAAGATAAGGATCTTTTATCTTTTATTTTTAAATTAATCACGCTAAAAATTTATAAAAAGCGCTATCTAATGGTCCTTTCAAACAATTTTTCAATCTTCCTTCTGCAACATTGTCTTCTGACTTGGCTTACCAAATATTCAGTTTTTGGGTTGCGAAGTTCGGGAAGTTCTTGTACTGAGTTTGACAGCGTTCTTAATGGGGATCAAATACCACAAAATCGGTGACACCACCGGCTACCTATCATCCCTTTGCCCCATGCGCCGACTTTTTGCAGTATTTTACTAAACTTACTTGCCTTCACTATAGGTATATACAAGATAACAAATTGACTCATGCCATTAGTTAACGCGCCAGCGATGAAACCTAAGTGAGGTGTATGGAAATTTAGCGTTTCACCAATCGATTTATCATGGATAATTTCTGCATAGACCCGAGGTAAAAAAACGGAAATACCCAATTAATTAAGGTGCTATCCCATAAAAATCAAAGTTGTTTTCTACCCATCTCGTATCCCACCCAATGACAGAAAAATTCAATTTATAAAATAGACATCAAACGACATTACATAGATAGTGAATGATTAACACCAAACCAGTTAATTTATTACTATTTCTTTAAATGAAGACATGATTTATTTTCACTTAATCATCAATAGTTAAATTACGTGTGGTTAAATCATATGGTGTTAATTGATAAACGTAATAGTTCAGCCAATTACTAAATAATAAATAAGCATGGCTACGCCATGTCGCTTTAGGGGCTAACTCAGGATTATTGTCAGGAAAATAGTTATAAGGTATTTGTGGATTAATACCGGCTTTTAAATCACGAAAATATTCATTAGCTAACGTGAAAGAATCATATTCCGGATGGCCAGTCACAAACGCCATACGTTTATCGGCTGTTGCCATTAAATATGGTCCGGTTATCTCAGATTCTGCCAAAATGGTTAAATCAGTGTAATGTTTAATTTTATCAACAGGAAAATCAGCATAACGCGAATGAGGGGCTAAGAAAGTATCGTCAAAACCGCGTGTTAAAATGGCATTAGGCTGAGCGATTTGGTGCTGATAAACCCCAGATAGTTTTTGGGTGCGTGTAAATTTTGGCAAATCATATAAAACATTTAACGCTGCTTGTACCGCCCAACAAACAAATAAGGTGGAAGTCACATGATCTTTCGCCCATTTGATAATTTCAGTCAATTTAGGCCAATAAACAACATCTGAAAATGCAACTTTGCCTAATGGCGCACCGGTAATAATAAGCCCATCAAAATTCTGATCTTTTATATTATCAAAATCACAATAAAAACTATTTAAATGCTCAGCCGGTGTATTTTTTGATTCGCGTTGATCAATACGTAATAGCTGGATATTAACTTGTAAAGATGAGTTGGAAAGTAAGCGTAAAAATTGATTTTCAGTCTCGATTTTTTTAGGCATTAAATTAAGAAAAAGAAGCTTGAGTGGACGAATTTCTTGAGTATTGGCCCGAGATGAAGTCATAACAAATACATTTTCATTACGTAATACATCAACCGCAGGTAATGAGTCAGGAATACAAATTGGCATAACAAAAGCTCCTAAAAACAATGAGTTATTTTTAAACACCTAAAATAGACGTCTAGAAATCCATATAGCTAAATATAGAGTGTTTTATATTATTTGTCGAGATTTTTATTTAATCAATTAGCTAACATAATTCACAAAAAATCATGAGAATAGTTAACCGTTATTATAGGATAGATGAAAGCTTATCGAGCTAAAGATGATATAAGAAAAATCAATACACGTTAAAAAGCTCGGGTATCAGTTCGCCAGCTATCTGCGGTTAACGCTTCACCAAAATAACTATTAATTAATTTTTGGGTAATATCGCTTAACGGCGATGCTAACACTTCTGCTGTGTTACCATACTCAACAACATCCCCATTATGCATAACTAAAATTTCATCACTAATATGCTTCATCATACCAATATCTTGTGTGACATAAACATAAGAAATATTATGCTCGGCTTGTAGTGATAACATTAAGTTAACAATTTGAGAACGCATTGAAATATCTAACGCCGCCAAAGCTTCATCAAGAATAATGACTTTAGGTTTTAATATTAATGCCCTAGCTAATGCGACTCGCTGTTTTTGCCCCGCCGCCATAACCGAAGGATAATAAGCAGCATGCTCAGGTAATAACCCAACTTGTTTTAATACATCACTAATTAATCTTTCACGCTCATAGGCATTATATTTAGTATTATGTTTTAAAGGTATTTCTAACAATTGACCAATGCGTAATCTTGGATCAAACGAACTTTCAACATGTTGAAATATCATGCGAATAAGTTGACAGCGATAATGATAATCGCCATATTCAACCTTATTACCGTCAAGCCAAATATCGCCACTATCTGGTTTTATCATACCAACCAACATTTTAGCCAACGTCGATTTTCCCGATCCATTTTGCCCAATAATGGCTAACGTTTTTCCTTCATTTAACGAAAAAGATACCGGATTAACAGCATTAATTAGCAGCGTACCCAACAAGCCTTTAGGTATTTTAAAACGCTTCGATAAATTACGCACTTTCAGTATTGGATTCATGATCTGTTCCTATTTTATATAACTACTCATCCATATTTAACGGAAAATGACAAGCAACAGAATGATCTTTTATCGAGATAAGGTCAGGTGCTTGAATACATTTTTTTTGAGCATAAGGACATCGTGGACCTAAACGACAACCGATAGGTAAGTGTTCGAGTGATGGAATTACACCCGGAAGTGTATTTAATGGGCTTTTGTGTGGCATAGCTTTACCAAAATCAGGAATAGCATAAATTAAAGCTTGAGTATAAGGATGATAAGGCGATTTAATTAAATCTTCGCTGTCAGCAATTTCAACCGTTTGCCCACAATAAAGAACATTGATCCGGTCGGTCCATCTGGTGACCATCTGTAAATCATGACTAATAAGTAAAATCGTCGTACCAATATTTTGATTCATACTGGCAAGTAATCTAAATATCTGCGCTTCTGTGGTTGCTTCCATCGCATTAGTTGGTTCATCCGCAATTAATAGTTTAGGTTGATTGGCTAACGCAATAGCAATCATGACTTTTTGACACTCACCTTCTGTTAATTCAAACGGGTAAGATTTTAATATCTCTTTATGGTGTTTAATCCCTACTCGGTGCAGTAATTCAACTGCACGATTTTTGCGCCAAAATAGCCGCTGCCACCAATGTCCTTTAAACGTTCGCCTTGGAATTGCATCAACTAATTGCTGGCCAATTTTCATAGACGGATCTAAACAAGATTGTGGTTCTTGAAATATCATCGAAATATGTGCGCTAATGACCTTGCGACGTTGCTTTGTCGTTAGTTTAAGTAAATCAATATCATTAAAATAAAAACGATCGGCTGAAATCTTCCAATTATGATTCGTCACACCCAAAATAGCTTTAGCAATCAGACTTTTACCTGAACCCGATTCACCCACTAATCCACGAATTTCACCTTCTGATAATTTCAAATTAACACGATCTATCGCGCGTAATAGTCCATCTGGGGTGATAAATTCAATGGTTAAATTGCGAATATCTAACAAAGCCATAATTAATGTCCTGCTCGACGGCCATATAAACCAAAATTGAATAGATAAACAAACGTAATTGTCGCAGACACCGCTAAACCTGGAGCTAGAAATGCTAAATAATTACTATCAATAATATCTTTCATTTTAAACATCATCATACCTAAATCTGGGCGTGAAAGATCGTTGGCAAAGCCTAAAAAAGTGATAGTCGTTATGGCTAAAATAATTGAACCAAATAGCGAGACAATCTCAGTCAAATATACAGGTAAAATATTAGGTAAAATATAATGATTTAAAATTGAAAATGGCGATAAGCCATCAAGACGATATGCCGTGATATAAGTTTTATTCCATTCATTAATCGCCCGTTGATGAATATTATAAATAAAACGTGGCGTATAGGATAAGCCAACGACAAATAACATATTGGTGATATCATCTTCCCATAATAAGCTAATGACAATCACACCTAATAGTGGTGGAACTACCATACAAAATCGAAAAATAAATATGACAAATGGGCGTATAAACGAAACAAAAAACATAAGGTAATTAATTAAACCACCAATTACTACCACATAAAATACCGCTTTTAGTGTCATTGATATTGTGGAACGATATCCAATAAGCAGATAATCAAAAATATCTTGCCCATTAGCATTGGTACCTAAAATATGATTCAAATCCCCATTTGCCCACCAAGCTGGCGGTAATAATGTTGGATAAATAGGATTTAAATTGGCATGAAAAAACCACTTCGTTGATAACGCCACAAAAGCGATAGCTAATATGCCATAAAATCCGACAATTGAATAAAGATTACTATGCAATCGATTAAAGCATAATTTTATGTTTTTAAATAATTGTGCAACCTTAGACATAGTGTTCCTTATGGCGCAAAGGATAGATAGCAATTGCCGTAATATCGCCTAATAAGGTGAGTAGGCTTATTACAGTACCACAAGCAAGAATCGCAATAGAAATAATAAAATAATTATGGTGATGATAAGCAATCATCACCCATTGCCCTAATCCCACTCGATTGAATAGAATTTCAATCACCATCGTTGAAAATAATAGTGTTGTTGTATTGTAAGTCAATTGTGGAATTGTCGCAGGAATGGAATTAGGTAACAAATGGCGACGTAAAATTTTAAAAGGTGATCGCTCCCGAATTATCGCCATTTTAATATAATTTTGTCGTGAAGTACTTTTAACATTTTGACTGACTAACTGAATCGTCATAATGCTCGGTTGAATGGCTAAAATAATGATAGGCAATAACAAATAATGCAACTGATCAAGCAGAGCGGGTAATTTGACTTTTTTAGATGAAATTAATATATCCAACAAAGAGGTACCAGTAATAGATGGTGATACATTAAAATTCATTGATACCGACCAAGTAGGCGATAACAAGTACATAATAATGATAACCAGCATAACGATTGGGCAAGAATATAGCAATAAACTCACTAAACGAATGGCGGTATTTAACCAGTTAATATTGCTTAAACCCAGAAAGATACCTAAAGGTAATCCAACAAACAAAGCGACCAATAAAGCCAAAATACAAAGTTCAAATGTTGCCAACAGTGTATGAAAAAACGGCACAGTTTCACCTGTTATCAATTTAAACTGCCCTTGAAGCAATTGCTTAAAAAAAGCACTGTAGGCATCAACAAAACTTAGACTATTGAAATTAAACATTGAATTAGGCGCAAAATAGACTAAACAGAAGCTAATCTGAGCCAATACGCAGATAATAAATAAAAACGTCACTATTTTTTTGAAAATATAGATAATCATTGTTTATCTTTATCGCTAGTATAAATAAAACACGGTAGTAGCTATTACCGTGTTTTATTTAGTTGATTGATTAATCAGGTATAACCGGTTTACTTGCTGCGGCATAAGCATGATCTTGCGCACTTAAACCGCCAGCATTACCTTTTCCTTGATATTGATAATCCGCTTCTTGACGTGATTTTATACCCGTTTCCGATATCACATAATCAGGTGCAGGGGCTTTTGTCATCACTGACGAAGAGTAGCCGGTTGAATGCGTAATTGTATTATCCAATTTACTCTCATTGGTATTTTGTTCGATATCATTAAAATCAAACTGCAAATTACCTTCAGGTTGATTCGATACTGACACCGTATCATTAACCACTGCACCATCACTTGCTACTTGATCTTCTTTAATAATAATCGGCAATAATAATGAAGGTATCACTGCCACAGCAGCATTAGGTTCATCCTGAGTCAATTGACTATAATCAATCGATACGCGTCCTAAAGCTAATTCTAATGATGCCGCAGCAAATGGCAACGGCATTGGTGACTGCTTAAGTTCAGTATTTTTAACTCGTCGCTTATTACGTTGACCGTTCATACGTAAATGCCTTGATGTACGTCGTTGGCGTTTAGGTTGTACATCAGCAATAACATTATTATCCGTTGGTTCAGCGGCAATAACTGGCAACAATAAAGTTGGAATAATCACTCTTTCATTTGTTGTTCCGCTTTCAATTTGATGTTGAGTAATTGTCTCAACATTTTTCACGCGAACGCTTTTGGTTAATGTGCGCTGTTGTCGTCTTGGTTTAACCTCTTTTGGCTTACTTGGTGCTGTTTCGTTCGCCACTTTATCTGCTTTCGTTGCATTAACAGTAGTTGCCGAATTTGCATGACTATTTTGTTTACTTCGACGATGATTAGTTTTATTACTCGCTTCTTTTACTACAGCTTCAGAAGAAGATGGCGTTGTCACTAACTCATTATTGGCGTTATTGACGGTATTATTTTGACGATTATTACGTTGACGCCTGTTATTTGAACGCTGATTATCGCGTCGTTTGGCCGGTTGAGGTTTGACTTCTGGCTGTGGTTTTTCTTTTTCACCTGCAAATAATTGGCGTATCTTACCGAATAACCCACCGAAAAAGCTTCCTGAATTTTCAGCTTTTTTAGTTTCAACCTTAACTTTTGTAATGGTACTAGCTTCGACTTTAGGACCTGATAAGACCGCTTGTTCAACAACCACTTCCGTTGCCTGATCTTCTTCCTCTTCTTCAAGTTCACGGATCAATTTAGGCAGATTATAACTTAGTACATCAGTCTCTTCGCCACTTCGTTTACGAATCACTTTATAAAGTGGCGTTTCCATCTCTTCATCACCTGCTATGACAATTTTCACATCTGGGTGCATTCTTTCAATATTAGTGATGGCGCGACGTTTTTCATTAAGTAAATAACTGGCAATAGGAACAGGAACAATTACATCAATCTGAACAGTATTATCCTTCATTGCCTCTTCTTGGATTAATCGCAAGATAGAAAGTGATAATGAATTATTATCACGAACCGTACCCGTCCCTTGACAGCGAGGACAGATATGATGCGTGGCTTCTCGTAATGAAGGACTTAAACGTTGACGTGACATTTCAAGTAAACCAAAGCGCGAAATACGAGTGGTTTGAATCCTTGCACGGTCAGTTTTCATCGCTTCTTTTAAACGATTTTCAACTTCGCGTTGGTTACGAATTGGGGTCATATCAATAAAATCGATAACAATTAACCCACCTAAATCGCGCAAACGTAACTGACGGGCGATTTCCTCTGCGGCTTCAAGGTTAGTATTAAACGCGGTTTCTTCAATATCACTACCACGGATTGATTTGGCTGAGTTAATATCTATCGCGGTTAAAGCTTCGGTTGCATCAATAACAATCGAACCACCAGAAGGTAAGCGAACTTCTCGCTGGAATGCTGATTCAATTTGTCCTTCGATTTGGAAATGATTAAATAACGGCACATCACCATCATAAAGTTTTAATCGGCTAACATATTCTACTCGCCCTAAATCAACAAGCCGTTTTTTAGCAATTTCAAGCACTTTAGGGTTATCAATTAAGATATCGCCCACATCATCACGCAAATAATCACGAAATGCCCGAGTAATAATATCACTTTCTTTATGAATTAGGCTCGGCGCTGGATGATTTTTCGATTCGTTTTGGATCGCTGTCCAATAGTTAACTAATGCATCTAAATCTTGCTGTAACTCTTCTTGGCTTTTACCTACACCAGCAGTTCTAGCAATAACGCCCATACCTTTAGGTTTTTCAATCGCATCAATAATCCGTTTTAAATCGGCTCGCTCTTCACCCTCTATTCGTCGTGAAACCCCACCTGCACGAGGATCGTTTGGCATTAAAACTAAATAACTTCCCGCTAAACTAATGTAAGTGGTAAGCGCTGCACCTTTTTTGCCACGAATTTCTTTTTCGATTTGAATTAAAACTTCTTGGCCTTCTTGTAAATTTTTAATACTTCGACGACCAGTCACATTAGAGGGGAAATAGCTATCAGCAATCTCTTTTAGGGGTAAAAATCCATCACGTTCACCACCATAAGAAACAAAAGCCGCTTCCAAACTTGGATTAATTTTAGTAATTTTGCCTTTATAAATATTGGCCTTTTTTTGCTCATGCCCAAGACTTTCGATATCTAAATCATATAAGCGTTGGCCATCAACAAGAGCAACACGCAGCTCTTCTTGCTGGGTTGCGTTGATTAGCATTCTTTTCATTATTCTACACTCTTAATTAATCTTAATTAATTGTAGGTAGAACCTTACTATTAATAAGTGCTTATTTTCACAATGATCATTAATGGTACTTAACTAAATATTTTGATACGGTATTCATTATTTTAGTTGTGTTATTTTTGTTATTATTTTATGTGAATCCAATATCTGTTACACAATATCTATACAAAATTTTAGGCATCATTAGAATTCAAAAATCTTGCATACTTTTTGAACTATTCCTAAACATATAATTCATCGATATTATTACTTTGGTTAATTTGCAAACCGCAGTGAGGTTATCGACCTTGGCTAACAAACTAAATCTTTATGTGATTGTTTAAAATAAACATATTATTTAATTATAATGATTCTACTTACGCTATTTTATTTTTGATAAATTGTAATGTCTAACGCCATTGCTGCATTACAAGGATAAAAAATCCTGTCTTATTATTAACGTTTCAGCAAAGGATAGCAAGTAAATTAAACTTCAAATTTTATAGATAGTTAGCAAGTTATTTTAAATGCCTTATAAATACTGTTGAGTCAATAGTCAAAAACTAAGCTTATTCCCAATATACTTTATACTAAAACATCATAATAACCTGAAATATTTTTACAGTTTTTTTATTCTGTGATTGATAACACAAAATCGAGAATCAAAGCTCACTCGCTTAGTGCATATCTAAATCGATTGAGTATAATGACTGTCAAACAATGGTTAAAGAGAACACCTTACTTTATGAATAATTGTGAAAAAAATGCATTAGTCGAATTTACTTCACGTTGGATACATCAATTTGATGGCGCGCCGCACAATGACGAACTCCACGCTCTGCCCTCTCCTTGTATCATAAAAACCCAAAATTTATCGGTTTATTGGCAACCTTTTTTATTACAGCCACCGAAAAATCTAATGATTATTGAACAAGTCGTTGGTCTTAAATTACACCCAAGTGCTCATCTTTTTTATGGTAGCCAATATGCTGGCAATATGAGTGCAATCTTTGACAATATTGAATTACTCTTAATACAAGCTTGGAATGATGATGATTTTTCGAATCTGGAACAAAATTTAATTGCGCATCTAACCCAACAAAAAAAATTAAAAAGGATCCCCACTATTTTTATTGCGTCAACCAATGACAGTACCGAAATTATTGCAATAAATAATTTAACAGGGGAAGTCGTCAAAGAGGATTTGATTAGTGGAGAATTGACAACGTTAAGTCAGGATTTAACCGCTTTTTTAAATAAATTAATTGTTACTTGTTAAACAATAATTGTATACCAATAACGCATTAATTATATAGATAATAGACAAAATTAACTATTATCGAAATTGTATCTTACAAAATAATGTGTATATAATGCATTGAAAGTCATTAGATCAGATAGGTGAATTATGTTTGAAAATTTAACAGCAGCTCCCGCCGATCCCATTTTAGGATTAGCAGATCTTTATAATAAAGATGAACGCACTAACAAAATTAATCTTAGCGTTGGTGTTTACAAAGATGAAACAACTAAAACACCTATTTTAGAAAGTGTAAAAAAAGCAGAACACTTTTTATTAACTGATGAAACGACCAAAAGTTATTTACCTATTGATGGTGTCAATGCTTTTAACGTAGCAACTCAAAAACTTCTGTTTGGTCGTGAAAATGAACGTGCAAGAACCGCGCAAGCGCCGGGTGGAACGGGTGCATTACGAATTATGGCCGACTTTTTAGCACGCCGAACTAAAGTAAAACGAGTTTGGGTCAGTAATCCATCTTGGCCAAATCATCGCAGTGTATTCCAAACAGCAGGGCTTGAAGTGCGTGAATATCATTACTATGACCCACAAAACCATGAACTTAATTTTGATGCAATGATGAGTGATTTAAGTCTAGTTGCAGCTGGTGAAGCTGTGCTATTTCATGGTTGTTGCCATAATCCGACAGGCATTGATCCGACCACAGAACAATGGCAAGCCATTGCCGATTTAGCCTTAAAAAATGGTTGGTTACCGCTTTTTGATCTGGCTTATCAAGGTTTTGGTCAAGGCATTGAAGAAGATGTTTACGGATTAAAGTTGTTTGTCGAAAGTCAACCAGAACTACTGATTGCTAGTTCTTATTCAAAAAACTTTGGCCTGTATAACGAACGCGTTGGCGCATTTACCTTAATTGCTGCCGATAGTGAAATTGCCGATCGCGCTTTTAGCCAAGTCAAAACCATTATTCGAGCAAATTACTCAAATCCACCTGCGCATGGTGCAAAAATCGTTTCTTATATTTTAAACAATGATGAATTAAAAGAAGAATGGATAGATGAATTAACCAATATGCGACAACGTATTCACCGTATGCGTCAATTATTTGTCAAAACCTTACAAGAAAAAGGCGCTAACCAAGATTTTAGTTTCATCGCTAAACAAAATGGTATGTTCTCATTTAGTGGTTTAAGTGAAGAACAAGTACTAAAATTGCGTAACGATTATGGCATTTATATTGTCAATTCAGGACGAATTAACGTTGCAGGCATGACGTTAGATAACATGTCAAGACTGTGTGAATCAATTGTAGAGGTTTTATAAAATTTATTTTGCTATAAAATTGGGGTGAATTAATTCAATCTTTCATAAGATAAAATTAGTATCACCTACCGATTTTTTAGCAACTGCACCATATTACTGAAAATATAGCGGCTTGATAGCACTACTTTCTGACCTTTTAAGGCATTGTATAACATCCATCCATAATTATCGTGCCATTATTCACAATATTGCTTCTTAAAATATCTTCTCTACTACAACACATAACACGATATTCCTTTTAGTTATAACAATAGACAAACTGATTATTAGACGATGATCGAATTATTATGAATAATTATTAAACAGAGTAGAGAATAATTATTGAGGGTGATTTAGTGGCATCACACGTTATAGATTTTTTGATTTTAGGTAATAATTTTGGCACGAGTGAAATGCGCGCCATTTGGTCAGAACAACATCGTTTAGAAAAACAAGTACAAGTTGAAGTCGCCCTGGCGCAAGCACAAGGTGAACTGGGTGTGATACCACGCGAGGTTGCTGATGCAATTATTGAAAAAGCCGATGCTTCTCAACTATCTATTGAACAAATAGCCGATGAGGCCGCTAAAGCCAAACACTCCTTAATGTCAACTATCAATGCACTGCAAAAACAAGTCGGCGAAGCAGGTCAATTTATTCATTATGGCGCAACGACCCAAGATATTGTTGATACGGCGACAGTTTTACAACTAAAACAATCATTTGCAATAATTGAGCGTGATACCAAACTGATCGCGAATGAACTCAAACGGTTAGCCAAACAATATCAATATTTACCGATGGTTGGGCGTACTCATGGTATGCAAGCACTTCCAACAACGTTTGGCTTTAAGCTTGCAGTTTGGTTAGATGAGTTTGTTCGCCACTTACAACGGTTAAATGAAATTAAACAACGAGTACTGGTCGGTAATATCAGTGGCGCAATTTGTACCTATGCATCAATGGGTGAGCTAGGGCCGAAAATTGAACAGCAGGCATTAACCTTACTCGGTCTTAATACTCCGAATATTGGCTGGCAAGCAGCTCGTGATCGGTTTTCAGAATACGCATCAGTCATCGCCTTAATCAGCGGCACACTCGGTAAAATTGGTAATGAATTTTATAATTTAATGCGTACTGAAATTAATGAGGTAGAAGAGCCTTTTTCAGACGGAAAAATTGGCTCAACGACCATGCCACATAAACGCAATCCAGCAGCACTAGAAGGTCTTGCCAGCTTAACGGCGCCATTATTAAAAAGTGTGGCGCTAATTCATGAATCGATGAAAGTTGAACATGAACGTGACGCCATGAGCTGGCGAGCTGAGTGGATCGCCCTGCCTGAAATTAACCTTTATATTTCTGCACAATTACAAACAGCATTAGCTGTTTTGAAAGGTTTAAAAGTCAATGCCGAACAAATGCTCACCAATTTGTCATTACAAAATGGCTTATTACTGTCAGAGAAGGTCATGTTTGAAATCGGTAAACGGTTAGGTAAACAGACAGCACATCATTTAGTTTATCAAAATGCAATGAAGGCTTTTGAACAGCATCGCCCCTTTAAAGCGGTATTATTAGAAGATCCCAACTTGAACCAAGAATTTACCGATACTGAGCTTGAAAACTGGTTAAATCCAATTAATTACTTAGGATCAGCATCCGAAAAAGTCCAGCAAGTGATTGATTATGCGGATAAAAGCGGAGTGTTAATATGATTTTTCGCTTGATGACTTATGATGATATTCCTGCTTATCAAACGTTATTACACAATGCCTATCAGGCAGTCAGTCAATTAGGCATTCATTTTGCCGCTGCGACTGTTGACCGATTTACCATTGCCAATCACATTGAATCGAATGCGGTGTATGTTACTGAAAAAGATAGCGAATTAGTATCAACGTTGAGTATTCGCTTTCCTTGGGGTAATAATCCTGGACCTTATGGCTTACCCCATTTAGGCTGGTTTGCAACCAATCCCCAATATAAAGGTCAAGGCTATGGCAATGCATTATGGGACTGGGTAGAAAATCAAATTTTAATCAATCAATTAAAATTACCTGCGGCTACATTAGGTACTGCACAAAATCATCCTTGGTTAGCACAAATTTATATCAATAAAGGTTATCGTCCGATTGGTCAAGCTGACTTAACACCAGATCACACTACACTTTATTTTGAAAAAATACTTAATCATAAAAATTATACTCAATGGAAATCAAGGAGTAATTAACGATGAGAACAATAAAAACGATAGTATCGGCCGTATTATTTGCAAGCTTGACGTTACTAGTTGGTTGTGATGATAAAGCGACCAATCAAGCAACAGAACAAAAGGTCATTAAAGTTGGCTCGACAGGACAAAGCTATCCAAATGGCTTCAAACAAGACGGCAAGTTAATTGGTTTTGATGTGGAAGTGACACAAGCGATTGCTAACGAGTTAGGCTATCAAGTTGAATGGGTCATTGCTGAATTCGGTGGCTTAATGGGGCAGTTCGATTCAGGGCGATTAGATACCATTGCCAATGCTGTTGCAATAACGCCGGCCCGTCAAGCCAAATACGATTTTTCCAATGCTTACAGCTTTTATGGTAGCCAAATAGTTACACATAAAGATAATCAAACCATTAATACTCTTTCTGATTTTAAGGGTAAAACTATTGCTGGCGTGCTGGGTTCAAATCACATTAACAATTTGAAAAAAGCATTCCCAAATAATGAAGTCACAATTAAAACTTACGAAACAAGAGACGGCGCAATGTATGACACTGAATATCAGCGTGTTGACGGTTATGTAAATTCTAAACCAATTTTACTTGCTGAAATTAAACGAAAAAATTTACCGTTTAAATTAGTCGGTGAACCAATAACTATCGAACAAGTAGCGTTCCCATTTAGTAAAGATGAAAAAGGTAAAGCACTACGTGAAAAATTCAATCAAGCTTTAGAAAAATTACGTGCAAATGGAACATTGAAAAATCTATCAATTAAATATTTTGGCGAAGATATTACCTCATGAATTTTAACATAGACTATTTTTTAGGTGTGTTCCCGCAGATTTTACCTTATTTGCCAGTAACACTCTTTATTTCTATCGTATCGATTATTTTCGCCATTGTTTTAGGACTCGCTATCGCACTAGTAAGAAACAATAACATTGTTATTGTCGATTCGATTTTTTCGCTGTTTATTTCGCTATTTCGAGGGATCCCTTCAGTTGTTTTACTATTTATTATCTATTATGGCTTACCCCAAATTTTTCCTGCATTAAAACAGATGGGCGCAACTACAGCGGCCATTATCTGCTTTAGCCTAAAATATTCAGCGTATTTAGCCGAAATTTTTCGGGCAGGATTAACATCAGTCGATATTGGTCAAAAAGAGGCAGGACTTACATCAGGTTTAAGTATCTTTCAAGTTTATCGAGGCATAATATTGCCACAAGCTATGGTCAACGCTCTGCCAAATACTGGTAATATGTTTATCTCTTTACTTAAAGATTCATCCGTGGCTTTTTTTGTTGGTGTGCAAGAATTACTTGCCGCAGGGAAGATGTTAACGGCAAACTCTTTTCTTTATTTTGAAACCTACTTAGCGGTGGGTATTGTCTATTGGCTAACTGTTGTTGCTTATTCTTGGATACAAAAACAGTTAGAACGTAAACTCACCAAGCCCTATCATCGTTAAGGAGCAAAGGAATGATTTCTGTATCTCATTTATCTAAACGGTTTGCTGATAATGAAGTGCTAAAAGATATTAACTTGCAGGTAAAACAAGGCGAAGTTGTCGCTATTATTGGTCCTTCTGGTTCAGGAAAATCAACATTATTACGTTGTTTAAATTTACTGGAAAAACCCAATACAGGTACAATTCGTATCGGTGAGGTTGTTCTTAATTGTAATCAGTACAGCCATAAAGATGAAAGCAATTTACGTAAACAATCTTCCATGGTATTTCAACACTATAATTTATTTAAAAATAAAACAGCGTTAGAAAATATTACCTATCCACTTAAAGTGGGTAAAAAAATGAATAAAAATCAGGCTAAAGAGCTTGGCATATCACTATTAACCCATGTAGGCATGCTCGAATATGCAAATCAGTACCCAAGTACTTTATCCGGAGGTCAACAACAGCGGGTTGCCATTGCTCGTGCATTAGCGGTGAGGCCCAATGTACTATTATTCGATGAACCTACATCAGCGCTCGATCCTGAGCGGGTACACGAAGTATTACAAGTCATGTTACAACTTGCTAAAGAAAACATTACCATGATCATTGTCACGCACGAAATGGAATTCGCCAAATATGTCGCTGATCGTATCATTTTTATGGCAAATGGTATCATTATAGAAGAAGGTGTAGCTAAATCTGTTATCGATAATCCACAACATGCCCTCACGCAACGCTTTTTGCGCCAATTAAGCGACGATATTAATTTCGAAATTTAGTGAATACCTTGTTCATTGAATAAAAGTCAGAAATCATTCTATCGCTTAAAGGGTTAAAGCGTTAACCAATGTCGTTTAACAAATTGGTCAACGCTTAGTCCTGTAGCCAATTGATAGATATCTTTCACTAAATTATCGGCTTTTTGTTCGTTCCCTACTGCTTTTTTTAATTTTAACTGCATCTCAAGCTTGGTATAGGGATTGTTTGGGGAACCTTTAGGGCTATCAATCCGCTGACAAATTGTATTTCCAGAATTAAAATGAATCTCTACCACAACATAGCGTCCAGTATAAGCGCCTGGTTGTGCGGTAACATCTATCTGACAGCTATCTTGAGTTTGATAGGTACGTTGCATTTTTTGCATCAATTTATGGATATTCTTTGGTATAGGATTTGAGGAAAATTGTTCAAAATCAAGTGGGATCCCCAATAGCGTTAACGCTAAAATATATTCAGCAGAAAATCGCCCCTGTTCCGCTAGGGTTGGTGATGAATAAATTAGCGCGGCATCACTGTTCGGTGGTGCAAAGAAAATTGTGATATGAGATATATCATGACAATTAAATTGTGGATGCTGAAACAGTAATTGTCCCGCATCAGCTATATATGCAGCTGCAGAACAGTAAGAATAAGTCTTAAACCATAATCCAGGGTTAGCGATCTTCCAACTTTTGCCCCATTGATTTAATCTAAAATTACCATTACCTTGCCCATAAACCGCTAGAAACCCTAATTTGTCATCGAGAAAATCTTTATCAGCCGATATCCCAATACTTAACCATGCAATAGACTGGATCGCCTGTTGAGCCGCTAATCCTGCATGTAAAAATTTAATCGGTGTGCCCATGAGTAAGCGCATTCCTGACGCTTGAGTTGCCGCTAATGCTAATGCTTGAGATAAAAAAGGCTTATCATACAAATAACAAATTGCTGCCGTTGCTGCCATTGCCCCGAGCGTAATAGTTGTATGCCAACCTTTTTCATAATGCTGTGGATTGACGCTTTTACCTAATAAAGCCATGACTTCAACACCAATAATATACGCGGTTAAAAACCGGTGTCCATTCAGATCAATCGCGTTTCGGTTGTCTAATCGAATACTGGCAAACAGTGCTGATAAAATAACAGCCGAAGGATGTCCTCGCACATCAGCATGCACATCATCATAATCTAAGCAGTGCGCTTGATAGCCATTAAATAAGGCAGCCTGGCGTGCTGTTGCCAATTTTTTTTGCCCAACCAGCCAAGATCGGGCATGCCCACCTTCATCCGCTATCCACGCCAAGAGCTTTTGTGCATCACTATCATCACGTGCTTGTAAACTACATGCAAAATAATCAATCACACCATTAATCGCACATTCAATTGTGTGAGGATCAGTGATTAGCGGTGTATTTTTTATTAAACAACTCAACTGTTTGCCTAAATTCATTCGCTGCTCATTAAAACGGTTTGATTTACTTACTCATTAAAATAACCGATAACCAGTAATAAATTAAAGATTATAAAATTATATTTTTATAACTAAAAATCATTAGATTATACAGTTGCATTGATATAGGCTTTCTTGAGTAAAATTTTATATGTTAAACTAAATCACCTTTGAGTTATCCATATCAGAAACTAGCAAGTTTTATTATGTCAATTTGTTATATTGCCTTAGGAAGTAATTTACAAGATCCCCTTGCGCAAGCAAAACAGGCTATTACAGCTTTAAAACAATTACCCAAGACTCATGTTATCGATGTTTCACCTTTTTACCGGAGTAAACCGCTAGGTCCTCAGGATCAAAATGATTATCTTAATGCCGTAATTAAGCTATCAACGTCCTTATCGCCCATTGAATTATTGGATCAGTTACAATCGATTGAACAATCACAAGGGCGCGTTCGCAAAGAAAATCGTTGGGGAGCAAGAACGTTAGATCTTGATATTTTGTTATATGATGAGTTAATCATGAACACTGAACGATTAACCATTCCACATTACCATATGAAAAAAAGAGAATTTGTTCTTTATCCCTTATTTGATATCGCTCCAGACTTAGTCTTACCTGATAACGATAACTTGTATGACTTAGTCAAGAAATGCCCCGAAAATGGATTAAAAAAGTGGGATAATTGATTATTTCGATTAATAACATAGAGTTGTCACATTTTATTTCGATTTAAGCAAAAAAAAATTAAAAAAAATTTGCCAACGGCTAATTTATTGCTATAGTTTACCGCTTGCAAATAATCTGTACTTAAGGGGATTGCTGTGAAAAAGGAACAAAAAGTAAATACATCTTCTCTAAGCCTGCTTTCAATTGCGGGACTTGAGCCTTATAAAGAGGCCAAAGACGAGGAGTATATGAATCCTAAGCAATTGAAGCATTTCAAACTCATCTTAGAAGCGTGGCTTGCTCAATTACAAGGTGAAATGGGAAAAACTGTTTCACACATGCAAGATGAAGCTGCAAATTTTCCAGATCCAGCTGACCGAGCAACTCAAGAAGAAGAATTTAGCCTGGAATTACGTGCTCGTGATAGAGAACGAAAACTGATCAAGAAAATTGAGAAAACATTAAAGAAAATCGAAACCGATGATTTTGGTTATTGTGAGTCTTGTGGCGTAGAAATTGGCATTCGTCGCTTAGAGGCAAGACCTACGGCTGATTTATGCATCGATTGTAAAACACTTGCTGAACTTCGCGAAAAACAGATGGGTATGTAAACCTATTTGTTAAAACTCACTATTTAACAACTATGTCTAAGCGCTATATTGGTCGCTTTGCACCGTCACCATCCGGACCTTTACATTTTGGTTCGTTGGTGACCGCCTTAGGTAGCTATTTACAAGCAAAATCAAAGCATGGTAAGTGGCTCGTTCGAATTGAAGATATCGATCCGCCAAGAGAAGTAAAAGGTGCATCATCCTTAATATTAAAAACGTTAGACGCACTCAACTTATATTGGGATGACCACGTCCTTTATCAGTCCGCATGCAGTGAACGCTACCGAGCTGCATTAAACCAGTTACTACAAAACCAACAAGCCTACTATTGTAATTGCACAAGACAACGAATACAGTTATTGCCTAACGGATTTTATGATGGTTTTTGCCGCCAACAACACTTAACGCTAAAGGATGATCAACCATATGCGATACGTTTAAAGCAAAATCACCCTATTTTTGAGTTCACGGATAAAATTCTAGGTTTACAAAAAATTGCAGCAATAAATGCGAATGAAGATTTTATTATTCATCGCAAAGATGGTTTATTTGCTTATAATTTAGTAGTGGTACTCGATGACCATCAACAAGGCATCACCGAAATTGTCCGCGGCGCAGATTTATTGCCCGTTACCGGTAAACAAATATCACTTTATCAGCTTTTTGGTTTTAACGTTCCCAGCTACTGCCACCTGCCTTTAGTGCTGGATAATAATGGCAATAAATTATCTAAACAAAATCACGCTAAAGCCATTGA
Organism: Gilliamella sp. B2969; assembly: GCF_026536195.1. Taxonomy (NCBI): domain Bacteria; kingdom Pseudomonadati; phylum Pseudomonadota; class Gammaproteobacteria; order Orbales; family Orbaceae; genus Gilliamella; species Gilliamella sp. B2969. The sequence goes on from NZ_JAFNOP010000010.1 coordinate 88,254, forward strand.
ACTTAGCAATACTCAATCAATCACTGCGCAAGCATTACAATTTTTAGGTCAACCTTTACCGCTTGATTGGCAAGATGCAACTCAGCAACAGCTACTTGATTGGGCAATCAGCCATTGGAATCTCGCATTAATACCGAAACAAAATAAGCCATTATCCACCAATGTAGGATAAATTCGGCGTAATACCAACTTTATGTTGGTGCAATAGATGTTTTTCAGGTTTTATCATTAGTGAGGCTAAAATTCGTGCTTTTAATTGTGCTTTTTGTTCAGAACTAGTGAGCAAATCACGCAAATCTACTGCGGCATCACCAAATAAACAATAATGCAGTTTACCGATTGAAGAGACCCTTAAGCGATTACAACTTTTACAAAAATCTTTTGAATAAGGCATAATCAAACCAATTTTACCCAAGTATTGAGGATGAAAATAAACTTTAGCCGGTCCAGATAAAGCTTGTTTAGGCTGTAACTGCCAACCTTGTTCAATGAGCTGTAATTCAATGGAGTGACCCGCTAAATGATAACGATTAAAAAGGTCTTGGCTTTCACCGGTTTCCATAAGTTCAATAAAACGTAACTCTATCGGACGCTGTTTTATCCAAGCTAAATAATCGCTCAATTTATCATTCATATTTTTCATTAATACAGTATTAATTTTAACTTTTTTAATACCTACTTCTAATGATTTTTCCACCCCTTGCAATAGTTCTTTAAGTTTATCTTGGCCTGTAATTAATTTAAATAAATGGGGTGAAAAACTATCAATACTAATATTAATCGAACTCAGTCCAGCTTGATGCCAATGATGAACATTTTTTAATAAACGCGAACCATTAGTTGTCACCGCCACATCGCGAACACTAGGATAAGAAGCGATCATTGATAAAATATCGATAAAATCTCGACGTAAGGTCGGCTCTCCACCAGTTAAACGAATTTTATGCACACCAAGTTCAGTAAAGGTCGATACAATATTATCGATCTCATTGAGCGTTAAGAAGTGATGATCTTTATTCGGGCGATAACCATTGGGTAAACAGTATTGACACTGAAAATTACACAGTTCGGTAATCGACAAGCGTAGATACTGAAATCGACGCTGATAATTATCCATTAATTGCATATATAACAAACACCTTATCCAAATCGGGAAGCATAGCCATTTCTGCGCTATACCGCGGCTAAGTTACCATATGAAACAAAAAATTCACTTAGGTAAAATAGCTTCAGAGTTTGTTTTAGTCTAGCATAGACTCGATTTTTTGACTATGAACAATTAATCAATATCAACATAATAAATAACAATTTAGTACTCAAATTATTGATTCGTGCTAGTCATTGCCATTTTAGGTATTGATAACTGTAATGTAATTTGGAATAGATGGAGCATGACGATAAAGATAAACCCACCGCATACCATCTTTATGAAGTTTTAGGTAGTGCTTAACTAATTTATCAATTTCAGTATCGTCAGCTGATTGTTGATTTTTATATTGATCAATAAATTCTTGCACAATATCTTCACCCTCGGTTAAAGGACCTTGATATGCTACCAAATAATCTTGACTTAACTGCTCTAATTTATTAAAGAAAAGATAATGCTCTTTTTCGATATCAAACTGTTTAGGATTGTTATAACCTAAAGTGGTAAAAATCCTGTCTGCTATAGCAGACCCTGCATTTATTTCCTTTTTTAAGCCATAAAATATTTTTAAAGGAATAAGTAACATTGCACCAAAAAAAACGAGTAACAACGGCACCCATGAACTTTTTAAATAGGCTTGTATCACGCCAAAAATGCCGCTTAAAATAGCTATTAGTCCAATTACCTTTACAATTAGCGGTGTATGAATGCTAGGTTCATTAAGTTTCGCTTCTGTTCCCTCTGTGGCATAAGGATGTAACCATAGTAGATGATCAATGGGGCGACGTAGCGCATAGGCAAAATAAGTCCCACCTGCAATTTGATCAACGACAACTTCAACATAGTCACCTTCAGCAAAAGCTACTCGACAACATACCCCTTCAATTATATTATCGCCTAATTTAAAACGAAAATATTGTTCAATATCGGAGGTCGGGCAATCTAATTCATTTCTTGTAGCGTACATAGCTAATCGTTTATTTGCCGTAAAAACTAAGCTTAAATGTCCAATCATGTATAGATTAAGGTCAGAACAACCAGCTAATTTCCGAGCATGAGTAAAACTCTCTACTGTATCGTATACCTCAAGATTGGTTATATGACCGGTGATTATTTGAAAACATTCACTATTTGTTGTTAAACTCGATTGCATATCAGTGCCTTTTTTATCTAATTTATCCATGGTTACTAATCAATAATTTTAAGCCAATTGGGTAATATCGGTGTTGTGCAATAGTAATTGTATCCACCTTTGAACTGTTGTAATTTTTTAAACTGAGGTGTTTGTGGATCATTAAATAGTTCAGAAGCACCAGCACGATGTAATTTTTTAAAGCGTTCTGTTTCTTTATTAACACTATGCTTCCAAGCCTCAGAATAACCAAAACAGGTTAAAATCTGATTACAAAAAAATGTGTATCCGCCACCGGCAGCATAAAAAAAGAAAACTGTTGAAATAATCAAACCATAAAAACTAAATTTGAAAACATTAAGATAATAATCTAATGATTCACCACAAAAAATGCCGATGATTGAGACCATAATGCAGATTATAACAACAAAAAATGTCAACAAAATAAAGTTTACTTTCACGCATTCAAATGCAGTTTCCTCCATAAAACTAGGAAAAATTAACGCATGTTGCTCGGGAATTCGAACTGCATAACATTCATAAACATCATCATCCCGCGTTGGTTTTACAAGCATTTCAACATAATCACCATCATTAAAACCGACTTGTTTAAGTCGCCCTTCAACTTGATGACTGCCAACATAACAATTAAAGTATTTTCCTTTTAAAAACGGACGCCAATTAAATAAATAGCAAAAAAAGGCGAATATAGATGAAGCGAGTATCAATCCTTTTTCATCAATTTCTCCCTTTCTCAATTTACTTACAGTGCCTTTAAGTAAACAAAAATCTTTTTTCATAATTGTCACATTTCCTTATGGCTTAATCTATGTAATTGATAATTTAATCATCATAGTATAAAAATCTAATTTATATCAATATTACTTATACCTTTTAGGATATATCAATTTATTAGAATATTATATTATTCTTAACTTTACTTATTAAAAGTTCTGGTTGAATATATAATGATTTTTTGTCGATAAAACCGTCAAATGGAGGTGGTAATGATTACCCATATTAGCCCGTTAGGATCAATGGATTTGCTTGCGCAAGCTGAAGTTGATATGTTAAAAAAATCTGCTAATAGTGAGCTTTATCAATTATTTAGAAATTGTTCTTTAGCGACCCTTAATGCGGGTAGTAAAACCGATAGTACCAAAGAGTTATTAGATAGATTTAAATCGTTCGAAATTAATGTAATTAGTAAAGAACGCGGGGTGAAATTAGAGTTGATTGATGCGCCCGAAAGTGCTTTTGTCGATAAACGAATGATTCGCTCTATTCAAGCCAATCTTTTTGCTGTACTGCGCGATATTCTCTTTTTAAATAGCCAAATCAGTGCCGTTAAACAATTAGTGTCTAATGTTAAATTGGATAGAGATCACTCATTTTATATCACCAATCTGGTTTTCTCTATTTTACGTAATGCTAACGCATTACATGTCGGCGAAGAGCCCAATTTGGTTGTTTGTTGGGGGGGCCATTCAATTAACGAAAGTGAATATTACTATGCCAGACAAGTAGGAATGCAACTTGGCTTGCGTGAACTTAATATTTGCACTGGCTGTGGACCTGGCATTATGGAAGCGCCAATGAAAGGGGCTGCTGTTGGCCATGCTCAACAACGTTATAAAGACAGCCGTTTTATCGGTCTAACCGAACCATCAATTATCGCGGCAGAACCACCAAATGCGTTAGTTAACGAACTCATTATTATGCCGGATATCGAAAAACGACTCGAAGCCTTTGTACGTATTGCTCACGGTATTATTATTTTTCCAGGTGGGCCTGGCACCGCTGAAGAATTGCTTTATATTTTAGGTATTATGCTCAATCCAGAAAATAAACATCAAGCACTCCCTCTTATTTTAACCGGTCCCAAAGAGTGCGAAGACTACTTTGCTGCGATTGATAGTTTTATTCGCAATACCTTAGGTGATGAAGCAACTAAACTTTATCAAATTGTCATTGATTCGCCAGAACAAGTTGCTCGTATAATGAAAGAAGGGGTAAAACAAGTGAAAGCTTCGCGTTTAGCTACTGGCGATGCTTACGGCTTTAACTGGCTATTAAAAATAGATGAATCGCTACAACACCCATTTGAGCCAATACACGAAAACATGGCTTCGCTCAATTTACATAAAGATCAGCCAGTTGAATTATTAGCTGCTGATTTGCGCCGAGCGTTTTCTGGTATTGTTGCAGGTAATGTAAAAGAGTTTGGTATGAAACAGATTGCCGAGCATGGTCCCTATAAATTGCAAGGCGATAAAGAGATCATGACACAACTTGATAATTTACTGCGTAGTTTTGTTAAACAAGACCGCATGAAGTTACCTGGTGGTACTGCTTATAAACCTTGTTACGAAATCTGTTATTAACTGAGCCAATAAAATAAAAAAACATAATTTGTAGGTCACTTTAACATTTAAAAAGAGTAATCATCACAACTAGGGATTAGTTGTTAGTGTTAAAGTGACTGATAAATTAGTTCAATAATGACTTTATTTGTAATCAACAAATCTACCAACAACTCTGGATTTTTATCTAATTAAGATGTCGGTAAACCGTTATTTTAATTATCCAAAAGGTCAAAAATCATTTAAAATATCTAACGCTTCTGAGACTTTTTTGACGCCAAAAACTTGCATATTTTCAGGCTTCTTTTTAGGCATATTGGCAAAAGGTACAATCGCTTTTTTAAAACCATGTTTTGCAGCTTCAGCAATTCGTTCTTGTCCACTCGGTACTGGGCGTATTTCGCCGCCTAAGCCAATCTCGCCAAAAATCACCACATCTTGTGGTAATGGGCGATTACGAAAACTCGATACCAATGCAGCAATTAATGCTAAATCGGCGCTAGTTTCAGTGACTTTTACCCCGCCAACAACGTTAACAAAAATATCCTGATCAGCCATTTGTAACCCACCATGACGATGTAAAACAGCAAGTAATAGTGCTAATCGGTTTTGCTCTAGCCCTACAGTAACTCGTCTTGGATTACCATAAATTGAGTGATCAACAAGGGCTTGAATTTCAACCAATAAAGGTCTTGTTCCTTCCCATAGCACCATAACAGAGCTACCGGGTAACATTTCATCACCGCGACTTAAAAAGATTGCTGATGGGTTACTCACCTCTTTCAGACCCTGTTCTGTCATGGCAAATACACCTAACTCGTTGACCGCACCAAAACGATTTTTATGACTACGTAGTGTTCTAAAGCGAGAATCGGCATCACCATCTAATAAAACTGAGCAGTCGATACAGTGCTCAAGCACTTTTGGTCCAGCTAGTGATCCATCTTTAGTCACATGACCAACCATAATAATGGCAATACCTTTGGTTTTGGCAAAACGAGTCAAATAAGCAGCGGTTTCACGCACTTGGGCAACGCTACCGGGTGAAGATTGAATATCAGCAAGATGCATAACTTGAATAGAGTCAATAACCATTAATTTAGGTTGTGACTGTTCTGCCAGTAAACAAATTTGTTCAATGCTGGTTTCAGACAGCATATTGATGTTATCGGTGGGTAATCCTAATCGATGTGCACGCATAGCAACTTGTTGCAATGATTCTTCACCAGTTACATACAGCGTGTTCATTAGCGTAGAAAGCTTGCTCATGGTTTGCAGTAATAATGTACTTTTGCCTGCTCCGGGATTACCACCAATTAAAATAGCGCTGCCAGGGACAACTCCACCACCAAGTACGCGGTCAAATTCAGAAAATCCAGTTGAAAATCTTGGTAGCGCTTCCAAACTAATTTCAGATAATTTTTGGATTTTAGTTTGTCCTGCACCACCGGCATAACCGGATAATCGATCATTACGTGATGAAGTGCTGGCTAATCTAACTTCCGTAATAGTATTCCATGCATGACAAGCGCTACATTGACCTTGCCAACGAGGATAGTCAGCACCACAATCATTACAGACATAAGCACGCTTTACTGTTTTTGCCAAACTCTTCTCCTAACCTTCACTTAATAAACTGGTTGATAAAATACACCACAATCCGGTTAAATCCGCATAATTAATGCTAATCCGTGCTTTTTCCACCACTTTGGGTTTTCCATGATAAGCTACACCAAGACCCGCTATACGTAGCATCATTAAATCATTAGCACCATCACCGATAGCAACAGTTTGCTCTATTGGAATATCTAGTGATGTCGCTAAATGCTGTAAGGTTCTGGCTTTGTATTTTGCATCAACAATCGGCCCGATAACCTTACCGGTTAATTTACCGTTTTTAATTTCTAACTCATTGGCATAAGCATCAACTAACTTTAACTTTTGTTTTAGATGATCAGCAAAATAGGTAAAGCCACCTGAAGCGATTGCAACATGCCAATTTTTTTTATGTAATTCTCTCACTAAATAAGATAAGCCTGGCGTAAGAGGTAACGTGTCTTTCACCTGTTGCAAAATAGTTTGCTGGGCACCTTTAAGTGTTGCTACTCTTTTACGTAAACTTGTAGCAAAGTCAAGTTCGCCACGCATGGCTTGTTCCGTCACAGCAGCCACTTGTTCACCAACCCCCTGTAATTTAGCCAGCTCATCAATGCATTCAATACCAATTGCGGTCGAATCCATATCCATAACAAGTAGTCCCGGTGAATGTAATGATGGCAAATTATCAATGGGCGCAACATCAATATTTAAAGCCAATGAAATGGATTTAGCCTTTTTAGGCATAACTCCCGCAATTCTAACGATCTGATATGTTTTAATTTTCCACGATGACACAATTACCATGGGCATAGCAAGTTGGTTTTGGAATTTTGATAAAACAGTTTTATTTAATTTTTTGCCATAAATAATCCAACCTGTTTTACCCGCATTATAGTCAAGGGGTACCACTTCGCATCCATTCAAAGATAGCGGTAAACCTTGCCAAGATTGAATATTTTCAGGTAAATCATTGTAGGTAAGTGTGTAAGCCATATCAGAAAATCTTTATAACGTGAAACGAAGCCAGAATTTATCATATCTAAAAAAGATTGTCCAAATGGGTAAGGTGTTTTATATTCAGTATCTAAACATAAATTAAATTCGTCAAAGTGTCTTTACCTTTTTAAGTTTGATAATTGTATTTGGTTGAATTTCAATTTATCAAAACCATTTTAATACTTACCCATATCATTATAAGATGTCATAGCGTTAATGCCCACAAGCAAAGTTGTTCTAATGCAGGACGTATCCGTTCACCCTGTGGGGTCAATCTATATAACACTTTTAATGGCGGTTTATCCCCAAAAACAGTGCGAGTAATTAAGCCATCCTCTTCAAGCTTTTTAAGTTGAAGACTTAATGTCATATCGGTAATTTCTGGGATGATGGTTTTTAATTCACTAAAGCGTTTTTCGCCAGAAAGTAAATAATGAAGTATCACCCCTTTCCATTTTCCACCAACTAAATCCATCGCTAAACTGATAGGGCAATTATACGTTTTATTGTTATACGTTTTTACAGTGCTTTGCTTGTCTAATTCCATTTAACTACCTAACGCTTTAAGTTTATAACTATCTAATTTGATAGATATTGCCATAAACCTATTAAGGCATAAACTAATAATAGTCACTCATATTTTTATAGTATAAATCCAAAAGGAATCATCATGGCATTAATTATTTTAGGTCATCCCAATATTGAACAATCTATTGCAAACAAAACCATTATAGAATCATTGCAAAAACAGATTACGGATTTAGAAATTCGTAATATTCACCAACTTTATCCAGATTACAAAATCAATGTACAAGAGGAACAAGCCGCTTTACTGAGGCATGATCTTATCGTTCTACAATACCCTATGTATTGGTTTAACATGCCAGCAATACTTAAAATATGGTTTGATCAGGTATTAACCTACCAATTTGCTTATGGCTCACAAGGCGATAAATTAAAAGGTAAAAAGTTATTACCAAGTTTAACAATTGGGCAAGCTGAGCAAAATTTTCAAGAATATAGCGCCGATTTAATCAAAAATTTACTTGAATCGGTTAAGGTTTCAGCACGCTACACACAAATGGAATATCTTCCACCGGCATTACTCTATGGTGTTTCTCCAATTATGAAAGGTGAAAGTGAAATAAAAGCAAATGCCTTAGAACATTCAAAACAGTTAGCTCAAAGAATAAAAAAATACAGCTAATCGGTAAAGGATGATATGTATTAATAATATATATCATCCTATTTGATGCGTTAATCAGTTTGATTTAATTAATACTACAAAAACTATCAATCCCAATTTGATTAATAAAAATAGTTTAACCTTGCCTTGTTATTTAGCTCAAAATTCTTTTACTCAGGTATTTTTACTAAAAAAATCCCAATAGAAATAACGATCACAATTTGCTATATCTAAAAGCAAAAAATCCTTTTTAAAAATAGAAAAAACAATCATCTACCATCACCTTGCTAAACGGTTCACATCTGTTAAAATTAACGTTTAGCACAATTAACACTTTGATCTCGTCGTTATTATTAAATGGTGAGTTGAGTTTAATTGTTTTAAATGATGCAAAATTTACATACGAATAATATCAATATGATAACATCAAACCAACCTAAAAAACGCTTACCTTCGATTCTCGTATTCATAGTGATCTACCTTATCTGTCAAGCAGTGGTTTTTTTGTCAAAACCAACATTTCGTTTGCTCGAAAAGCTTGCTTACGTGATTGATGATTTTCTTAATTATACGGGTATTGCTTTAGCTGACGGTGAATTTGATCCTGCTGGGTTGTGGGTAATTTTGGGTGTGCCATTTTTGTGTGCGATTGTAATTTTTTATCTTCTCAAAAAATTAACCAATAAGATAAAGCCTTTCTCGTCAATAAAATAGGAAATAAATCACTATGCTCAGTTGAGCATAATAAGTCATAAAAAGCTTTATTTCTTATCATAAACTCTAAAGACCCTATCTATGAGCAAAAAACAGCGCTCACCTTTAAGCGTTAAATTTTCTGCAATACCGCGTAGAAGAAGCCGTCGCCGCCATGCTCACTTGGTAGTAGTTGTTTAATTTCACCTTTTAATTGGGCATCACGATATTCATTAAGAAAACGCGTGATCTGTGCACTGTTTTCATCTGGTAAGATTGAACAAGTAGCATAGACTAAGGTTCCCCCTATTTTCAAATAGGGCCAAATTTGAGTTAAAATAGCGTACTGTAACGCAACTAATTGAGCAATATCGCTATCACGACGTAACCACTTGATATCAGGATGTCGCCGAATCACCCCTGTTGCCGAACAAGGTGCATCAAGCAAAATGCGATCAAAAATTCGTCCTTTACACCATTTTTCAGGGGTTAAACCATCACCTACTTTGACTTCGGCGTGCTGTTTTAAACGTTGCAAATTTTGTTCAATACGTTTTGCTCGATTAGCATCAACATCAACAGCCAATAGGTGAGCTTGTGGCGCTATTTCTAAAATATGCGTAGTTTTACCGCCTGGTGCTGCGCACATATCTAATATCTGTTCACCATTTTGAGGTGCCAATAAGTAAGCGGCATATTGGGCAGATAAATCCTGTACCGTTACCGCACCGTCTTCAAAAGAAGGTAATTTGTTCACATTAACCGGTGTAATTATCTGTAATGCACTTGGCATTGATGGATAAACTTGTGATTCAATGTTTATGTCAGCTAATCGTTGCTGGTAATCAGCTACACAATAGTGATTTTGATTAACACGCAACCACATAGGTGGTTTTTGATTATTAGCAGCAATAATTGCTTGCCATTTATCAGGATAAGCTTGCTTAAGGCGATTAACTAACCAACTTGGGTGTAATGTTCGGCTTGTTTGCTCTTTGCTGCTTTGACTAAAAGTTTGTTGTAACGAGGCTTGTTGGCGTAAAAATTCACGTAATACACCATTAATCAAACCCTTTAGTGACGATTTTTTTAAAACATTAACCGCATTGACCGTTTCACCAACTGCGGCATGTTCAGGAATACGGGTATAAAGAATCTGGTAAATCCCGACGAATAATAGATAATGCAAAACGCTATTTTTGCCAGTCATGACTTTAGCCATGAGATGATGAATATAAAAATTGAGCTCAGGTAATACTCGCATTACCCCAAAACAAATCTCTTGAACTAAACTACGATCTTTATCAGCTATTTTATCATGTTCAGCAGTTAACGCTGTATTGAGTGATTGCCCACCTTCCAATACATTGAAAATGACCTGTGCACAAACTGCACGAATGTTAGGGTATAATTTTTTATTCATACAAGAGAATAACCTTGCTCAATTAGAGAGCGACTTATTATAAAATTAATGAACCCACCCAACCCGCAATAAATAAGGGGATATTAAAATGGGTGAAAGTTGGAATAACACTATCACGAATATGGTCGTGCTGCCCGTCACTATTAAGCCCAGCTGAGGTTGCTAAGATAGTATCAGATGGAGGAGAACCAGCATCGCCAATAGCGCCTGATGCACCAATTAAACAGACTGTTGCAATCGGTGAAAAACCAAGTTGAACACAAAGTGGTACATAGATAGCAGCAATAATTGGCACAGTTGAGAATGAAGAGCCAATACCTAATGTAATCACTAATCCTACTAACATCATCATAAATGAGGCTATCACTTTGTTGCCAGCAAATAAAGCTGCACTATTAATAACTAAAGGCTCAATTTCGTGAGTTTGTTTTAAAACTTCGGCAAAACCTTGTGCAGAAATCATCACAAAACCAATCATTGCCATCATTTTTATACCATCAGTAAAAACACCGTCGGCTTCGCCCCATTTAATTGTGCCTGATACAATAAAACAAATAAAACCAATTAAGGCGCCTAGAATCATTGAGCCAGTATAAAGTTGGATACTAAACGATAGCACTATTGCTAAAAGTGAAACAAAAAGTGAACGCTTATTCAGATTATTTAACGCGGATAAATTGGTCTCTTGGCGAATAATTTTATATTCACGAGGTTTTCGGTAACTGACAAAAATCGCCCATAATAAACCGATAAACATACCTAGAGCAGGTATTGCCATAGCATGCATGACGTTGACATGGCTCACATCCATACCTGATGAGATAATATTTTTTAATAAAATCTGATTTAAAAAGATGTTGCCAAAACCTACGGGTAAAAACATATAAGGTGTGATAAGACCAAATGTCATAATACAAGCAATCATTCGTCTATCTAATTGCAAACGTGACATAACATATAAAAGCGGTGGAATTAAAAGTGGTATAAAGGCAATATGAATAGGAATAACATTTTGTGAGGAAATACTCACTAATGCAATAATAATGATTAATAACCATTTAATTCGGGTTTTCGCGCTGCTTGATGTCAGCTGCTCAATAGCTTTATCGGCCAATAACTCTGGTAAGCCTGATTTTGATATTGCAACCGCAAAGGCACCAAGCATGGCATAAGATAGGGCAATATTAGCACCATTACTAATACCGGTATTAAAGGCATCAATGGTTTCTTTTAATGATAAATGACTAAATAGCCCACCTATAAATGCCCCAATAATTAAACTAATTACGACATGAACACGGCAGAGCGATAAAATTAACATGCAAACTACCGCGACAACAACTGCATTTATGGACGAAAACAAATCAAGCACTATATTCATAAAAAGATTTTCGGTTAATCAGGAAAGCTTAGCATTTTAGGTGATCGATACTGAAAGTGCAATTGATAGTGTACACTCACTAATTAGCAGATTTAACAGTAGCAATGTAGATTTGCGCTTAGTTTTAACGATTTATGATAGGCTTAACTTAAAAAGACTAGCTTAATTAATCAACGATTTTTTTCAATTTGGTTAATTTAACTCTTTGATTTTAAGCATCAGTTATCAAACTTATACAATTATTGATAACATTCGACACGTTACAGAATCGACTATAAATGATTGTTGAGATTCGACAATAATGGCTAAGCGATAAAATAATCGGTATAAGCTCAGCGCAATAATTTCATAAAATTTATCATTTATATAAATTAACTTTTCAATATAAAGTACAACACATTAAATTGGTTATTAGCACACAATAAGATACCGATTATTCAATGTGTTATAGAATAACTTTCTTATCATTGTCACTCAATCCAGTTATAATGGTGTTTAATGCAGTTTTAATTGTATAAAATAAAAACCTAGGTAATAGAATTGATTACTTACTCTATTTAAAAATTAAGTTCTGCGATCTACAAAAGTTTGTTATGGAGTGTTGCTAATGAGAAGTAATATAGACGGTCATTTTTTACTGATTGGTTTAATGGCATATCCTATTCGTCACAGCTTATCCCCTCAAATGCAAAATACCATTTATTCTAAATTGGATATTCCTTATGTCTATTTAGCTTTTGAAGTCGATCAAGAAAAGCTAGCCGATGCTATAAAAGGGCTTCGTGCACTAGGATTACGTGGTAGCGCTGTATCTATGCCAAATAAACAATTGGTTTGTAACTATTTGGATAAGTTGACTCCTGCTGTTGAAATGAGTGGCGCTTGTAATACTATCTCTAATGATAATGGTGTATTGACCGGTTATAACACAGATGGTATTGGTTATATGCGCATGCTCAAAGAAGCTGGGGTTGATGTTATTGGCAAAAAAATGACAATACTTGGAGCAGGTGGTGCAGCAACAGCAATTGTGGTTCAAGCAGCGCTCGACGGAGTAAATGAGATTGCTATCTTCAATCAAAAAGATGATTGCTATGCTAAAATTGAAACTGTTGCTAAAAAATTGAATGAAAACACCAAGTGTAAAGTTCAGGTTTTTGATCTTGCCAATGAAACGCAATTACGTAAAGCAATAGCTGATAGTGCCGTACTATGTAATGCGACTGGGGTTGGCATGAAACCACTAGAAGGACAGAGTTTAATAACCGACCCTACTCTACTAAGGCCTGAGCTTGTCGTCACTGATTGTATTTATAGCCCTCGCAAAACCAAATTATTAGAAATTGCTGAAAAGCAAGGTTGTAAAACCTTAAATGGTATTGGCATGATGTTATGGCAGGGTGCTGCTCAAATAAAAATTTGGACGGGTGAAGATGCCCCCATTGAGTATGTAAAAGAGAAAATCGGATTTAATGATTAATAGATAGCAAGATTTTTTTTGGATTGAATTACTAGCTAATTATAACGATTTAAATGACTAAAAAAAGATAGTATCAATTTATTGAGCTTCAAATTGCTATCTGACTTAATATCAAAGAAAAGCGATACATTATTACTTTCTATTAATAAAAATTTATTGCTAATAGGATATGACATGAAAACAATTACTATAAAAAATATAGAGATAGGTAAAGGTGCCCCTAAAATCATTGTGCCACTAGTTGGTAAAACTGAAGAAGAACTGCTTGAAGAAATTACCTATCTACAAGATATCGATTTTGATGTTTTAGAATGGCGTGCCGATCATTATTGTCACGTTGATAATCTCGACTCGGTAAAGGCCATGGCAAAAAAAATGGCTGATTTATTACCAAATAAACCGATTTTATTTACCTTTCGAACTGCAAATGAAGGGGGGGTAAAACCTTGGCCGTTAAGTGCTTATGTTGAGTTAAATAAAACAATGGCATCAAGCGGTTTAGTTGATTTAATTGACGTTGAGGTGTTTATTGGTGATAGCTATGTTAAAGAAATTATCGATGTTGCCCATAAAAATAATGTCTTTGTTGTGGCTTCAAATCACGATTTTGAAAAAACACCGACTAAAAGCGGTATTATTTATCGATTACGTAAAATGCAAGATTTAGGTGCAGATATCCCTAAAATTGCGGTTATGCCCAAAAAGACTGAAGATGTATTAACACTTCTTGCCGCCACCACCGAAATGAATGAAATGTATGCCACTAAACCAATTATCACTATGTCAATGGCTGGTCTTGGCGCAATTAGTCGAATAGCTGGCACAATATTTGGTTCAGCAATGACATTTGGTGCGGCTAAAAATGCATCAGCCCCCGGACAGCTTGATGTTAAACAATTGCGTTATATCTTAGATGTGTTATATCGCTGTAAACAATAGCTCCATTATGCAATAAAATGTAAGATTCATTCCTATGAATAGCAGACACTTAGACTACCTAGCTTCATAAAGATAGGGGCAAATTTTACATTGTTTTTAATAAGTAATAACAAAAAATCAATTTATTCGTAGTGTCATGATTAATAAATATTTATAATACTGGATAATATCGTTATAACTTATCTTTTAAGTTATTAAAATAATACGGTCTAAAGATTGTGCAAATTAACTAACGATAAAATGCTAACAAGTATATACTCAATACATTGCTCTTTTCTGGTGTTAAAGATGCATTATTTAGCTTTACCAACAACATACTTATTTTAAGTTTGGTTGATAAGTTAAAAATTAAAGAGATTAAAGTATATCAATAACACAAAAGTATGAGGTTTATTTTTTTATGTTCTCTTGGTGGACAAAAGCTTATTTTTTTCTTATCCAGATCCTAGTGAAACTTTTTGTCAAAAGTAAACCGATTCCAACAGATCCAATTACAGAACTAGGTTTAGATACGCACCGACCTGTTTTATATGTACTACCGTATAATTCACAAATCGACTTAATGGTAGTTCGGTCACTATGCTTACAATATAAGCTACCCGACCCTTTAGATAGTATAGAGGTTAATGGTAAAACTGTACCAGCCTACATTTATATCGACAAAGGTCCTGGTATTTTTGCATCCAATCGCCAACAAAATAAAACCATCGAAATTTTAAAAGATTATATTTCGGCTCATCAACAAAATCCTAATCTTGATATACAAATGTTGCCCGTTTCGGTTATGTTTGGGCGCCGACCAGACAAAGAAGGCAAAAAAATGCCTTCACTACAAGTATTAGGTGCAACCTATAAATTGTTTAAGATTATTATTTCTGGGCGTGATTGTTATACTCGTTTTTCTAAAACAGTTTCACTTAAGACTATCGAATTTGATGATAAACAAGATATTTCTGTTTTAGCACATAAGCTAGCTCGGGTAGCACGTATTCATTTTGCAAAACTACGAATGGCATCAGTTGGTCCCAAATTACCCGTTCGGCAACAGATGCTAAATAAGTTACTAAATAGTCCAAGACTGGCCGAAGCGATACAAGAAGAAGCAAAAAGTAAAAATATTAGCTTAGATAAAGCTAAAAAAAATGCATTAGCCAATTTAAACGAAATTGCCGCTAATTTCTCTTATCGTATGCTAAGAGTGACAGACTTTGTTCTTACTTGGGCTTGGCATAAACTTTACCAAGGGCTGAAAGTCACCAATGCAGATCCTGTGCGTGAACTGGCACAAAATGGGCATGAGATTGTTTATGCGCCTTGTCATCGTAGTCATATGGATTATTTATTACTCTCCTACGTACTTTACCGACAAGGATTAGTCCCGCCACACATAGCAGCGGGTATAAACCTGAATTTCTGGCCTGCAGGTCCAATATTTAGACGACTTGGCGCTTTTTTTATTCGTCGCTCATTTAGAGGAAATAAGTTATATACAGCAGTGTTTAGAGAATACTTAGCCGAACTGTTTATCCGTGGTTACGCTGTTGAATATTTTATTGAAGGTGGACGCTCACGTACAGGTAGATTACTTGATCCTAAAACAGGCATGTTAATGATGACAGTACAAACATTGTTACGTGGTGATGCAAGACCAATTACGGTTGTACCTGTGTATATAGGTTATGAACATGTTTTAGAAGTCGCAACTTACGCCAATGAACTACGCGGCGCACAAAAAGAAAAAGAAAGCTTATGGCATACACTTAAAGCTTTCTTAAAATTGAAAAAGTTAGGTTTTGGCTATGTCAACTTTGGTCACCCTATTTTGCTTAATCAATTTTTAAACCAACAGATACCTGAGTGGCGTGACGCAATCGAGCCAACAGGCACAGTTCGCCCTAACTGGTTAACGCCTACAACCAATTTACTCGCCAAGCAAATTATGGAACGGATTAATGCGTCAGCAGCAATTAATGCGATGAATTTATGTTGTTCAATACTATTGGCCGCAGATCAACGAGCGTTAACTAAAGTCAGACTACTTGAACACATCGACTATCTTCTAAAATTGTTAAAGAAAATCCCTTATTCCGATTTGATAACCATTCCCGATCAAACGCCAGAAGAGCTGTTTGAACACGCTAAAGAAATGGGAAAATTTGTGATTACAACAGATGAAGTGGGTGAAATGGTTGGCTTAACAACAGAGCAAGCCGTGCTAATGACGTATTATCGTAATAACATCCAGCATTTGCTAATCATCCCAGCGTTAGTTGCCAGAATTTTAATAAAGCATAATCGGATTTCTTCAGAAGAAGTGATTAATCAAATCAAATTATTATTCCCGTTAATCAAATCAGAGCTATTTCTTTATCATAATGATGAACAACTTACTCAATATGTGAATAAAATCATTGAAACTTACGCTGAGTTAAATTTAATTAGTTATTCACCTGATAAATTAACCTTAAATTATTTAAAAATGTCAGCATTACAATTACTTGCTTCATCCTCAAAAGATACTTTGCAGCGCTATATGATTGCGTTTTCTTTGTTACAAAAAGATCCGTCTATTAGTCGTGCTACTTTAGAAAAAGAAGGGCGGCTTATTGCCGAAAGATTATCGGTTTTACATGGTATTAATGCCCCAGAATTTTTTGATAAAGGCGTATTTGCTACATTAGTCAGCTCACTACGTGAACAAGGTTATTTAGATGATCAAGGTGGTGCTAATTTAGCTAAAATTGCCAGTATGCATGAAACGCTTAAACCTTTGATTACGGCAAGAGTGATGCAAACTATAGATGAGATAAATCCTTTAGTAGCTCAATAAAATAGTCAATAAGTTTCAGAAAATCAATGATTACGATTAAGTAAAAATAAAGATTTATATCGAATACTTTTCTGAAGCTTATTTCAAAAAATAATTTTTTTATATCTTTTTTACTAAGCTTAAAACCTTTATTTTTGTCTTTTTTGACCTATGTCAAACTTTGTCAGTTCATTTCCGTTTTTTCCTTTATTTCTATTAAATAAACGATTATTATTAGTATAAATAGGGATGTTTATAGCCTCAAACATAATAAATCAAATAATGTAATGTCAGCTTTTTTAAGGAGTTCATATGCTATTGAACCGTAGACAGTTCTTTAAGATCTGTGCTGGTGGTATGGCAGGAACAACGGTAGCTACACTCGGATTAGCGCCAACTGTAGCACTCGCACAAACTCGCCAATATAAATTAATCAAATCAAAAGAAACGCGTAATAATTGTACCTACTGTTCGGTTGGATGTGGAATGTTACTCTACAGCCGTGGAGATGGCGCCAAAAATGCCGAATCGTCTATTTTTCATATCGAAGGCGATCCTGATCATCCTGTTAGTCGTGGTTCACTGTGCCCAAAAGGTGCCGGTGTCCTTGATTATATTAAAAGTGAGCAACGGGTTAAATATCCGGAATATCGCGCACCGGGCTCAGATAAATGGCAACGTATTAGTTGGGATGAAGCCATTGATCGCATTGCGCGTTTGATGAAAGCTGACCGAGATAAAAATTTTATCGAAAAAAATGAGAAAGGTACAACGGTTAATCGCTGGACAACTACCGGTTGGCTTGTCACATCGGCAGCAAGCAATGAAACGGGTTGGTTAGCTTTTAAAGTGGCGCGTGCGTTAGGCATGTTAAGCCTTGAAACCCAAGCAAGGGTTTGTCATGGTCCTTCTGTATCAAGCCTAGCGGCCACTTTTGGACGCGGCGCAATGACAAATAACTGGAATGATATCAAAAACGCAAATGTCGTTATTGTCATGGGGGGAAATGCAGCTGAAGCCCATCCAGTTGGATTTAAATGGGCTATTGAAGCCAAAATTACTAACGGAGCAGAACTGATCGCCATCGATCCGCGTTTTCATCGAACGGCTTCTGTTGCTGACCATTATGTCCCAATTCGTTCAGGAACAGATATCACATTTTTACTGGGTGTGATTAATTATTTAATTACCCATAACGAAGTCAACTTTGAATATTTGGTAACCCACAGTAATGCAAGTTTACTCGTACGCGATGATTTCAATTTTGATACCAATACCGGTTTATTTAGTGGTTATGATTCATCTAACCGCCAATACGATCAAACAACATGGGCCTATCAAAAAGATGAAAATGGTTATGCCCTCAGGGATAAAACACTGAGTCATCCTCGTTGTGTTTGGAACCTATTAAAACAACATGTTAGTCGTTATACACCTGAAATGGTCAATAAAGTAACCGGCAGTCCTATTGACAATTTTTTACATGTTTGCCGATCTTTAGCCAGTACTAAAACTAATGATAGAGCTGCGACGTTCTTATATGCTTTAGGGTGGACTCAGCATACTTATGGTTCACAAATTATCCGCACTGCAGCTATGATACAACTTATTTTAGGTAATATTGGTGTAATGGGCGGCGGAATTAACGCCTTACGTGGTCACTCCAATATTCAAGGTTTAACTGATGTCGGTTTATTATCTAACCGTTTACCTGCTTATCTTGATTTACCAAAAGAATCACAAATCACGCTCGCACAATATTTAGAAGAAAAAACACCCAAACCGCTTGGTCCGAGCGAAGTTAACTTTTGGGGCAATTATCCAAAATTCTTTGTCAGTTTTATGAAGTCAATGTACGGCGATAAATCAACAAAAGAGAACGATTGGGGTTTTGATTGGTTGCCTAAGTGGGACAAAACGTATGATGTTTTAAGATTTAGTAAGATGATGCGTGATAAACAAGCTAATGGCTTTATTTGTCAAGGGTTTAATCCACTTGCAGCGCTACCTGATAAAAACAGTATTCGTGAAGGTTTATCCAATCTAAAATTTTTGGTAAGCATTGATCCAATGCCAACAGAGACAGCCGAATTTTGGAAAAACCACGGTGAATCTAATGATGTCGATCCAAGTAAAATCCAAACAGAAGTTTTTAGATTACCATCAAACTGCTTTGCAGAAGAAAATGGCACCATTGTAAACTCTTCTCGATGGTTACAATGGCATTGGGCAGCGGCAAGACCACCTTATGAAGCAATATATGATCCAGAAATTATTGCACGTATCTTCTTAAGAATAAAAGAGCTATATGCCGAAGAAGGTGGTGCGTACCATGAAGCTATCGATAATTTAACTTGGGATTATCAAGACCCTGAAGGTCCAGCTGCCGAAGAGTTATCCAAGGAGTGTAATGGTCGAGCATTAGCAGATTTAACCGATGCTAATGGCAATGTCATACTTAAAAAAGGCCAGTTATTAAGCGGTTTTTCCCAATTAAAAGCCGACGGAACTACGTCTTCAGGTATTTGGATCTTTTGTGGTTCCTGGACAGAACAAGGTAACCAAATGGCAAGACGCGATCCTAGCGATCCATCAGGTAAAGGCGTTCATGCTGGTTGGGCTTGGGCGTGGCCAATGAATCGACGAGTCTTGTATAACCGCGCATCAGCAGATGAAAATGGTAAACCTTACGATCCTAAACGCGTTTTAGTCAAATGGAATGGCTCAAGTTGGGTAGGAAATGATGTACCTGACTTTACCGCAACCTTATCACCAAGCACTGGTGCGGGTGCTTTTATCATGAATAATGATGGTTTAGGTGGACTATTTTGCTTAAATCGACTAGTTGATGGACCATTCCCTGAACATTATGAACCATTTGAAACACCTATTACGACCAATCCTCTGCACCCAAGTCAAATTAGTAGTCCTGTGGCTCGTGCATTTAAAGAGGATTTAGCGCGATTAGGTAATGCTGAACAATTTCCTTATGTGGGTACGACTTATAGTATTACCGAACATTTTCATTTTTGGACTCAGCATGCAAGACTAGCATCAATTACTCAACCTGAACAATTTATAGAGCTGAGTGAAAATCTAGCCAATAAAAAAGGTATTAAACTTGGCGATACCGTAAAAGTCACTTCATACCGAGGCTATATTAAGGCTAAAGCGGTTGTGACTAAGCGCCTTCCAACATTGACTGTTGATGGTAAAGAAATCGAAACCATTGGAATTCCGATCGTTTGGGGATTCACAGGTCAGACTAAGAAAGGATTTTTAGTGAATGAATTAACGCCACATTTAGGTGACGCTAATTCACAAACTCCAGAATATAAATCATTCTTAGTCAATATCGAGAAAGTTACCACTGCGGCATAAAAGGAGGGAAAATTATGTCATTACAAACTCAAGATATTATTCGCCGCTCTGCAACAAATGCATTAACTCCGGCTCCACGAGCTCGAGATTATCAACAAGAAGTGGCTAAATTAATTGATGTAACTACGTGTATTGGTTGCAAAGCATGTCAAGTCGCTTGTAGCGAATGGAATGATTTGCGAGCCGAAATTGGTCATACTGTCGGCGTATATGATAATCCAGCAGATTTAGAACCTAAAGCATGGACGGTAATGCGCTATTCAGAAGTTGAAGTCAATGGTAAATTTGAATGGCTTATTCGTAAAGATGGTTGTATGCACTGTGCCGATCCTGGTTGTTTAAAAGCTTGCCCATCTGAAGGTGCAATCATACAGTATGCGAATGGAATTGTTGATTTTCAATCAGAGCATTGTATTGGTTGTGGTTACTGTGTGGCGGGTTGTCCATTTAATATTCCTCGGGTCAGTAAAGAAGATAATCATTCTTACAAATGCACTTTATGTGTCGATCGCGTAGCGGTTGGTCAAGAACCCGCTTGTGTTAAAACCTGTCCAACTGGCGCTATCCATTTTGGTACAAAGCAAGATATGATTCGCCATGCAGAACATCGAATCGAAGATTTGAAAAAACGCGGTTTTGAACACGCAGGTCTTTATGATCCTCA
Organism: Gilliamella sp. B2969; assembly: GCF_026536195.1. Taxonomy (NCBI): domain Bacteria; kingdom Pseudomonadati; phylum Pseudomonadota; class Gammaproteobacteria; order Orbales; family Orbaceae; genus Gilliamella; species Gilliamella sp. B2969. The sequence goes on from NZ_JAFNOP010000010.1 coordinate 109,447, forward strand.
AGGTGTAGGGGGAACTCATGTTATGTACGTCTTACATCATGCTGATCAACCTGAGCTATACCATGGTTTACCAAAAGATCCACATATTAGCGAAGTTGTTAAATTCTGGAAAGGTGCATGGAAGCCACTTTCAGCTGCTGCGTTTGTTGCAACATTTGGAGGTTTATTGTTCCATTATATGGGTGTTGGCGCAATTGAAGTGGATGAAGAAGACATTGAACATGAAAAACAGGCTGATGCACAAGCCCGAAAACGACTAGGTTTGCCAGCTTTTTCACGAAAAAATACAGCAAATTCATCACAACAGGAGAGCCATCATGAATAAGAAAGGCATGATACTTAGAACACCACTTATTGTTCGCTTCTGTCACTGGTGTATGGTATGTCTGTTTATTTTAACTGCACTATCTGGACTGTCATTATTTTTTCCTTCAATAAAGTTATTTGGATTAGTGCTTGGTACCCCGCAATTAGTTAGGGCATTACACCCAATTATTGGCTGCATTGTGTTTGTCCTTTTAATGTTTATGTTTGTAAAACTGGCTCACCATAATATTCCTAATAAGAATGATCTTATCTGGATAAAAAACTTCAAAAAAGTGATTATGGGTAAAGAAGAAGGTATTCCTATTGGCAAATATAATGTGGGTCAAAAGTTTCTATTTTGGTGCATTATGAGTTTAATTTTTGTGTTATTTGTGACAGGAATGATCATGTGGCGCCGATATGTTTCTGATTACTTTCCAATACCAATTGTTCGTTTAGCTATCTTTTTCCATTCTTTTGCGGCAATTTGTTTAATCTTACTTGCTATTGGCCATGCTTATATGGCAATTTGGGTTAAAGGTTCGATTAAAGGAATGATAACAGGCTACGTTTCACGTGCTTGGGCACGAAAAAATCATTCATCTTGGTATGAAGCAGAAATGTCAAAAATATACCAAGAAGAACTTAAAACAAGTACCGAAGCTAAAGAAGCTCAATCGACTAAAATAGAACAAAAGCCCGCTTAATAAAACTTTGTAGATTAAACGCCTAATCTCCGCTGATACTGATCAGCGGAATAAGCTAATTTGGCATTAAGATTTAGATAAAATAATAATTATGGTCATTAATAATGAGTATTAAAATCATCCCTCAGCAGCAACTTGAACAACAAACTATAAACTCTGTTATTAGGCAAATTCCATTATTATTTTATCCCTCACCTAAAACACTGTATATTCGTCGTGCAAAACGACTAAAAGAGTTAGCCGCAAAAAGCACATTCAGTGATTATCTTAACTTTTGTGCAGCAATAGCAGAGCAACAAGCTAATTTAGTTAAACACAATCCAATTAATATTGATATTGTAAACATCAAAAACAGTGAATATCCGCCATTAAGTTTAGCCAATCTTCCTTTATCGACCTTTTGGCAAGATTATCTAAATCAGTTATTCACGCTAATGACTAACACAACCGAACAAGTTACTTCAGTTATACACCAGCTGAAACAAAATAGTACACAACAATTACAAGAAAAAGCACTTCATTTACTCAATGGTGAGTTTGAATGTGTAGCAGGGAATGAAGCAGTATTTATCTGGTCTGCTTTATCGGTTTATTACTGCCAACTTGCCAGCCAAGTTAAAGGTAAAGCGATAGCAGAAAGCACAGATAAAAATTGGCTATGTCCAGTCTGTAATAGTATGCCTGTTGCCAGTATTATCCAATTAGGTAGTAATAATGGTTTACGATATTTACATTGCAGTTTATGTGAAAGCGAATGGTATGTACCTAGAATAAAATGTACTAGCTGTGACAATATGAAAGATATTCAATACTTTTCATTAGATAATGAATTAGCTGCAACAAAAACGGAGTGTTGTGATGCTTGTCACAGTTACTTAAAAATTTTAGATCAAGATAAAGATCCTCACATTGAAATCGTTGCTGACGATATTGCTTCCTTAATATTAGATATTAAAACTGAAGAAGAAGGATATGCCAAAAGTGGGATAAACCCATTTATATTTGCCCAATAAAAAACCAAGTGTAAAAGCGTTATTCATTAAAGTTATCTAAGCTAGATTTCTAATATAACTTACATTTTTGAGGATTTTATAAATACAACTTAACTTTTTTTATTAATAACGCTAGAATGACACTATTGTACTAGTTGATGAGTGTATTTTATGAAGCGCTTTATTTTATTGATAATATTGTTTTTACTTACGCCTTTTTTTAGTTTTGCCGATTCGATAAAAAATGTAGCTATTACCGCGATAGTTGAACATCCCTCATTAGATCAAATTCGTGATGGTGTAAAAGATGAGTTAACTAATAGTGGCTTTAAATTAAATGAGAATTTAACTGTGCAATATAAAAGTGCACAGGGTAGCAGTGCAACAGCAGCTCAAATAGCACGGCAATTTGTCGCGGCAAAACCTGATGTGATTGTTGCTATTGCCACACCTAGTGCCCAAGCAACTGCGGCAGCGACTAAACAAATCCCAATCGTTTTTGCTGGCATTACCGATCCGATTGCAGCTAAATTAGTTAAAAATTGGCAGCCTACAGGTACCAATATTACCGGTGTTTCTGATTACCAAGAAATTGGACCACAAATTGATTTTATGAAGAAGATCGTTCCTAACATGAAGTCAGTTGGTTATATTTATAGCCCAAGTGAAATTAACTCAACTGTTGTATTAAAAAATCTTCAAACACAGCTAGCCGCACAAAATATGATACTTTTTGCAGTTCCCGCACAGCGAACAGCAGATATTTCAACAGCCGCAAATACGTTAAAAGGTAAAGTTGATTTAATCTATACAACTACCGATAACAATGTCGTTTCAGCCTATGAGTCGTTAGTTAAATTTGCGAATGAAAATAAAATTCCACTTTTAGCATCATTTCCTGATGCCATAGAGCGAGGAGCCGTCGCCGCTTATGGTATGAGTTATTACGATGTTGGTCGACAATCGGGAAAACTTGTGGTTAGAATATTAAAGGGCGAAAAACCAGGTAACATTGCTCCCGAAATAGGGCAAGCATTACAGTTAGTGATTAACCTTGATGCGGCTAAAAAACAAGGCATTACGTTACCAACCGACGTTATCCAATCTGCTTATAAAGTTATTGGGCAATAGCTAATTCCTACAATAAATTTCTTCACAATATTGCTCACTATAGTGAGCAATAATCATGCAAAAACTCATTGATATTCAATATAGAATGTAACATATATAATTAATCATCATCTATAGATAATAACTAAGATTAGAGAAAATAATTAAGTTTTGCACTTAACTTGTAATGAAATATTTACACTCATAACTATTTTTCAGTGTAGATATTTATTCAGTTTTGCTTTATAGTAACTGAATATTCAGTTTGGTTGTAAAAAAAATATTACAGGAGTACTCATATGCGTAATTCTATTATAAAAATTTGTATGCTACTCGGTTTATCGGCAGTCGCTTTTTTATCTTCGGCAGAGCCACAAAATGAACAAAAATACGTTGCTATCACTGCAATTGTTGAACACCCAGCATTAGACAATGTTCGTAAAGGGGTTGAAGATGAATTAAAAGAGAGTGGTTATATTGCAGGTAAAAACTTGAAATTACAATTTGCCAGCGCACAAGGTAGTAGTGCTAATGCTGCCCAAATTGCTAAACAGTTTGCTGCAAGTAAACCCGATGCTATTGTGGCAATTGCCACACCTAGCTCGCAAGCGTTAGTTGCAACAACGAAAACGATTCCGATTGTTTTCACAGCAGTTACCGATCCTGTCGCTGCAAAATTAACGCCAAGTTGGGAAGCGTCAAAAACAAATGTCACAGGTGTATCTGACGCGCTATCATTAGATTCTCAAATAGAAATGATGTTAAAGATTAAACCTGATGCAAAAAATATTGGTTACGTTTATAGCCCAAGTGAAGTGAACTCAACAATTGTTCTTAAAGCATTGCAAGTGGCTTTAGATAAACGCGGAATGAAAATTATTGCCGCCCCAGCCCAGCGGACTTCTGATATCTCAACTGCAGCTAGAAGCTTAAAGGGTAAAGTTGATATGATTTATACAACAACCGATAATAATGTTGTTTCCGCTTATGAAGCTTTAGCCAAAGTTGCTAATGAAAGTAAAATTCCTTTATTGGCATCCGATCCCGATTCTGCTGAGCGAGGCGCGATTGCCGCTTTGGGTATGAGTTATTACGATCTAGGTCGACAAGCTGGTAAAATTGTCATTCGTATACTCAATGGAGAAAAACCAGGTGATATTCCACCTCAAATTGGTAATGTTACCCAATTAACAATTAATAAAAAAGCTGCAGAACGCCAAGGCGTGACATTATCTGAAGATGTATTAAAATCTGCAGCAAAAGTTGTCGAAAAATAATTTTTTACTCTTTCAACACCTAACCGCCAACTTTGGCGGTTACTTTTAATGGATCGTTTTCATGTCTTTTGAATTTTTATTAGGCTCAATTGGAATTGGACTTATTTATGCACTGGTTAGTTTAGGTGTATTTATCTCATTCCGTTTACTTGATTTTCCTGATCTTACTGCCGATGCCAGTTTTCCACTTGGCGGTGCTGTTTGTGGATTATGTATCTATATCGGTATCGATCCTTGGATAGCTACGTTATTAGGTATGTTTGCTGGTTGTATTGCAGGTGCAATGACAGGCATACTGTATGTCAAACTCAATATATTACAGTTACTTTCTAGTATTATTGTTATGATTGGACTTTACTCGATCAATTTACGAATTTTAGGTATTGGACCTTATATCATGGGTGAAACACCTAAAATGGCTGGTTCGCCTAACCTCTCTTTATTGGATGCTAGAACAATATTTTCGCCTTTCATTACCGAAGATTACAGTAATCAATATATCGTCCAACCATTGATGGTATTAGGATTTGTCATTGTGTTTTGGATAATACTAAATTTATTTTTAAACACACAGATGGGGTTAGCATTACGAGCAACCGGAACAAATCAAAGAATGGCCAAATCTCAAGGTATTCCGACAGGAGGGATAACTATTTTAGGCATGGCTATATCAAATGGTCTAATTGCACTTGGTGGATCGTTGTTTGTGCAAACTCAAGGGGGTTCTGATATCACCATTGGTGTGGGAACAATTGTTATTGGACTTGCTTCTATTATCATTGGTGAAAGTATATTTCCAACTAAACGCATTTGGGCTGTCATGCTTGCGGTTATTTTTGGTTCTATTTTGTATCGATTATTTATTGCCTTTGCCCTAAGTAACGAATTTTTACAAAATATAGGTGTAGGTACAGAAGATTTAAATCTTATTACTGCAATATTAGTTGTGCTTGCTTTAGTTCTACCTAAACAGCTAAAAAAGCATTCAAAGAAAAGAGGAAGTAAACATGATTAAAGTTGGAGAATTGCAATTAACTTTTAATCAGGGTACGCCGATTGAAAATCATGTATTACGCGGATTAAATCTTAATATTAGTGAGGGAGAATTTGTTACTATTATAGGAAGTAATGGTGCGGGAAAAAGCTCACTACTTAATGTAATTAGTGGCGATTTATTTGTTGACTCAGGTAGTATTATTATAAATGGACAAGATGTTACGCGTTGGCCAGCATGGAAAAGAGCGGGTATGGTTGCTAGAGTATTTCAAGATCCGATGGTAGGGACTTGTGAGAATTTAACTATCGAAGAAAATCTCGCTATTGCCTACAACCGTGGACATCGTTTTACCCTATCACCAGCGCTAAACCGTAAACTACGTATCTTATTTAAAGACAAATTAGCTACTTTAAATTTAGGGCTTGAAAATCGATTATCCGATATGATGGGTTTGCTATCTGGTGGACAGCGACAGGCAGTGAGTTTATTAATGTCAACATTACAACCTTCAAAAGTATTATTACTTGATGAACATACTGCTGCACTCGATCCTAAAACAGCACAATTTGTTTTAGAACTAACTAATGATATTGTTTCTAAAAACCGTTTAACAACAATAATGGTAACACACTCAATGAAACAAGCTTTAGAATATGGTAATAGAACAGTGATGCTTCATCAAGGGCAGGTGGTACTTGATGTCTCAGGAGAACAACGCGATAAACTAACCGTTACTGATTTATTAGATATGTTTGAAAAAACACGAGGCGAAAAAGTCACTGACGATGCCCTACTTTTAGGTTAATAATTATGATAAGCAATATTTTTAATTAAAATATTGCTTTCTTTACTCAAAAGAATCCTTCTATACGCGTTTAGTATCTTATTTTTTCCTATCACATTTTCTCCAAACATCGTATAGTATGAACACAAATTACTTGTTTATATTCATCAATAATAAGTAAAAACAGCTATTTTATTAAGGAGAAAATATGAAAAAAACACTATTATCTTTAGCACTTATCACATTAACCTCAACTGCTTTTGCCAACGAACCGATCAAATCAGCAGAAAATACAGCAGCTGAAGCAAATCAAAATACTAAAACATTCCACGGTAAAAACCACTTACCATTAAATCACCAAAAACCGTTGTTGGATATTACAATTACTAGCAATAATCCAGAAGAAACCATCAAAAAAATTACAACATTTTTTCCTGAAGAAAAAGGAAAACAATATAGTGTGCATGTTTCTATTAGTGAGTTGCCTGAATTGAATGATAATACTCAAAAACCACAAACAGAACAAACACCGGAAACCAACACCCAAGAAAATAATGCACAAAATTAATGATTATTGAATTAAAAAGCCCAATATTAATTGGGCTTTTTTAGCTGTGTTTAAAACACGTAGATAATTTTTCACGGACTATCATTAGCGCAAACCCTAACAAATTTTTGCCACACCACGTTAATGGATTATCAATATTTGGGGCATCTTGGGATAAACCGATTCCCCATATGTTATCAACTGGACTCGCTTCAACTAAAATACGTTGTTGAGTAGCTAGTAAAAATTAGCTAATTGTTGATTTTGCGAAAATTTGGCTAAGTTACCTTTAATAACGATAGATAAACACTGCTCTTCCCATATTTCAGGTATAAATCCTGTTATTTGACGGCCAAGCGCCTTAGCCAAACCAGGATTATTTGCATTTAGGATATCTTGTAACATCTTTTGATCGTTAAATAATCTCGCTTTTTCTGCCATCATATAATGCTCAGCCGTTGCATAATCAATACCGTCAATGTTGAAATGGCTTGGATACCATTGACTAAAACAGGACTTGGTAATAATGGATGCGGGTTCCTTCTGTTTATGGCTCCAAAAATATAGATATTTGAAACGCTCTCCATTGCTATAACGTTGACATAATTGGTAAATATCCATAGTGCGTTCCTTTGTTCTAGATTAACATATTATAATAATTATGTTTTATAGTAACAATTAAACACATGAATTAGCTTGCTAATATTACCGCTTATAAATATTGAGTGAATCATAACCGCATAGAAAATAAAGCATAAATTAACATTAAATAAATCAAGAAGTATAACTCGATAATAAATACCTAGATTAATTGAGATATGACTAAACAAGTTGAATAAAAAATGAAAATTAAAATAGATAACTTAATTTTTGATTAGCAAAAACAGAGGAAATTGAGATCTTCTTATTTTATAAAAATAATAAATAACATAGTGCTTAGTAAATCAATATCTAGCTACATTTAAAACGGGGTAATAATTTCAAAATCATCGACCCTCTGTGTCATTTATCATCTACATTTTAACCATAAAAAGCAAAAAAGCCCAGCATCTCTGCTGGGCTCTCGCGCTAATTTAAAAGTCTGGCGGCACCCTACTCTCACATGGGTAATACCCACACTACCATCGGCACTACGGCGTTTCACTTCTGAGTTCG
>NZ_JAFNOP010000011.1:0-101045 GCF_026536195.1 Gilliamella sp. B2969
CGATGCCCGATGCCCGATGCCCGATGCCCGATGCCCGATTAAGACCATATTTTAACATATTTTTACTACTCCTTGTAGCTAATTTGATTAACTTTTTAAGAAAATACAATATATTAGCTTTTATATATAGATATCTAATGCAACTTTTTTGTGCGTGATAATGTCAATAATGCGGTTCAATCGTAAGATAGAATATAAAAATTGTAATGTGTATTTATGTTAATTTTTGTTAATAATCATCAATAGCAACGTTATAAATGCATCTTAAGTCTACAATTTAATGACGAATACCTACTAGTATTAACCATTAACTTAATCAATGAATCTTTTGCATAATTATCATAGTATTTTATGGTTACCGCGATGATTATCCACCAGTGAAAAGGTCATATGCTACCTTAATTTGTTGCGTAATATATTCTAATTAATTGATTATTTTTAAGTGGACGCGTAAGTTATAACTATTTTTGCAACAAAATTGATAAGTATCAGAAAAAGTACAATGTTGCCCACTATTTCTGTGTAAGAAACTCTCTTTATACTATGAATTGCTGATCATAGTATAAAGAAAGATAGACTAAATTATCTGACGTTTATACAGCCTTAATCCAGACGTTAGCGTTTAGAGTTCGATGACAAATTTTATAAACCACCTATACGGCGTTAATCAAACGTCATTAATTTAGGTGGTAAATTGGGCATTTCTAAACCACCTATACGGCGTTAATCATATTCAATCCGCATATACATTGGCAACGTTATTTCTAAACCACCTATACGGCGTTAATCTAGAACCAGACATACTATAACGCCTGTCTGATAAAAGACAAACTACATTTTTCTTGCTAAAAACCCTTTTTTTGAGCTTGCTTTTAATACATTGATTTTATTTAATTTAAATTTAAGGTAAAAAAAAGGGTTAAACATAACGATTTTTTTGCGTGTTAATTTAGTCAAAAAATACCAAGGATCGGTTCATTTTTATCGGTGATTTCAAGTTAGTTATTGAATTTGTGTATGAGCTTTTTAAAAAGAACAGATATGATCTCAAATCATCTGGATAATAGTTAAAACCGAGATAGATCTTAATATAACAAAATTAAATATTACTCATATGTTACTGTGAAAATAGTTTTATCACTCTCTAAGTTTAGATAAGGGAATCATCGGATTCCCTTAATTAGACGGCTAACAGCATAATCAACATTACCGAATTAGCTACGTTTACGGTTCATTATAAAAATCAATTAATTAACAAATATTGGCTTTTTTATGATAACGCCATAATATTAATCAAGTTTTGGATGTTGATCGACTAAATCTTGTCGTTGTTCTTGTAATGATTCAATTTGCTCATCAATATCTTCAACTTTTTGTTCAATTGAATCAAAATGTTCTGTTAGAATTTCGTTTGCTTCAGACTTGTCAGATGCCGCTGGGGTTGCACCTCTTAAAGGTTGGTTAGCAGTTTCATTCATTTTGAAACCAGTGATTAATCCTATTAATGCGACCACCATTAAATAGTAAGCTGGCATATATAAATTACCACTCTCTTCAACAAGCCAAGCGGCAGCAGTTGGTGTCGCACCAGCGATCAGTACCGAGATATTAAATGAAATAGCAAGGGCACTGTAGCGAATACTCGTTGGAAAAATAGCAGGTAAAATTGATGCCATCACACCCGTAAAACAATTAAGCAGTACAGCTAATATTAATAAACCTAAGAAGATAAGACCAATAACATCGCTATTGATCATCGCAAAAGCGGGGTAAGAAAGAACCAGTAATCCTAGACTACCACCAACAATAAAGGGTTTTCGACCAATTTTATCACTAATCAAACCAATCACAGGCTGCACAAATAACATGCCAATCATGATAGCAATAATAATTAAAACACCATGATCGGTAGGATAATTCAGATTATGTGATAAATAACTCGGCATATAAGTCAGTAACATGTAATAAGTGACATTGGTGACAATAACTAAGCCAACACAAACCAATAAGCTTTTCCAATATTTGCTGAAAATTTGTTTAAATGACAGAGTCGTTGAGGTATCACTATCGCTATTTTGCTGACTATTGGTTGAATCTGTATGCTGTTGAAATGCTGGGGTTTCTTCTAATGCATGCCGTAAATAAAGACCGATTATACCTAAGGGTAAAGCAAAGATGAATGGAATGCGCCATCCCCATTGATGAAATCTTGCTTCGCCAAGTAATGTAGAAAGAAGCACAACTAATCCAGCCCCAACTAAAAAGCCGGCAATCGAGCCAAAATCAAGCCAGCTACCCATAAATCCACGTTTGCGGTCCGGTGAATACTCAGCAACAAAAATAGCAGCCCCTGAATACTCTCCCCCGATAGAAAATCCTTGGGCTAATTTGGCCACTAATAATAAAATGGGCGCAGCTATGCCGATAGAGGCGTAAGAAGGAATTAATCCAATACAAAAGGTACTTAAAGACATGATAATAATGGTAACAGAAAGGATTTTTTGTCGACCCAATTTATCACCTAAAACACCAAATACTAATCCGCCTAATGGACGAACTAAAAACGGCACCGAAAAAGTTGCCAAAGCAGCAACAACTTGAATACTCGGTGATGCATCCGGAAAAAATACTTGACCTAAAACATAAGCCAAAAAGCCATAAACGCCAAAATCAAACCATTCCATCGCATTACCGAGTGCTGCTGCAATTATGGCTTTTTTTAACTTACTATCATCGATGATAGTAATATCGTTAATATTTAGAGGTTTACTTGTCGATTTTGATATTTGCTTCATAAAATACACCTATTGAATACTAATAAAATGATATTAAAAATGCAATTAAGCAAAGTGATTAATATCGATTTAATGACCAATTAAACTCGAGTTCAAAATATGTATTGACTTAAATGTAGAACAAAATCTTGTAAAGACAAAAGAAGGTACTTGATAATAATTATAAAACGAATATTTTATTGATTACGCTAAAGCTAATTCACTGACAACAACATCCATCTATCTAGTGGAAATTGCAGACTAATTATAACAACATCATTAATTTTTGCAAAATCCACCATAAATCAAATTCGATTTTTAAGCAGTATATTCATCTTACACGCTAATTATTTATCCTGCAGATAATTAACAATTACTCAGCCAAATGATCTCGATCACTGCCATAAAATAAAAAGTGTGCCATGTTCAATGGTGAAATGATAATACTAAAACTGCTACATAAATCACTATTATGGCGTAATGATGTTGTGCTAAGCTAATTAACCAACTAATTATTCTAAATATTTTTAATGCTAACCCGTTGCGATAAATCACAGAATGAAATAATAAAATGGTAAATAATTCACTCATCGCTCTACCATCTTTTAATAAAACTGATGAGTGTTGTCAGTAATCTAAATAAAAGCTTGCTGAGAGAGTTGAGTGGTGAATTGAGTTACCATGATCTAATATGCTCACAACGAAAAAGATGGGAAAAATATTAACTAGTGATTAAAGATAATAATAATCATTAGGTTATAATTAAGCAACGTTGAATTTTATCAATTTAAGATGATAATCATCACTGAACCTAGCATCCCAGTAAGTTATCCATTACAATAATCTAACTATAACTGATGAGGTACCCCTATGCGCTGGAGAGACCAAAGAGAGAGTGATAATATTGAAGATCGCCGCTCACAATCAGGAAGTGAATTGGGAACAAGGATCCCAATTAAAGGCAAAGGGAAAGTTATTTTATTTTTAGTGGTATTAATTGCTGGCTATTATGGTGTGGATCTAACGAGTTTACTTAATAGTAATTTGATTGATTCAAGTAATACTGAGCAAACAATTACTCAATATAATGACGAAGATCCCGATGCAGCAAAATTTACCTCGGTTATTTTAGCCAGTACCGAGGATTACTGGAGCCAACAGTTTACAGCTTTAGGTAAAACCTATATCCCCCCCAAATTGGTTCTTTATACCGGCTCAACTCAAACTTCATGCGGAACTGGGCAAACCTTTATGGGACCTTTTTACTGTAGCATAGATAAAACCGTCTATTTAGACACCTCCTTTTATCAAGAAATGAAGCAGCGCCTTGGTGGCGGCGGTGACTTTGCCCAAGGTTATGTCATTGCTCACGAAATAGGTCATCATGTACAAAATTTATTAGGTACGTTTAATAACATTGAGCAGCTCAAACAAACTCAACCAGATATTAATAGCAACCAGTTATCGGTAAAATTAGAATTACAAGCAGATTGTTATGCCGGTTTATGGGGTAATGCTATGCAAAAACAAAATATTCTTGAAGTGGGTGATATCGAACAAGCCTTAAACACAACACAAGCCATAGGCGATGATCGCTTACAACGGCAAAGTAATGGTTATGTTATGCCTGATAGTTTTACCCACGGCACATCCAAACAACGTTATACTTGGTTTAAAAGAGGATTCGACAGTGGATCTATTAATCAATGTAATACCTTTGATCAATAAGTAAATAGCAAAAGGAAGTGATATGTTTGATAAATTAGTAAACCGCGTCTTATTAGTTAATGATGACGGCATCGATGCTCCCGGCATTAAAATATTAGAAAATGTTGCCCAAAAAATTGCACATGAAGTATGGGTCGTTGCACCAATTATCGATCAGAGTGGGGTTTCGTGTTCAGTTAGTTTAAAAACCCCTTTTCGCGTAACCCAGCGAGATGAAAAAAGATATGCTGTTTATGGCACCCCCGCTGATTGTATGTTATTTGCAATCAAACATTTAATGGTCGATAACTTACCTGATCTGGTTTTATCTGGAATAAATAGTGGTTCTAATGTGGGGTTTGAAACCATTTTGTCTGGAACCGTAGGTGCGGCAATAATGGCAATGACACTTGGTATACCAGCCATGGCTTTTAGTCAAGTGAACACAGAAGACATGCAGCCAACCAATTGGGATTGTGCAACTCATCATGCTCAAGAGGTTATAAAAAAACTCTATACATTAAATGTACCTGACAACATCTGCTTTAATATTAACTTTCCATGTTGCTCGGCCAAAGAAACTAAAGGAATGAGAGTAACCAAACAAGGAGAAAGTGATGCCAGCCAATTAGTCCTAACGCCAACTAAAGATCCTGAAGGACATGATTATTATTGGTTTAGAGCGAAACGTAATCAACAAATATTAGGAAAAGACAAAGAGCTTGATGCAGCTAACAACAATTACATAACCATTACACCTATGGGCTATGAAAGAACTCACTATGCAATTTATGAAAAATTAAAACAACAAATCAATACCAATGAATAAATAGCTATGTCTTCCTAATCTTAGGAAGACGCTCATTTTAATAAGCTATTATTAATGATTTTATTAGTCCTTTTTTACCAATGCACAAAACACTAATGAAATAAAAACCATCGCGAATGCAATCCAATAAATTATTTCGTGCCCATAAGATTCAGAAATGAAACCTTGAATCACGCCGGCTAAAATGATACTGCAAATAATGCCGTTATTAAATAAAGTTGATGCAACGCCCATTCTAGTCGGCAATAAATCTTGAAAATAGATAATACCAATATTAGCCACAATGCCAATAAAAAGGGCGTTAAACAACTGCAAAGCAAATAACGCAAATTGGCTGGTACACAAAATCATCCCAATATAAAATAGCAAACCACAAATTATAGCGATAAAAAATAAATTTCGTTTACCAATGGTAGGGACCAAAAATCCCGCTATCAACATAACTGGAATTTCGATGCCTGCCGCCAAGCCCATTAAATGACCGGGTAAAGATTCATATAAGTGTAATACAGAACTGACATACAATGGCATATCAATGATATACATCATATTGGCGGTCCACATGAATATCGTTGAAAGCAGTAAGAAAACCACATTTCGATTTTTATATATTGGTTGGTTAGCAGCCGCTAAATCAATAGTATTATCTGAATGTGAAATAGGATTTTTTTCCACAGAAGGTAAAAAGATTGCAACAAATAAGATCGCAACCATAAACATGCCTACTGCACATAAATACATCGAGGTAAAACCAAAACTAGTGGCTAAAGTAAAAGACAACGGTGGACCAATCACCCACGCTAAAGAGAGCTGGGCACGAATCAATGAATTAAATGCCACAACATTGCGCCCTGTCTTAACCGCATATTCCCGTGCTAAAGCAAAAATTTGTGGCATGGCTGCGGACGCTAACGCGGCGAAAAAAACACCCAATGTAATGAGAACATAATAGTGACGTGAAAAAGCGAAAATTAAACTATTGGCAACACCCATTAAACAACAAAATATGACAATATTACGTCTATCACCTTTTTTATCTGAATATTTAGCTAATAAAAAGCTACCAATAATACATCCAAATGCATTGATCGAGAAAAAAAGCCCAACTAAACTAGGTTCAACATTAACTTCTTTTGATAAAAATAGACTTAACGTTGGTGACTGTAAGGCTCCTGCAATACCAATAATAAAGGTATTGAATAAAAAAGCCGCAAAAATCACACTTGAACGTCGACGAAGCGAGTAAAAATTAGTCATATATGCTCTCAATCATTGAAATGAGCATGATTATATACTCAAAACTGTTGCTAATGTATAAAAAATCAAACTTTAATCTAGCTACCTAAAATAGATTCTTAGCGTTTTTTCTAATATTTAAGTTAGCTGGTAACACCACATTTTCAATATAATTTTATGAAAAACCTGATTAAGATCGGTCTGATTAAATAAAAAATGATTTATTTTTATTCAATTGAGAGTACAATCAGAATCATCAATAAAATGAGGTAACGTTATGTTATATAATAACAAATCTGAAAATAGTCACCCTATTCATCAAAATGATTGCCATGATGATTGTCAAAATATTGCGCACAACCATGATCATGATTCTCATCATTCACATGAAAATCATCAAGCTATTGACTGCTGCGAAAATCAAAATAGCTGCAAAACTCAAGCCAATGAATATGATGAACCGACAGACGATCCCGAGCGGCAAGGGGAACACATTAAGTTAACTTGGACAATTCAAGGAATGGACTGCGCACATTGTGCTCAAAAAATCGAAAATGGTGTTAAAACGTTACCTAATGTTAGTCAAACAAAAATTATCTTTTCCACAGAAAAACTTATTGTATTTGTACCTCAAAAAAATGAACAGATTGTAAAACTTATCGAAGATAAAGTGACTGAATTAGGCTATACACCCATTTTTGAATCCTCACCAGAACAATCAGTTCAACATCAACATTCAAGTATTTTGAATAAAAAAGAGTTAATCCCATTAGCACTATTAGGGACTTTAATTGTTGTCAGCTATATTTTACTGTTAGTAAATCATCAAGTCGGACAATATGCATTTATTATAACGGCCATTATTGGTTTACTACCGATTCTAAAAGAAGCCATCGTTTTAACACGTAGTGGAACACCATTTGCGATTGAGTCGTTAATGAGTATTTCGGCCATTGGCGCACTTTTTATCGGCGCAGCTGAAGAAGCAACCATGGTCATATTTCTGTTCATGATTGGTGAAATGCTTGAAGGCGTTGCAAGCAATAAAGCTAAAAAAGGCATTTCATCGCTAGTCCAACTTATGCCAGAAGAGACAATCATTATTATTGATGGAAAACGAAAAACAGTCGCAAGTCATACCCTAAAACCGAATGATATTATTGAAATATCATCGGGTGGAAGACTACCGGCTGATGTTATTTTGATTAGTGAACAAGCCAATATTGATGAAAGTGCACTAACCGGAGAATCAATACCCGTCAATTATCTTTGCGGCGATAAAATTTTAGCAGGATCATTGGTCGTCGATAATACCGTACAACTAAAAGTTATTTCTGAAACAGGACAAAATGCCGTTGATCGTATTTTACAATTAATAGAAGATGCTGAAGATCGCAAAGCATCAATCGAACGCTTTATTGACAAATTTAGCCGTTACTATACGCCATCTATCGCCTTATTCGCATTTTTAGTCATATTCATCCCACCATTGATGATGGGCGCCGACTGGTATACTTGGATCTACCGTGGACTTACACTATTGCTTATTGGTTGTCCTTGTGCCTTAGTGATATCAACCCCTGCCGTTATTACCTCGGCCCTTTCTTGTGCGGCTAAACAAGGCGTTTTAATCAAAGGCGGTGCGGCACTTGAACATATTGGATCAATCAAAACGATTGCTTTTGATAAAACCGGAACCTTAACCCAAGGCAAACCGCAAATTACAGATATTATTGATGGTGACAAATCTACCAACGATTTACTTGCTATCGCCGCAGCCATCGAAAGTGGTTCGCATCACCCACTGGCGAAAGCCATTGTTGAATATACTCAACAGCTGCAAATTCAATTCAAAGAAGCAGATAACCGTAAAGCGATCGCCGGTGTTGGTATTCAAGGTCAAATTGGTCAAGAACTAATTTATATTGTTTCGCCCAATAAAATAACGACAGTATCAAATGCTATCACTGATCAAAATAAGCAGATCATTAATCAATTAGAAAACGCCGGAAAAACGGTAGTTGCTGTAGTCACAAGTGATAAATTATTAGGTATTATTGCTTTACAAGATGTGTTACGTAATGATGCCATTTCTGCAATTAATGAATTACAACAATTGGGGTTAAAAACCTTAATGCTCACCGGTGATAATCAACGAGCAGCTAAAGCCATTGCAGGACAACTTAATATGGATTACTTAGCAGAATTATTACCTGCCGACAAATTAACTGAAATTGAAAAAATTGGTCAAGATTCTGCAATTGCCATGGTGGGAGACGGTATCAACGATTCACCAGCAATGAAGGCTGCAACAGTTGGCATTGCAATGGGCAGTGGCAGTGATGTTGCACTTGAAACGGCAGATGCAGCATTAACCAAAAATAGTTTATTAAGCTTACCTAAATTAATTCGCTTAACGCGTTTTGCTAACAAAAATATTAAACAAAATATTACCATTGCATTGGGTATAAAACTGATATTTTTGGTAACAAGTTTACTGGGTTATACAGGGCTTTGGTTAGCGGTATTAGCTGATTCAGGTACGACGGCAATTGTGACCGCTAATGCATTGCGAGTGTTAAGATTTAAAAAATAAGGATTAGGATTTAATACTTAATCACATTAATTAAAAACCTATTGACTTAGATACAATAGGTTTTAATTTTGTGTTACATTTCATCACTTCTTAGCGATATTTCGCCGCCGATGTAAGTCATGATTTTGCCATCTTGTTCAAGTTTTAATGCCCCTTGATCAGTAATTCCTTTAGCAATACCGCGTATAATATTGTCACCGATCAATAATTTTACTGGACGGTTAGCAAAATTGTCGAGCCGATCCCAATCTTTTATAAACGGCGCTAACCCTTGCTGCTCAAACTGAATCAATTTAGTTTTTAACGTTTTCGCAATTTGAGCAACCAATAAATTACGATCAAAATTACCTAAATTAGCCCATTTTTGATTAACAATGTTAACATCGGGATTGGTCATATTTAAATTAACACCCACGCCAATAACCACATGCGCACTATCGCCGGTTTTACTCGCAAGCTCAACTAAAATGCCTGCTAATTTTTGATCTTTAAGATAAAGATCGTTTGGCCATTTTACTCTCACATCTTGCCCAGATATTGATCTTAATGTATCGGCAATAACAATCCCAACAACTAAACTTAATCCCATAGCAGCAGCAATACCTTGCTCCAATCTCCAATACATTGAAAAATAGAGATTTGTTCCAAAAGGCGCAAACCATTTACGCCCCCGCCGCCCTCTTGCTTGAGTTTGAAATTCAGCGGCACAACCATCACCTGATTTTAACGTTGTAATACGATCAAGGAGGTATTGATTAGTTGAATCAATGATAGGTAAAACTTCAACAGCACTATCTGCTCCATAATACTTATCGATTTTCTCTTTTTTCAAAAGTTCGATAGGCGCAGCCAAGCAATAACCTTTTCCTTGAACAGAAAATAGCTCAATTCCCCATTCGCGCAGAATTTTAATATATTTGTTAATCCCTGCTCGGGTGATACCAAAATACGAAGCTAATTCTTCTCCCGAATGAAACTCACCATCAGCTAATATTTCGATCAATTTAAGCGGATTTTGGTTATTACGCATTAGTGCCTCGCTTGATTAATAATAAAATAAAAAAATAGATTGAAACTACTGTAAAACTCACAAATAGATAACTATTACTTGTTTTATCCATAATAAATGCTATTACAGCAGGTGCAACAAGACTACCTAACGTATTGGTCAATAGCATAGCTTGATTCATAGCAACAATGTCTTGCTTTCTTACACACGAGCAAGCCCATGCCATTGAAATCGGGTAAATGGTATAAATTGTTGCACCTAATAAAATAATGGCAACAATATCAAATAAATTAAATACCAACATTAGGCAAGCTATTATCATTAGAAACGATTCAACCAGTAAAACAAGACGACGACCATATTTATCAGCACACCAGTTAGCCGGCATTTGTGCAACAACGCCAGATAAAATAAGAAGAATCATCCAATTGGCAACTTCATTATCACTGTAACCTAAATGGGAATAATAAGCTGGCATCAGTGAATATAAAGAACCAATTAACATACCGGCAATAACGCACCCCACTAACCCGAGTCGAGAGGGTTTATTTACAATCATAGGTACAATATTAAAACTACTGTTTTTTCGTTTAGGCAGTTTATAGTGGGTCAGTAATATAAATAAACTCGCTAGTCCCATCAAGACTGCCACTACAAGGCCAAAATACAGCACATTTTGTGGAAAATACTGTAATAGTGCTTGCCCTAAAACGGTGCCTAAATAGTAGGTTGTTAAATAAACCGCTAGCATTTTACCCCGTGTTCTAACGGTGCCTGTGACAAGTATACAACTTTCAATAACCACCCAAGTTACAGCACAAGCAATACCAATTAAAAATCGCCAAATTGCCCAGCTATAAAAATCTATTGAAAAACTCAAACCTATGGTTGCAATGGCAAAAATAATACAACTATAGGTATAGGTATACCTAGCGTTAAATCGGTTAATAAACCAATTCGCCATAATCGTCCCAATTAAGTTGCCAGTAAAATAACTTGAGCCCACTAAGCCGATTTGACCAAGTGAAAACTGGTGCCCAACTAACCACAGCGGCACTTGTGTATTTAACGCCGACAACGAAATAGTCACAAATAACAAACTTGTTAATAAAATAGGAAAAGAATAAGAGTGTTTCATGAATAATTAATTATAAAAATTTATCTACATTAATTTCACCAGTACGGCCAATAAAACGAATTTCAGGTGATAAAGTCACTGAAAATTTTTCCAATACTGCATTTTTGACATAACGCGCCAACGCCACAACATCTTGCGCTGTTGCATTATTTTTATTGACCAATACTAATGCCTGTTGTTGATGTACTGCTGCTCCACCAATTTGAAAACCTTTAAGACCACATTGATCGATTAACCATCCAGCGGCTAATTTGACTTGATTGTCAACTTGTGGATATATAGGCATTGCTGGGTAAATTTCAAGTAATTTATCGGCAACAATTTTATCGACAACGGGATTTTTAAAAAAGCTTCCACCATTACCTAAAATTTTAGGATCGGGTAATTTACTGTGTCGAATCTCACAAACTTTATCAAAAATTATTTTGGAGGTGACCGTTTGGGGATCAAAGTTTTTTAATTCACCATACGTTAATACTGGTTGCCACTGTTTTGATAATCTAATGCCTACATATATAACAGCATAGCCATTGCTATAACGGCGCTTAAAAATACTTTCACGATAACCATATTGACCATCAGTAACAGTAATAATTTTACCTGTCGCAAGTTCAAGTAACTGCACATAATCAGCCACTTTTTGAAACTCAATGCCATAAGCACCAATATTTTGGATTGGCGCCGATCCAACACACCCAGGAATTAAAGCAAGATTTTCTAATCCTGCTAACTGTTTTTCTACTGTCGTTGACACCAAATCATGCCAGATTTCACCAGCGCCAACGTTTAAAAGCCAAGACTCTTGTGTTTCAGTAATCGTGATGCCTTTAATACGATTGACAACCACAATACCGTCATAATCAGCGGTAAACAGTGTATTGCTCCCTTCACCGATGATCATAATGGGCTGATTTTCTTGATTTTGATCCCAAACTTGTTGTAATTGCTCAACGGTTGAAACGGTAACGACACTTCGAGCATAAACCGTCAGCCCAAAGGTATTTGGAATTTTTTGTTTCATCACTCACTACCTTTAATCTCTTTATAGAGATGTGCTAATTAAAATTAACCTGCATCATAATTGAATTAAGAGCGTTTTTATTATTTGATTAATTAACTTTAAGATTTTTAGTCTATATACGCTTTTTATTCGAAATAAGCTCAGCATTTAAATATCGGCAAAGCATTGTGTAATGCATTATATTTTGCATAAAAATGATTATTTTACCACAACGATAAATGATGTTTTATTAATTATTCAAACGCTGATAAATAAGTGAATTAAAGTAAAATACATTCAATAGGTTATAGTGCATTTAAAACGCGTTGTGCTAAGTTACCTGTCGACTAAAAAAATAAGAATAACTGACCAATTTTGAATAAATAATCGACTAAACTGATGGTTTGATCTTTTTTGTTTTCATTTATCATGTATCATAACGAGCTAGCGATCTTTTTATAAATCGTAGTAAAATTCTAGCTTGAACGATTGAAACATAGCTATAATGATTTAAATCATATTTATATACTTAATAAATGAGCACATGATCACGGTTTTAGGGACTGTTATTCCTTATATTGTAGTGAAGTTAAGTTTATTAGAAGTCAGAGGAAATTATGAAAAGAGTTTTTATTATGATCCTTGATTCCTTCGGAATCGGCGGTGCAGAGGATGCAAAAAAATATGGGGATGAAGGTGCTAATACACTAGGTCATATTGCCGAAGCTTGTGCATTAGGTAAAGCAGATCACGGTCGCAAAGGTCCACTAAAATTACCAAACTTAGCTAAACTAGGGTTAATTGAAGCTGCATACGAATCAGCGGGAAGTTATCCGAAAGGCATGAAGACTGAAGGTAACATCATTGGTGCTTATGGTTATGCTAGCGAAATTTCTTCCGGTAAAGATACCCCGTCAGGACATTGGGAAATTGCCGGTGTGCCTGTATTATTTGATTGGGGCTATTTTACTAACACCACAAATAGTTTCCCCCAAGAATTGTTAGATAAAATTGTTGCACGTGCTAAACTCCCAGGTTATTTGGGTAATTGTCACTCATCAGGTACGGTCATTCTTGATGAACTAGGTGAAAAGCACATGGCTAGCGGAAAACCAATTTTTTATACCTCAGCTGATTCAGTCTTTCAAATAGCTTGTCATGAAGAGACCTTTGGTTTAGATAGACTTTATGAAATATGCGAAATCGCACGTGATGAACTTAATAAAGGTGATTACAACATTGGGCGTGTTATAGCTCGCCCATTTATTGGTAAAAAAGCGGGTGAATTTGTTCGCACAGGTAACCGCCATGACTTAGCCGTTGAACCACCATCACCAACAATGATCAAAAAACTGGTTGATGAAAAACAGGGTACTGTAGTATCAATCGGTAAAATTGCCGATATTTATGCAGAGGTTGGCATCACTAAAAAAGTTAAAGCAACAGGCATTGAAGCATTATTTAATGCATCGTTAGAAGAGATCAAACAAGCTAAAGATAACACTATCGTGTTTACAAACTTTGTTGACTTCGACTCGTCATACGGTCATCGCCGGGATATTGCTGGTTACGCCGCAGCACTTGAATATTTTGATAGTCGACTACCTGAAATGCTAGCTTTAATTCAACCGGGAGACCTACTTATTATTAGTGCCGACCATGGTTGCGATCCAACTTGGGCAGGAACAGATCATACTCGTGAGCACATACCTGTTTTAGTGTATGGTGATAGTGTTCCAGTTGGTTCATTAGGTCATCGTAAAACCTTTGCAGACATCGGGCAAAGTGTTGCGGACTATTTTGATTTATCACCAATGGATTATGGTCAATCATTTATTAAAAAGTAACCATTTTATTTAAAGTAGGACAATTTTTTAGAAAAAGATATTCAGGAGATTTTGATGTCTACCCCACATATAAATGCTGATGATAATGCTTTTGCCGAAACAGTTTTAATGCCAGGCGATCCGCTTCGAGCAAAATTCATTGCAGAAACATTTTTAGAAAATGCAAAAGAAGTGACGAATGTCAGATCTATGCTAGGCTTTACCGGCGACTATAAAGGTAAAAAAGTTTCGGTTATGGGGCATGGAATGGGTATTCCATCATGTTCAATTTACGCAACAGAACTCATTAAGTTTTATGGTGTAAAAAATATTATCCGAATCGGTTCATGCGGTGCAATTAGCCCTAATGTGAATGTTGGTGATGTCATTGTAGGGATGGGAGCGTGTACTGATTCAAAAGTAAATCGTCAACGTTTTAAAGACAATGATTTTGCAGCCATTGCTGATTTCGATCTGACTTGTCATGCGGTTAATGCAGCAAAAAAATTAGGTGTCAATGTTAAAATTGGCAACTTATTTTCAGCAGATTTATTTTACAGCGTTGATGCTGAAATGTTTGATGTAATGGAAAAATACAACATTTTAGGTGTTGAAATGGAAGCGGCAGGTATTTACGGTGTCGCAGCTGAATATGGCGCCAAAGCCTTAGCTATTTGTACTGTATCAGATCATATTCGTAAAGGTGAAGCTATGTCGGCAGAACAACGACAGCTCGGCTTTAAAGAGATGATCACTGTTGCTTTAGAGTCGGTATTACTGAATTCAAATTAAATTAATGGCAGAATTTCTGCCATTTTTTTTGATCAATAATTTATGTAATAAACAGTGTTGGCATTGAAATAACTCAGTAACATTTCATTACTAACCTGTTTTAAGTTACCAAACTGCATAAGTTAATTGTCTGAAAGTTGAATACTTATCAGACGTAATAGTTAAAATTTGTTCATTAGTTTTAACAATAGGGTATAAAAGATCTCGCTTAATAAGGAATCGAAATGAATATCAAGGTACAACTTAAAGTCATATTTTTCTTACAATTCTTCATCTGGGGTAGTTGGCTTATTACTCTGGGTTCTTATATGATGGAGACACTAAAATTTAGTGGCACAACTGTAGGTTCAGTCTACGGCACAATGGGGATCGCTTCTCTATTTATGCCGGGCTTACTTGGTGTAGTAGCAGACAGATGGATACCGGCTAATCGCCTATTTATGCTTTGTCATTTAATTGGCGCAATTACACTATTTATTGCCGCATCAATCACATCTCCATTTATGATGGTGGCAGTCATGCTAATTCATTGCCTAGCGTTTATGCCTACAATAGCAATCTCAAACTCAATTTCGTACTCTTGTTTAGAATCAAAAAACCTTGATGTTATCAGCCAATTTCCTAGTATCCGAATCTTCGGCACCATTGGTTTTATTGTGGCAATGTGGTTAGTGAGTTTTTTAAAATTAGAACTGAGCAACATGCAACTTTATATAGCAGCAGCAAGTTCTATCTTACTTAGCCTGTATTCACTAAGCTTACCTGTCAGCGCAACAACTAAAAATGACAGTCAAGAAAAATCCTTGGTCAGTTCGTTAGGATTAGATGCATTTGTACTATTTAAACAACCAAGAATGGCAATATTTTTCATATTTGCTGTATTACTCGGTGGTATTTTACAAATCACCAATACGTTTGGTAACCCTTTCTTACGTTCATTTGCCGAGATTCCACAATATTCCGATAGCTTAGTGGTGCAATACCCATCAGTATTACTTTCCATTTCGCAAATTTCAGAAGTTGTATTTATCCTATTTGTCCCATTTTTTATGAAACGTTTAGGTATTAAATATGTCATGTTAATTAGTATGTTGGCATGGGTATTACGCTTTGGCTTATTTGCCTATGGTGATCCTTCTCCAGTTGGTTTTGTACTATTGCTATTATCAATGATTGTTTATGGTTGTGCATTTGATTTTTATAATATTTCAGGATCAATGTATGTTGAAAAATCAGTTTCACCAGCGATTCGTAATAGTGCACAAGGTCTATTTATGATTATGACTAATGGTCTTGGTGCTTATTTAGGTTCAACTATCAGCGGCATTGTTGTTGATCATTACACGACTGCTGGCATTATTGATTGGCGTACCATTTGGCTTATTTTTGCTGGTTACTCATTAATTCTTGCTATTATCTTTTTACTGATATTTAAAAACGATACAAGTAAATTAACCACAGCTAAAACAGTAAGTTAAATTACTATACCAACAATTAAGTTATCATTTTGTTAATGATTAATGGTAATACCTAGTAGAAATGCTAAATATTACCTTTATTCAATTAAAAAACAGCTTAATGATAACTTGATTGTGAAAATTCTATTTACACTATATTAAGGCAACAAATCAATTCGTTGCCTATTTATGACTCATAAATGGTTAGCCACCTCACAAAATTACTAAGAAGTCACATAAAATGTATGGAAATGTTGATCCTTATCAAGGTAGAATAAAGCAAACAATGTAGATAACTTAAGATTCACGAAAATGTTTTAAAAAACTGATTAATCATGATTCCAGCGCTCAATACGCTTAGTTAACAAGATAAAAGACTCGATGAATAAGCTAATAGTTCCAAAAGTAATATTACATGAACACGTAGAAGGTAGCATAACGCCTTTAATGGCTAAAACGTTAGCCGATAAAAATCATATGCCATTTTCCCCATCATTATGTTATTCATCTGGCGAATATGATAAAGATGCTTACCCTTACGGACGATACCGCTATGACGAAACTGATTTTGTTCAGTTTATTCAAACTTATGATACTGTTTCCAATTTTGTAAAAACGCCCGAAGATTATTACCTGATTACCTATGATTTTTTGTATCGAAACGCCAAACAGGGATTAATTTATTGCGAACTCTTTCTTTCGCCTTATCATATCTGCGCAACAGAAAGTGAGGGTGAAATCATTTGGGATCAAGATAAATTTCATCAAACATTACAACAAATGGATAACGCCATTATTGATGTACAAAAACAATTTAATATCACAGTAAGATACCATGTTATTGGTGTAAGACATCTTGGCGCTAAACTAGTTTACGATACGTTGCGATTTATTGAAAGGAATCCTCATCCATTTATCACCGGATTTAATATTGCTGGTAATGAAAAGTCAGGGCATTTTGATGATTTTGAAAAAGCTCATCAGCTCGCATCAAAATTAAACTTAAAAAAATCTTATCACGCTGGCGAAATTGAATCGGCTGAAAGTATCATTAATGCACTTAAACATGGAGCTAGCCGCATTGGGCACGGTATTCGCGCCATTGAAGATCAAAATTTAATTCATCAATTAGTGACTCAAAACGTCACGTTAGAAATAGCACTAACCAGTAATCGTATTTTAGTCAATGAATTACAAGGTGACCTTCACAATCACCCAATACGACAACTGTACGAAAATGGCGTTCGTATAACCCTTAATACCGATGATGCCGGCATTTTTGGTACAGATATTGAGAAGGAATATCAACTTGCCCAATCAATGTTTCATTTTTCAAGATTAGAATTACTCGATATCACCCTGTGTGGTATTGATGCCGCTTTTATTGAAGATTCAATCAAAACACAATTAACCGATTATGTTTTGTCATGCTTTACACTAGCCGATAAACAGGACCTGAAACAGGCCATTGCGTGTACAAACTATCATCCTGCAATTGTTGCAAGATTTACTCAGTACCAAAAATTATTATTGAAAACAAGTTAATGGATAACAAAGCCAGAGCAATAGGAGATCTACATGAAACAATACAAAATCACATTACCCCTTTTAACTCTATTAATTTCTGGCTCACTACAAGCAGCAACAGTTGATTTAAGAATTATCGAAACAAGTGATCTTCACGGTAATATGATGAATTATGATTACTTTAAAGATCAATATATTGATACTTTTGGGTTAGTAAAAACCGCTAACTTAATTCATCAAGCAAGACAAGAAGTCAAAAATAGCGTTTTGGTTGACAATGGTGACCTTATTCAAGGTAGCCCAATGGCCGATTATGCTAAAAATAAAGGGCTCAAACACGGTGAAATCCATCCAGTATATAAAGCATTAAACACCCTTAATTACACAGTTGGTAATATCGGCAATCACGAGTTTAATTTTGGTTTAGACTTTTTACAAAAAAGCTTATCGGGTGCTAAATTTCCTTATGTTAATGCTAATGTATATGATGCAAAAACCAATAAGCCTTTTTTCAAACCCTACATTATTGTTGATACCCCAGTAATGGATACTGATGGGCATAAACATACAATCAAAATTGGTTATATCGGCTTTGTCCCACCGCAAATCATGCAATGGGACAAACTAAATTTAGAAGGTAAAGTGGTTGTAAAAGATATTACCGAAACGGCTAAACACTTTGTGCCAGAGATGAAACAGCAAGGTGCAAAAGTGATTATAGCTATTGCACATTCTGGTGTATCAGCAGACCCGTATAAAGCCTTAGCCGAAAATTCTGTTTATTATTTAAGTCAAGTCGATGGTATCAATGCTATTATGTTTGGTCATTCGCATGGTGTTTTCCCGAGTGACGATTTTAAATCCTTACCTAATACCGATATTAAAACAGGCAATATCAATCATGTTCCTGCGGTCATGCCAGGCCAATGGGGTAGCCATTTAGGCATTGTTGATTTAGTACTCGATGGCAATAAGGATCATTGGCAAGTCACTTCAGGAAAATCCGAAGCTAGACCAATTTGTGACATCAAAAATAAAAAAGCACTGGTTGAGGCCGACCAAAATATTGCTAACGTATTGAAACAAGATCACCAAGCTACCCGTGAATTTGTCAGCAAACCAATTGGTAAAGTATCAACCGATATCAATAGTTATTTAGCATTGGTGGAAGATACCCCCGCTTTACAAATCATTAGTGATGCACAAATAGCTTACGTAAAACAGTTTGTTCAAGGCGATCCTGATCTGGATGGATTACCTATTTTATCAGCAATTGCACCCTTTAAAGCCGGTGGTCGAAAAAATGATCCTTCAGCTTATGTGGATGTAAAACAAGGTGATCTCACGTTTAGAAACGCAGCCGATATTTACTTGTATCCAAATATCTTATCTGCGGTAAAAATTACAGGTCAAGATGTCAAAGAGTGGCTGGAATGTTCAGCAGGAGTCTATAATCAAATTGACATACAGTCTGATAAACCGCAATACTTAATCAATTGGGAGCACTTTAGAACTTATAATTTTGATACCATTGATGGTGTGGATTATCAAATAGATGTAACACAACCCGCACGTTACGATGGCAATTGCCAATTGATCAACGCCAATGCTGAACGTATTAAAAATCTCACTTATCAGCAAAAACCAATCGATGTTAAACAGCCATTTTTAATAGCAACTAATAATTATCGGGCTTATACCGGTAATTTTCCTGGCACGGGCGGTAAAAATGTTAAATTCAATTCGCCTGACGATTTAAGAGTCATTCTTTCGGCATATATTACAAATACCACAAAAGAAAAAGGCGTGGTAAATGTTAACGCCGATAATAATTGGCAAATAGCGCCAATATCGAGTCAAACCAAATTAGATATCCGCTTTGAGTCTTCACCAAGTAACGAAGCAAAAGCGTATATTGAACACAATTCGCTTTATTCAATAAAATTTATCGATAAAGACAATTTAGGCTTTGGTGTATATCAACTAGACCTACAATCACCGGCAAAAAATCAATCCCAAATAACTAGTACAATTGAAACTAAAAAGGACTAACACCATGAAAATTGAAAAATTGATTGAACTTGCTAAAACTGCCCGTTCAAAAGCCTATGTTCCTTATTCTAAATTTCAGGTGGGTGCAGTACTTATCACCGAAGATGACGAAGCGATTTTAGGTTGTAATGTTGAAAACGCCTCTTATGGATTAGCTAACTGTGCAGAACGCACCGCCATTTTTAAGGCCGTGTCGGAAGGTAAACGAAAATTTAAAAAATTAGTGGTTATTGGTGATACAGATGGCCCTATTTCACCTTGTGGTGCTTGCCGCCAAGTGATTAGCGAATTTTGTGCTAAAGATATGCCCGTTATATTAACTAATATGCAGGGAAAAATTCAAGAAACCACCGTAGGTGAATTATTACCTTGGTCTTTTTCACCGAGTGATTTAGATTAAATCTTATTTAGTGAATAAGATTGATAATAAAATAATTTTAATAACCTAGCTATTATTAAAGTTATGTTAATTATGTCGACACTATTCGACAAATATAAAGTGACTCACTTTATATAAATTTAAACATACTAACTTAATTTATTGATATTAAGAGAGAAATTTAATGAGATTTGTAGATATTATTGAAAAAAAGCGTGACGGTCATCCCCTTACAACCGAAGAAATCCAATTTTTTATCACCAACTATACTAATGGCACCATTCCTGACTATCAAGTTAGTGCACTATTAATGGCTATCTATTTTCAAGGAATGACATCAAAAGAGTGTGCCGATTTAACTAGCGCAATGATGCACTCAGGTGATACGGTTGATCTATCCTCGATTAAAGGTATAAAAGTCGATAAACACTCAACTGGCGGTGTGGGTGACACGACAACTTTAGTTTTAGCACCTTTAGTTGCGGCATTAGATATCCCTGTTGCCAAAATGTCAGGACGTGGCCTTGGTCACACAGGTGGAACCAATGACAAATTCGAATCCATTCCAGGATTTAAAATTGAATTAGGTAAGCAAGAATTCATTGATCAAGTTAATGAAAAAGGCGTTGCGGTAATTGGGCAATCAGGCAACCTAACACCAGCAGATAAAAAATTGTATTCACTACGCGATGTAACAGGAACAGTCGGTTCTATTCCGTTGATTGCTAGTTCCATTATGAGTAAAAAACTAGCCGCCGGCGCCGATGCCATTGTGCTTGATGTCAAAACCGGTGATGGTGCATTAATGAAAACCATGGAAGACTCTGAAAAACTAGCACACGAAATGGTGAATATTGGTAATCAGATTGGGCGTAGAACCATGGCGATTATCTCGGATATGTCACAGCCACTAGGTTTTGCTATTGGTAATGCCCTTGAAGTCAAAGAAGCCATTGATACCTTAAAAGGTCATGGTCCAGCTGATTTAACCGAACTGGTCTTAACGCTTGGTAGCCAAATGGTTGTGCTTGCTAATAAAGCTAAAACATTAGAAGAAGCACGAGAAAAACTGCAAGAGGTCATCAAAAATGGCAAAGCTATCCAAAAATTCAAAGATTTGATTGAAGCACAAGGCGGCGATAGCTCGGTTGTTGATCACCCAGAAAAACTCGCTAGCGCGCCTTATCAAATCGCCCTACCAGCATTAAAATCGGGTTATGTTTCAAGAATTATTGCAGATCAAATTGGGATTATTGCTATGCAATTAGGCGCAGGTCGTGCAACTAAAGAGGATATTATCGATCCAGCTGTAGGCATTGTATTACATAAAAAAGTAGGTGATAAAGTCACCGAAGGTGAAGCGCTACTCACTATTCATGCTAATACAGACAAGTTAGATGCCATTAAGCAAAAGCTTTATGACAATATCACTATTAGTGATAGTGCTAAGCAACCTCAGCTTATTTTTAAAGTAATAACTGAATAGGCGTTTTGCATTAGGATTTAGGAGACACCATGAAGTATTTAAAATTAAATAAAAAACTATCACTGCTGATTGTTTTAGGCTTATTTTCGGTTAATGCAATTGCTGTTGTGGCAACTAAACAGCCAATTGGACCTAACTGGGAAAAAAATAAAACTTATCAATTTACTATTTTACATACCAACGATCATCATGGCCGATTTTGGCAAAATGATATTGGCGAATATGGACTTGCAGCCCAAAAAACGGTGGTGGATGAAATTCGTAAAGAAGTAGCAGATAAAGGGGGTAAATTACTGCTACTATCTGGTGGTGATATTAATACAGGTGTTCCTGAATCTGATGTACTACAAGCTAAGCCCGATTTTATTGGTATGAACGAGATTGGTTACGATGCAATGGCTGTTGGTAATCATGAATTTGATCACCCGCTAACGATTATTCGTGAACAGCAAAAACTAGCGCACTTCCCTTTTCTATCTGCCAATACTTATTTTAAAGATACTGATAACCGAGTCTTTGACGCCTATAAAATGTTTGATTTGAACGGCATTAAAATAGCCGTTTTTGGCTTAACAACTGACGATACTATCACGCTTGCTTCACCTAAGAATACCGATGGTATCGAATTTCGTAAAACATTACCCGAAGCGCAAAAAGTTATTTCTCAAATAAAGCAAACTGAACGCCCCGATATGATAATAGCCGTCACACACATGGGGCATTACGAAAATGGTGAACATGGTTCAATGGCGCCCGGCGATGTTGAATTAGCCAGAGGTTTACCAACCGGTGAATTGAATATGATTGTCGGTGGGCACTCTCAAAACCCTGTTTGCATGGCAAGCCCTAATAAACGTATTACTGAGTATGTACCCGGCACGCCTTGTGCACCAGATCAACAAAATGGTACTTGGATTGTTCAAGCTCATGAATGGGGCAAATACGTTGGTCGTGCGGATTTTATCTTTTTAAATGGCAAAATAACCTTACAAAATTACCAACTGATTCCAATCAATCTTAAAAAAGAAGTGGATAACGGTAATGATACTAAACGACTTGAATATTACACTAAAGAGATACCACAAGATAAAAAATTATTAGAAACCTTACAACCTTATCAAGAACAAGGTAAACAACAATTATTGATTAAAACAGGTGAGCTCACTGGCCGATTAGAAGGTGACCGTAGTGTAGTGAGATATCAACAAAGTAATATGGGACAACTCTTATTAAGTGCATTTATTGAAAAAACCAATGCTGATATCGGCATCATGTCTGGTGGTATGATTCGTGACTCACTCATTGAAGGCGATATTACTTATCGCGATATTTTAAAAGTTGAACCATTTGGCAATAGCGTTGTTTATTTTGAATTAACCGGCAAACAATTACTTGATTATTTGAAAGTCGCATTAAGTAAAAAACCGGGTTCAGGTGGCTTTACTCATTTAAAAAATATTAGTTTAACGCGTACTGGGGACAGTATCGATAATGTAAAAATTAAAGATGAACCCATTGATTTACAAAAAACTTATCGAATTACCACACTTGACTTTTTAGCTGCGGGTGGGGATGGCTATCCGATAACCAATACCTTACCAACTTATGTTGATACTGGATATCGAGATGCCGACGCAGTAAAACAATATTTTGAGGCACATTCGCCTATTAATGCATCCGATTATGAGCCTAAACCATTCATTACGGATAAATAAACAAGAATTGATACGATGAAAATTTTGTTGTTAAGTTTAGTAAAAAATCATTAAGCATAAAAATATTAATATTTTTAACTAGTTAGCAACAAAATTTAATATTAACCTAAGTTTGCTCTACTTACTGTAAGTATCGAGGTAATAATGGACATGACTGAATTTCAACAAAATTGTTATAATATAGTGACAGATCCCAATTTGTCGCCAAAACAAAAATCTAACTTACTCGCTTTAGCTGCCGAAAATAATTTACCTTATGTTGACTTGGATAGTGAGACTAAGCAAGCTTTAGATGAACGTGTAATTTGTGATATGTATGAAGGTCATGCCCCTTACAAGCCGCGATATGTATTACCTGATTATGCAAAATTTCTTAAGCAAGGATCAGACTATCTAGAACTTGAGCCGGCAAAAAGTTTTGATGATGCATTAAATATGCTGACAATTGCTTATCATCATGTTCCATCTGTCACCGGCATGCCCGTTTATTTAGGTTGTTTAGACCAAGTGCTCCTTCCTTATGTTGGTAATTTAACACAAGCCGATCTTTACCCGCGATTAAAACGTTTTTGGATTATGCTTGATCGCAATTTACCTGATGCGTTTATGCATGCCAACATTGGGCCGACCGACAATGTTATTAGTCGAACAATTTTACGCGTCGATCGCGAACTTAAACAAGTTGCCCCTAATTTAACGTTTATTTATGACGAAAGTATCACACCCGAATCTTTACTAAATACCGCCATTGAAAATATTTGCCAAACAGCCAAACCACATATTGCAAATAATATGATGATAAAAAACGATTTTGATGAAGAAGGCTATGGGGTGGTAAGCTGTTATAATTCGTTACCCGTTGCCGGAGGTGGCAGTACCCTTTCAAGAATTAATTTAAAGGAAGTGGCACTACGCAGTAAAAATATTGTCGACTTTTTGCAAAATACCCTACCTTTCTACTGTCAATTACAGCTGAATTTAATTAAAGCCCGCTCTGCATTTTTATATGAAAAATCCAACTTTTTTCAAAATAGCTTTTTGGTAAAAGAAGGGTTGATTGATGCCAACCGTTTTGCGCCTATGTTTGGGGTCTATGCCATGGCTGAAGCGGTGAATATTTTACAAGAGAAATCTCACTTAACCGGTCGCTACGGTGTCGATGAAGATGCCAATGAGCTGGCTGCCACTATTTCTAAACAACTCGCTGACTTTGTTGATAGTCATGAAATTAAGCATGCTTGGCAGGGTAAAGCCATGTTACATGCACAGTCAGGCATTAGTACTGATAGAGGAGCAACACCGGGATTACGTATCCCTTATGGGCATGAACCGGATCCGGTTACCCACATTATGGCACTGTTTAAACACCATAAATATTATGCGTCTGGTATCAGCGATATTTTAACGATTGATGAGACCATTAAAACTAATCCATTAGCCTTAGTACAAATTTGTAAAGCGGCATTCAAATTTGGTTTTAGAGAATTTACCGCGAATATAAGTGGTAATGATTTAGTTCGAGTAACCGGTTATATGGTGAGATTATCGGATATCAAAAAGTATAAACAAGAAGGCTCACGGATTAATACCACATTTTTAGGTAGTGAAGCGGCCGAAGATACTGAAAACAATAGCTATCTATGCCGTACACCTCGGGTAATTAGTCATGAACAAGTCATGGGCAATCGTTAATAAACTGTTACCTTTTTCTTGTGTTGATGGACCAGGCAATCGCTTGGTCATCTTTTTGCAAGGCTGTAATTTTAGATGCTTAAATTGCCACAATCCTTACACCATATCGTTGTGTAGTAATTGTGGTAGTTGCGTCGATGCCTGCCCACATCAAGCATTAACTTTTGATAATCACAACGTCATTTGGCAAGCGTCGACTTGCCAGCAATGTGATACCTGCATAAATACCTGTAGCCATAGTTCAACGCCCATGACTTACCGTTACAGTGTTGAAGATATTTTGCAAACAATTCGAAAATACCTACCTTTTTTGACAGGAATTACCTTTAGTGGTGGTGAAGCCACAATACAACTCCCCTTCATTACAGAACTTTTTAGTGCTATTAAACAAGACCAAGATTTAAAGCACTTAACCTGTTTTATAGACAGTAATGGTTATTTGTCACAATCTGGCTGGCAAAAAGTACAACCTGTACTTGATGGTGCAATGATTGATCTGAAAGCTTGGGATAGCCAAATACATAAAAAACTAACCGGTCGAGATAATTATCGAGTAAAGCAAACTATCGCCTACCTGGCGAAAATCAACAAACTCTACGAAGTGAGATTTTTAATCATTCCTGAGCATACTGACTTACAACACAATGCCACACATCTTGCACAATTTTTAATAGATATCGATCCCAATATCAAAATTAGAATAAATGCCTTTCATAATCATGGGGTACACGGCATAGCCAAAACTTGGAAACCCGCCACGCAAGATCAAGTCGAACTTTTTGCCATGCAATTAAAAAATAATGGCTTACATAACATTACGCTCCCAAGCGTCTATTTGTAAGATTGATAAGGAGTAACATAACGATAAAATTCCTAAAATTAAAACGTCCCCAATCTGTTTCAGTCATTCTTCACGGCCCAAAAGATCGACAAAATACTCAATCGATACCACAAGCTTTACGTTATACATCGGGAGAATGGCAGAATATTGGCAGAGCTCAAATTGTTCAGATAAAGTTATTATTCGTCAGCATTGGTAAGGTAAATTCGCAACTGGATCACAGGATCTTTTACCCGCCTTATTACAATAAATTCAATGTTAAGTAACCATGAATTGAGCAATAATCAAACTTTTCATATTTTTTAAGAAAATAATCTGCATTTTATCAGTGACAATTATCAACTTAAGGTTGAATATTGTATCTGATAATTGTGATAACTTTTCTTATATAACTCAAATATGGTATTTAATGAAGGTTTACAGTGGTGTGTAAACGGCACATACGGTTGAGATCAAAATGATTGAGTTCAAACATCCTTGTTTGATACCTCTGTCCTTGTTCTGTTATTGTTTCTGATTTGGTAAAAAATGTGATTGGCTCAGATAAATAACAACAAATATAGTATTCATTATCGAAGTGAGTATTTTTAACGATATCACCTTCATCACTGTCTACTTGTTTGAATGTTGTTTTTTGAGTTTCGGATAAAGGCAAATAGAGTATATCCGAATAAAAACAACCTATATTCATCACTTGTTGGGAATAAGTGATGCTTTTCTTAATCGCATTAACCTCGGCTGAAGATAATGCTTTAACATCTTGCGTATTAAAAAAAAGATGAAATACGAATATCGTAAAAAGTAATGTAAAAAACATTTGTTTTTTTTGGGTAGTATTGGAATCAAACTTGAATATATTTTTATTAATAAAATACATTATCGATCTCTTTTTTATCATAAAAATACCTTCTCATGTCTAATATAAACTTTCTGATTTAATAAATTATAAATTTCATCAGATTAATATTTAACACATGCAGTATAGGCCACATCAGGTTCAACAATAACATTACCCTCGACTATCCCTACACTATAATATTTGTTATTACCCATTACATCTTTTACTGATGATTGTTCATTTGTGAAATAGAATTCATAATAGATTAAATTTTTCAAATTTAGCAATCCAGACATCATATCTCGACCAATAATATCTAAAGGTGCATAGAAGTAGACTTTCCCCCATTCTGGTGTTAACCCTTCACCGATTGCTCTTTTATACCCATTACCTTTTATATAATAGTTATCGTTAGTTGTGGGTATGTATGATAAAGGAGAATTGGAGATCTCAGCTCGTGTTGGCAATCTATCACTATTTTGTTGACATAATTTATTTGAGTTTGCCCAATTACCAGGGGGATTATTTAAGAAATATAACCAATGATTAATTGAAAAAGTATAATAAAATTGTGCTGAAGTGCGGTTATTTGTGACTAAAATTACAAATTCATCACCTTGATTAGGTACATTATTGGTAAATTTAAATTCACTTTTAGAATCAGCGTTTGAAGCACGAGCAGTATTCACTAAGGAATTATTAGGATTTTTGACCAAGGTATAACTATAATCCGATATTGGATTGACGGGTACAATTCTGAAACGAGCCTCTGGAAAACCATAAGTTGGAAAATGATTTCCATTTGAATCTGTTGCTGTTGCCTTGAAGCCTTGATGAAAGGTAAATTGATCACTGTTATAAGGAGGATCAACACTTATTGTATCAGCGCCATAAGGAGCATAGTTATCCCCTTCATTCCAACCATTGTTTGTAATCAATGCCAGTACGCCCGGTCTGATATAACAGATACCATCATCAGCACTGACTTCAAATGTTTTAGACACTTCTCTTGGTTTTGAGGTGTCAGGCATACCGTATTGGGTTTTAGCAATAAATGTAATGGTTACCTTCACCGATAAATTTGCATTAGTCGTCGATGAAGTGCACACATCACGGCCAAGGGGTGCAGTGGAATCAGAAGCAATAATGTTATTGTTTTGGTCAAGCCATTGAGCATTAATCGATTGAATAATGAAACTATCGGTACTCGACAATTTATCACCATCCACATCATGAATATCACTGTCATTTAAACTCGAAATATCGACACCAAATGAATAAAGGCTAGGTGAAGTATTGTAAGCAACAGAAATCTTATTTGCGCTACCTGGCGAAATAACGACTGGATCGAGATCATCTAATTTAAATTTGATTTGAATTCCGTTTAACACTTTAGTTTCAGCGCTTGCAAGAATATCTGGTTGATTACCATGAATAGAGTTCACTGTTACAACACCGTTACTCGCTATTGTTGTATGATTAAAAAATAATAATATAAATAAAACTAGAATTTTTATGTTAAATCGAACAAAACACACTTTTTTTGTATAATATATAATGTTATTCATTTCTTAGCCTCTATTCATTAACTTATCCAAAGTGTTGAGCAAGATTATTGAGTTGAAGTTTGAACGAACAAATTAATCATCATTTGATAAAAAATTGTGAAGTTTTAACAGTTATCGATTATTGCTTTTTGTTAATGTTTAACGCTATGCATCTAAGTATAAATAGATGTTGTTTTGAAATTACTGCTAGATGCAAAAATAGTTACTATTTTTTTAAAAATCCAATCTTATGTTTCATTTAAAACTAAAATAATGACATTAAAAAAATACAAAAGAAAAGCTAACTAAAGAAAAGAATATGTTGGTTATACTAGAGTATAAAATTAACCTTCTATTTGGCGCAAAAAATTTAAACCGATTAAACTTATTCACCCAAAATAGAATATAATTTGTACAATTATATTCTAAAAAAAGTAGATTTCAAAGTTATTTCTACAAACGATAAAAATGTAAAAAATATCAAATAGATTGAATAAAAGGATGATAAATCATCATCCTTTTAATACGCTAGAATAAGTTAAAGCAGATAGAAAAATCATTATTTTCCTTTTTTAAAAGCAGCAGCAAATGCATTGCCCATTGCACTATTGGTGCTTGAAGGTGCATTGTGATTTTTTAGCGCTTGATTGCTACGATGCTGGCTTTTATTTGCTTCGGCTTTAGTGGTCACCGCATCATCTAAACGCATGGTTAATGCAATGCGTTTACGTGGTATGTCGACTTCAACTACTTTAACTTTTACAATATCGCCAGCTTTGACAACCGATCGCGGATCTTCTACAAATTTATCTGAGAGAGCTGAAATATGCACTAAACCATCTTGATGAACACCAATGTCAACAAATGCACCAAAGTTAGTCACATTTGTTACCGCACCTTCCATGACCATGCCCACTTTCAAATCGTCCATGGTTTCGATATTATCGGCAAATTGAGCTGTTTTAAATTCAGGCCGTGGATCGCGTCCGGGTTTATCAAGTTCTTTGATAATATCAGTTACAGTAGGCACACCAAAATGGTCATCAACATAATCAACTGCTTTGAGTGAGTTTAAATATTTCGAGTCACCTAAAATCTCTTTTAATGATTTATGATTTTTATCTAAAATGCGTTCCACAACCGGATAAGCTTCAGGATGCACAGCTGATGCATCGAGTGGATTTTTACCGTCCATGATCCGTAAAAAACCTGCACACTGTTCAAAAGCTTTTGGTCCTAATCTTGCAACTTTGAGTAATTGTTTACGGTCAGAAAATTGACCATTGTCATTACGCCAATCAACAATATTTTGGGCAATGACTTTGTTAAGCCCAGCAATGCGCGCGAGTAACATTACAGAAGCCGTATTTAAATTAACCCCAACCGCATTTACCCCATCTTCGACCACTGCATCAAGCTTTTTAGCTAATTGTGTTTGACTTACATCATGCTGATATTGTCCCACACCAATTGATTTAGGATCGATTTTCACCAGTTCAGCTAATGGATCTTGTAACCGGCGCGCAATCGAAACTGCGCCGCGTAATGATACATCAAGATCCGGAAACTCTTGCGCGGCCAGTTCCGAGGCAGAATATACCGATGCCCCCGCTTCGCTAACAATCACTTTTTGTGCTTTCACTTCTGGATATTTTTTTTGCACATCAAGATAAAAACGCTCGGTTTCACGCGATGCCGTGCCATTACCAATCGCCACTAATTCGACTTGGTATTTAATGCATAGCGCCGCAACAATCATTGCCGCTTTTTCCGCTTGCCCGGTATGCGGATAAATCGTTTCAGTTGCGACTAATTTACCAGTTGCGTCAACAACAGCAATTTTTACGCCTGTTCGTAATCCTGGATCCATTCCCATGGTAACTTTCATCCCTGCCGGCGCAGCCATTAACATATCATGCAAGTTAGCGGCAAACACATTGATCGCTTCTTCTTCAGCTCGCTCACGTAAGGTAGTCATCAGTTCAGTTTCCATATGCATTAAAATTTTAATGCGCCATGTCCAATTAATTACTGCCTTTCGCCACTTATCAGCAGGTTGCTCATTAAAATGAACACCCAAATGCTCGGTAATAATCTGTTCACAATAACTTTCTTTTGGCGGCTCTTCAAATTGGGGATCTGCATTTAATGACAGTTGTAAAAAACCTTCATTGCGGCCACGGAACATCGCTAACGCGCGATGAGAAGGCACTTTAGAAATAAGTTCACTTTGCGCAAAATAATCACGAAATTTAGCGCCGTCTTCTTCCTTACCCGCTACAACTTGCGACACCAAATGGGCATTATTCCATAAGTAATGACGGACTTTGGCAAGAAGCCCAGCATCTTCAGCAAATCGTTCCATTAAAATATAGCGTGCACCATCCAGCGCTGATTTGCTATCAGCAATACCTTTATCATTGTTGATATATTTTTCAGCTTCGGATTCTGGATTAAGGTGTGGGTTTTGCCATAAATCATCAGCAAGTGGCTCAAGCCCTGCTTCAATAGCGATTTGCCCACGTGTACGACGCTTAGGTTTATAAGGTAAATAAAGATCCTCAAGCTCAGTTTTGCTAAGCGTTTGTGTGATTTTGTCACTCAATTCTGTGGTTAATTTACCTTGTTCTTCGATTGATTTTAATATTGTTTGTTTACGATCTTCAAGTTCTCGCAAATAACTTAAACGACTGTCTAGCGTGCGTAGTTGGGTATCGTCTAATCCGCCCGTTACTTCTTTACGATAGCGGGCAATAAAAGGGACGGTACTTCCTTCATCTAATAATTGAATAGCCGCTAAAACTTGTTCTGGTTTTACCGTCAGTTCACCGGCTATAATATGGCTAATTTGATTATTTATCATGGTATCTCTGTATATCGTCGATTAACGGAATAGAATTTTATTATGCAAAAAGCTAATTATATAACAAGAGAAGGCTATTTGGCACTCGATCGTGAACTGAAATATTTATGGAAAATAGAAAGACCTCAAGTAACACAAGCTGTTTCGGATGCCGCAGCGCTTGGCGATCGCAGTGAAAATGCAGAATATATTTATGGCAAGCGGAGATTACGTGAAATCGATAGGCGCGTACGCTTTTTGACTAAACGTTTAGAAACGCTGACAATTGTTGATCCCGATCCTAAGCAGGAAGGTAAAGTATTTTTTGGGGCTTGGGTTAAGCTAGAAGATGAATCTGGTCGCATACATGTTTATCGAATTGTTGGAACCGATGAATTCGATCCGAAAAAAAATTGGATCTCAATAAACAGCCCTGTTGCCCGCGCATTAATTGGTCATAAGGTCGATGATGAAATATCGGTTATGACCCCTAATGGTACAAATTACCTCTATATCGTGGCGATTAGCTATCAAGAATTAACCCTTTAACCTATTTAATTGACTAAAATAACACTTTAAAAAATCGAACAATTTGTTATGTTCAATGAGATGTTATTAAATATTGTTTGACGAATAATTTTCTTAAACTTGCAGGCAAATAAAGCTATAATTTATTAATTGCTTCTAAATTACAATCATTATGATGTTAGTTGATCAGTTATATATTTATCCCTGTAAGTCCATGAAAGGCATTCCAGTAAAAAAAGCCACCACCACCGAAGGCGGCTTTCAATACGATCGTGTTTTAATGATAAGTGAACCCGATGGGACTTTTATTACTGCAAGACAATATCCACAGTTATTAAAAATCGAAACCACACTGGTAGATAATAAGATCCATCTACTATTACCCTCTAAGCAAGCGATAACGATTAATTTAGATGATTTTTCCCAAGATGTTGAACCCACTCAAGTATGGGGAAATCATTTTACTTCGCATATTGCGCCAATTAGTGTCAATCAATTTATCAGTCAATTCTTGCAAAAAGATGTACAAGTACGTTGGGTAGGTAACCATTTATCACGACGTACAAAACGCTATTGTGATGTAGCGGTAAGCTTTGCTGATGGATACCCCTATTTATTACTTAATCAATCCTCTTTTAATTATTTACAACAACAATGCCCGGAAAAACTCGATATTCGCCAATTTCGCGGCAATATTATTATTAAAGATGCGTTACCTTTTGCTGAAGATGGTTGGAAAACAATTAAAATTGGCCCAGTTATATTTGATATTGTCAAACCCTGTACACGATGTGTTGTAACAACCATGAATGTTGAAACCAGTAAGTTATCAACCGATAATGAGCCATTGAAAACGTTACGCTATTTCAGATCTGATAGTGAGGGTAAAATTGATTTTGGTATGAATATGATTGCTCGTAATCATGGTACCGTCTGTTTAGATGATCCTATAGAAGTACTGGAGCGACAACCGGCTAAAAATTATATTAAATCATTCCCAGCTGAAATTAAGCAAAATCAACAACCTTGCACAATCGCACTTAATGAACAAATAATTCAAGGCAATAATCAGCAAACTATTTTAGAACAATTAGAACAGCATCAAATAGCTGTGCCCTATTCTTGTCGTGCCGGAGTTTGTGGACGTTGTCAGATACTGTTGAAAAGTGGTGAAGTAACCGCGATGACTAAAGCTGCTATTAAAAGAGGAAATCGAATTTTAGCTTGTAGTTGTATACCCAAAAGTAATATTGAAATTGAATTAGTTAAGAAATAGCTTCTAACTCAAGTGGATGTTTGCTAAGACTATCCTCAATTGAACAAGTTGAAATTGGCATTAATCTATCGTTCATGACTTTAATCGCTTCTGAAAAATAGAAAGTTTTATTCATAGCACCAAAAGTAGGTTGAGCAATAATACACAACGATGCGTTTTCGCCGGCTTCAACGACCATCAAAAACACTGATTGACCACCTTCTTGCATATTTACTACAACAATATCGGCCATTTTAGGTCGATATGCCGTTATTTGCTGCGAAAAATACCAACTTTTTGGCATTTGTGGCTTTAAAAAATTGGCAGCAACAATCGCATTTATCGACAATTCAATTTTTTGCGAATCGTTAAGATTCAATAATTGACAGCTATCAAAAAATTGATAATAAGCAGTTGCATCACTGACAGAAAAAGGAAACTCGCCAAACACATCGGGAATCAACATTTTGCTAGGATAGCATGAACGAAATAGCATTTCAGGCGATACTTCTAGCATTAAGCTATCATAATCACTATCAAAATACCAACGCCAACTATCAGTTGGTCGAAATGCTAATTTCATTGATATATTACCCTTTTTAAAGTTGAACTAAATTTGCACAAAAAGATAACATAACTTAGATAAAAAATAAATAATAAATTAAAATAAAAACTTTTTAATTGCTTAATTTTTAAAAAATTTATCAGTAATAGGTAAAGATCAAAACGATCTAACTTCGATCCTTTTTAAGGATCATTGATCCCATTCGATCCATCTTTTTTTATATTATAAAATACAGCTTTAATTAAACTTCTTTACAGAACATCAATACGAGATAGGGTTATTATGGATTTAGATAATTTTAAATTGTGATGAGATAATTAATAGGAAGAAGATTACCTCGGTTTATCCAAGGTATAAAATAATTGTAAACCAGATATTAATCACAACTAAATTTCTGTAAAATTTTTAACTCTGCCTACACGGCAGTGAACAGTAGCGGTTCAATATGGTTCTGATTCGGAAATTTCTAAACTACCTACACGGCAGTGAACAAATGGTATTGACTGGCGACGATCTCTCACAATTTCTAAACTACCTACACGGCAGTGAACAATTTACTATCAAAGGCAACCGGTGACAATATTTTCTAAACTACCTACACGGCAGTGAACGCGTAACACGATTAATTGATGATTTTAAGCTCTTTCTAAACTACCTACACGGCAGTGAACGGTTTATGCGCTGCAAGTGTTTCTTGATGTGCTTTCTAAACTACCTACACGGCAGTGAACATAAACAACAACGGTCCAATTGACGTTGTTCGTTTCTAAACTACCTACACGGCAGTGAACTAGAGTTCGACCTACTATAATCGTTGTTCAGATAAAGGTAAATGATATTTTTACTTTTAAAAACCCTTTTTTTGTAGCTATTTTTAATCTATTGATTTTATTAGTTTTTAAAATAAGCTAAAAAAAAGGGTTAAAACAAGGGTAATTTTTTGGTTTATTTATTCAGCTGTAATAAAGCTAAAATTTATTTATAATCTTATAACCCTTATCTGCAAATTAATCAATTAATCAGGTTACAGTAAGAAAATAAAATTAATAATATCAATATATTGCTGATAACTTGTGACTAACGTAATAAATAAGTTTCACTTTTTAACATTGAGTTTATTCACACCCAAGATAGGACAATTCATTAAAACCAAGTAATTTTTACTATTAGTCAGTATTTTTATTCACTACTCTGTAGGGGGCAAAAAAGAAGCAGAGGAGCTTAGTGGTAGATTAACGTGTATAGGTAGTTTAGAAAGATTCGACGATTGGGATTTGCTAACCAAGTTCACTGCCGTATAGGTAGTTTATAAAGCCTGTAAATAGCGCCGAGCCTTTGCCATCGAGTTCACTAACATATATAGTGTAGATAAATATAGCTCAGTTGAGTAAAAATAGTTTGAATTCACAACGATGTCAGCAGTTATGGGTAACGCGATCAATGCATTGTTTAACTGTAGGGCGGGGTGTTGATAAAATCATTATGCTTTTTTATTTGCATAGCGTTCGACAAACTTTTAAATAGCTTTCTAACTCACTACAGCGTCTTGCAAAAACTTAAACGTTTTTTTAAATAAAAAGAGTATTAAGACTCAGATTTCAGTAAGAAATGCGCTATGCCATAGCGTTATTAACTGCCAAAAAATTCTAAAACATGCCTATAACCAAGTAAGTTAAGTCACTATTATCCAATCAAATGTTACCGCATATTAACGAGCGTTTGTTAAAGTTGAAGTTAGTTGTAAGTAAAAATTCGTATTACTTATTACTGTTATCATCAATCCTGTAATAGGATTTTGATATACACGATTAATATTAGTCGATATAACGTCAACGTTTATTCAAACAATAGAGGATACTTACTTCAAAATAATAAAAGGTGTCATTAGACACCTTTTATTAGTTGGGATAGCTAATTAACTTGCTACATTTATACGCTTCATGTCAGTCATATAGCTACGTAATTTACGACCAATAATTTCAATTGGATGATTACGAATTTCTTCGTTTACATCACGTAATTGTGCATTGTCAACACTACCTTCTGGAATAGCTTTGCCAAGATCACCCGATTGTAACATTGGCATAAATTTTTCTTTTAATAAAGGTATTGCGGCATTAGCAAATAAGTAGTTACCATATTCTGCTGTATCTGAAATAACCACATTCATTTCATACAGGCGTTTACGCGCAATAGTATTAGCTATAAGTGGTAATTCGTGCAATGACTCATAATAAGCTGATTCAGCTAAAATACCTGATTCGAGCATGGTTTCAAATGCAAGTTCAACGCCCGCTTTGACCATCGCAATCATGACAACACCTTGATCAAAGTAAGCTTGTTCATCAATCTTTCCTTGATATTCAGCCGCTTTTTCAAATGCTGTTTCGCCGGTTTCTTTA
Source organism: Gilliamella sp. B2969 (assembly GCF_026536195.1). Classification (NCBI taxonomy): domain Bacteria; kingdom Pseudomonadati; phylum Pseudomonadota; class Gammaproteobacteria; order Orbales; family Orbaceae; genus Gilliamella; species Gilliamella sp. B2969. Next base: position 36,034 of record NZ_JAFNOP010000011.1, read on the forward strand.
CGCCATTTTAATAAGTTAGCATCATCATTTGCCCAGTCTTTCATCATCGTTGCAGAAAATTCACCAGAAATAATATCATCCATGTGTTTACGATAAAGATCAGTCATGATAACTTTTAACTCTTTTGCTAGAGCATTAGCGCGTAATTTAGCTGGGTTAGATAAACGATCCATCATTAACGTTATGCCACCTTGTTTTAACGCTTCTGTAATGGTTTCCCAACCGAATTGCAATAATTTACAAGCATAAGCAGGATCAACGCCATCAGCAACAAGTTTATCAAAGCAAAGTAGTGATCCCGTTTGTAACATACCACAAAGAATTGTTTGTTCACCCATTAAGTCTGATTTTACTTCGGCTACAAATGAAGATTGTAAAACACCAGCACGATGACCACCAGTTGCAGCAGCCCACGCTTTAGCAATGGCTAAACCTTCACCTTTTGGATCGTTTTCTGGATGAACAGCGATAAGCGTTGGCACGCCAAAGCCACGTTTATACTCTTCACGTACTTCGGTACCTGGGCATTTAGGGGCAACCATAACAACAGTAATATCCGAACGAATCTTTTCGCCCACTTCAACAATGTTAAACCCATGAGAATAACCCAGTGCAGCGCCTTGTTTCATCAGTGGTTGCACAGCTTTGACAACAGCTGAATGTTGTTTGTCTGGCGTTAAATTAATAACAAGATCAGCTGTCGGAATTAAGTCTTCGTAGGTGCCGACTTTAAAACCATTTTCAGTCGCTTTTTTCCAAGATGCGCGTTTTTCAGCAATCGCCTCTTTACGTAGAGCGTAGGCAATATCTAAACCAGAATCGCGCATATTAAGGCCTTGGTTAAGGCCTTGCGCACCACAACCAACTATAACAATTTTTTTACCTTTCAAAAAATTGGCTTCAGATGCAAACTCGTCACGCGCCATAAAGCGACATTGACCAAGTTGATGTAACTTTTCACGTAAATTTAGAGTATTGAAGTAATTTGACATTGTTCTCTCCATGAGTTGAGTAATTCATAATTGATATGCCCTACACTATATAGTAAATTTTTTATTGCTAAAATTGATATATTTAAAATATTATATTGCATAAATTGCAATATACTTGCTAAGTTTTACGGTTTCTTTTACTCTAAGCCACCTTTTATTTATCGGCAATTTGTATAATATGGATACTCGCTTTAAGCAAGCTAAAAAAGAAGCTAAGTTATCATTGCTGTTAACGGCTATTTACCTCATTGCTTGGATTATTTGCGCTTATTGCGTGGGCAACAAAATAGGCTTTTGGGGTTTACCATTGTGGTTTGAACTATCTTGCATAATGACACCTTTAGCTTTTATTTTGTTATGTATTATTGTTGTAAAATCCCAATTCAAAGATATCTCTTTAGAACAGACTAAGTGATTCAAACCATGCATTTCGATATTATTTTACCACTGGTTATCTACCTGATTTTTGTATTTGCATTATCGCTCTATGCTTATATAAAGCGAAAAAAGGTCAATCAATTTACCGATTATTTTATTGGTAATCGAACGATGGGTGGCTTTTTACTCGCCATGACACTTGCAGCAACTTATATTAGCGCAAGTTCATTTATTGGTGGGCCTGGCGCTGCTTATAAGTATGGTTTAGGCTGGGTGTTATTATCCATGATTCAAGTTCCTACTGTTCTGTTATCATTAGGCATTTTAGGTAAAAAATTTGCTATTTTAGCACGTCAATATAATGCTATCACCTTAAGCGATATGCTTTATGCGCATTACAAAAGTAAAACGATTGTTTGGTTTGCAAGTATCGCGTTAATAGTGGCTTTTATTGGCGCTATGACTGTCCAATTTGTCGGCGGCGCACGTCTGCTTGAATCATCAGTAGGTATTCCCTACCATAGCGGATTACTAATATTTGGTATTGGTACCGTTATTTATACGGCTTTTGGTGGTTTTAGAGCAAGTATATTAAATGATGCATTCCAAGGTTTAGTTATGATCATTGGTGCCGTTTTATTGCTTGGCGCGATTATTTATGCAGGCGGCGGCATGACAACGATTATTCATCGACTACAAGAAATTGATCCAGCACTGCTTACACCACAAGGCCCAAACCATTTTATGGATTTTCCGTTTATGGCTTCATTTTGGGTGTTAGTCTGTTTTGGCGTGGTGGGGTTACCTCATACCGCGGTGCGTTGCATGGCGTATAAAGATAGTAAAGCAGTGCATCAGGGAATTATTATTGGTACAATTGTTGTTACAATCATCATGTTAACGATGCACTTATCTGGTAGCTTGGGCCGAGCAATCATTGATGATTTAACAATACCAGATCAAATTGTACCAACATTAATTATTAATGTATTACCGCCTTTTGCTGCGGGGATCTTTTTAGCTGCACCATTAGCTGCGATCATGTCAACAATCAATGCGCAGTTATTGCAAGTATCATCCGTTCTGATTAAAGATCTTTTTTTAAGTATTAAAAGCAATAGCAATTTAAGTGATAAATTATTAACGCGTATTTCAGTTACCATTACCTTTATTTTTGGTGGTTTACTCATTTTTGCCGCTTGGAATCCACCTAATATGATAATTTGGCTAAATTTACTTGCTTTTGGTGGGCTTGAAGCGGTGTTTTTATGGCCTTTAGTACTCGGATTATATTGGAAAAAAGCCAATGCCACAGGGGCACTTTGCTCAATGCTGGCTGGTGCAATAAGTTATACACTATTAGCCAGTTATGATATTAAGTTATTGTCATTCCACCCAATTGTGCCTTCTTTAATTATTGGATTAGTGGTTTTTATTTTAGCCAATATGTTTGGCAACAAAGGAAAAAATTATGCCTTGGATTCAACTCAGAATTAATACGACTAATGAATTAGCTGAACAAATCAGCGAACAACTAGAAGAATCGGGAGCTGTATCAGTCACTTTTCAAGATACTTATGACAATCCTGTTTTTGAACCTTTACCTGGTGAAACTAAACTTTGGGGAAACACCGATGTAATCGGGCTTTATGATGCTCAAACAGAGATTAATGAGTTAAAATCGATACTAAATTTAGACCAATATTCTTATAAAATTGAACAATTAGAAGACAAAGATTGGGAACGAGAATGGATGGATAACTTTCATCCTATGCAGTTTGGAAAAAGACTTTGGATCTGCCCAAGTTGGCGAGACGTGCCCGATCCTAATGCGGTTAATGTGATGTTAGATCCCGGTCTAGCATTTGGAACCGGAACCCACCCAACTACAGCATTATGCTTAACTTGGTTAGACGGTCTAGATCTCAACAATAAAATTGTGATTGATTACGGTTGTGGTTCTGGTATTTTGGCCATTGCCGCATTAAAATTAGGCGCAAAACAGGTTATTGGTATCGATATCGATCCACAAGCTATCGAAGCTAGTCGTGACAATGCTGAGCGTAATAATGTTAGCAATAATTTACAGCTTTATCTTGCCAACGATATACCCAATAATTTACAGGCAGATGTTATTGTTGCCAATATTTTAGCCGGACCATTAAAAGAACTCGAACCAAACATAAATAAGCTGGTTAAACCAAGTGGGCTATTGGGATTATCCGGTATTTTGGCATCGCAGGCACAAAGTGTTTGCTTAGCTTATCAAGCACATTTTGAGTTAGATCCAGTTATTGAGCAAGATGAATGGTGCCGTATAACTGGCAAAAAAAAGTAAAAATTTGACATTACCCCTTTTAACTTCGAGAAAAAATGCGTAATATAGCCGGCCTCAATTTGCTTAGCATTGGTGAGGTCAAATTAAAAAACAATTTAATTGCTGCACCAATGGCTGGAATTAGCGATAAACCATTTCGTCATCTATGCTATCAATATGGCGCTGGAATGACAGTATCAGAAATGTTCTTGGCAAATTCAGATGTTTGGCATACAGATAAATCGGCATTACGTATGGTGTCAACAGATGATATTGGTGTGCGAGCTGTTCAAATCGTGGGGTCAGATCCCGACGAAATGGCAAAAGCAGCCGAATTTAATGTCAAACATGGCGCTGAGTTAATCGATATTAATATGGGGTGTCCAGCAAAAAAAGTGAATAAAAAATTAGCGGGATCGGCTTTAATGCAGCATCCGGAGCTAATTAGAAAGATTTTGCAAAAAGTTGTTGGTGCTGTTGATGTACCGGTAACTTTGAAAACGCGGACTGGATGGGATAAAAATCATAGAAATTGCATTGAAATCGCACAAATTGCACAGGATTGTGGTATTAAGGCAATAACCATACACGGAAGAACACGTGCTTGCTTATTCAAAGGTGAAGCTGAATATGAGTCGATTAGAGCAGTAAAACAAAATGTGACAATTCCTGTCATTGCTAATGGCGATATTTGTACACCGGAACAAGCAAAAGATGTTTTTCAATATACGCAAGCTGATGCTATAATGATCGGCCGAGCGGCACAAGGGCAACCTTGGATATTTGAAGAAATTGCATTCTATTTAACACATGGACAGTTAAAAAAAAGAAAAACAATTGATGAAGTGGAGCAAATCGTGTTAACACACCTTGATGACCTTTATCAATTTTATGGAGAATACAAAGGATTACGGATTGCCAGAAAGCATGTAAATTGGTATACCAACTATTATGCTGATAGCGATCAATTTAGGCGCTTATTTAGTGTACTTAGCAATACAAGTGAGCAAGTTAAAACACTAAAAGCATTTTTTAGTCAAATTAGAAACAACCAAAAGAGTTAAAAATACTATGTCAGAACAACGCGTTACAGCTGCAGCACTTAAATTTACAACTGTAAACTCACAAGACCAAATAACACAAAAACCATTGCGAGATTCAGTAAAGCAGGCTTTAAAAAACTATTTATCACAACTAAATGGTGAAGATCCTACTGATTTATATGAATTAGTGTTAGCTGAAGTTGAACACCCATTCCTTGATATGGTTATGCAATACACCCGTGGCAATCAAACCAGAGCTGCCAATATGCTTGGTATTAATCGTGGTACTTTACGCAAAAAATTAAAACAATATGGAATGAGTTAATCAACTCTTTATTGATATCTTGTTTTACAATCCAAAAGCGCCGAATTAGGCGCTTTTTTACTATCATGTATCAATCATGATTCAATTGAACTTAACGTTTTTAGAACAACTCGCTTAAATAAAAATTAGGCAGATAAACGCTTAACTAACGTTGGTGTTAACGTTAAAGTATGCAGTTTATCATTAGGATGATGTAATCGATTTAATAAGGTTTCAACTGCTAATTGTCCTAACTCTTCTTTGGGTTGATGGATTGTTGTCAACGGTGGGGCAATATATTGTGCAATTTCTATATCATCATAACCCATAATAGCAATATCTTCTCCCACCTTTAAACCATTACGATATAGAGCCTGATAAGCACCAATAGCCATAGCATCATTAGAGCAAAAAACCGCTTGTGGCGGAATTGGCAACTGTAATAAATGCTGCATTGCCACAATGCCGGAAGCGAATCGAAAATCGCCCTGCGCTTCGTAATCTGGCAAAATGGTTAATTGCGCGTCCTGCATCGTTTGACGATACCCTTGAAGGCGCGATTGCGCCTGAGTATTGTTCAATGGTCCGGTAATACAAGCAATACGTTGATAATTCTGTTCAATCAGATACTGGGTCGCTAATGTTGCGCCATAAAATGAATTATCTTGAATCGTATCACACACGCCTTTAAAAGGTGTCCAGTCCATCATGACCATAGGTAACTTAGGATAACGGTCAAAAATTTGTTCCGGAAAAGAGTACGTTTCCGTGCACATAGCTAATAGACCATCAACACGTTTTTGTAACAAATGTTCAATATTGTTGAGCATTCGTTGCTGATCGCCCTCAGTATTACATAAAATTAAATTATAACCGAGTTCATAACAGCTACGCTCGACACCTTGCACTACCTCAGCGTAAAAAGGGTTATTACTTGTGGTGACTAACATGCCAATAGTAAAGGTTTTATTACTTTTTAAACTACGTGCAATAGCTGATGGCGTGTAGTTTAGCTGTTTTATTGCAGACTCAACCTTACTGCGAATAGCTGGACTTACATAGCGATCGTTATTAATAACATGAGAAACGGTTGAAGTAGATACTTTCGCATAATTTGCGATATCTTTCATGGTAGCCAAGTGTTAATTTCTCATTGATAAATGTTGTGATTGAATAAAATTATCGACGTCTTTTCGTGTTGGTACGGATGTTTGTGCACCTGCTTTAGTCACAGATAGTGCCCCAGCTGCATGTGCATAATAAACCGCTTGTTTTAGATCTTTGCCCTCTAGCAACGCGGTAACCAACATTCCATTAAAGGTATCACCAGCACCAATTGTATCAACAGCGTTAACACGAAACCCTGGTACTATTACGCCATTTTGTGCATGACTCACCCAAGCGCCTTTACTTCCCAAAGTGATAATCACAGTATGGATCCCTTTATCATGTAATAATTGTGCTGCTTGCTGTGCATCTTGCTCGGTAATAATTTTTATACCAGTTAAAAACTCTGCTTCTGTTTCATTTGGCGTAATAATATCAACATGGGCGAGTAATTCATCAGATAATTTTTGTGCGGGCGCAGGATTTAAAATGACTTGTGTATTATTTTGTTTAGCCAACTTGGCAGCTTGCTCAACGGTTGCTAATGGCGTTTCAAGTTGCATTAAAATTGCATCAGCTTTTGTGATATCGTCAGCAAATTGATCTAAATACTCTGGTGTGACAGCAGCATTCGCTCCAGCATATATTGCAATTTGGTTTTCACCTTCTTGATTGACCAAAATAAGCGCAACACCAGTATTTTCTTGGTCGATTACGGCAACAGAACGGGTATCAATATGATCGCTTTGTAGCTGCTTTTTAAAGTTTTTGCCTAAATCATCGTTACCAACAGCCGCAATAAATTGCACATTCGCACCGAGGCGTCCAGCGGCTACGGCTTGATTGGCTCCTTTGCCGCCATACGCGATCTTATAATGTGTACCTGTTAATGTTTCACCTGGTTTGGGAAACTCATTGACATTTAAGATATGATCGATATTGACACTACCAAGTACAATTAATTTTTTACTATTCATATATTTTGTTCCTAATCAACTAGAAATTGGACGCACTCATGCGTCCTTGATAATTTTATTGAGTTATCAGTTTTAATTCTACAGGAATTTTTGCATCAACCTTTTCACCTTTTATTACTTTATCAGCAATTTCAATACCTATTGAGCCGATTTTGTCGGGTTGCTGAGCGACAGTTGCGGCCATTTTTCCGCGTTGTACTGATTTAACACCATCATCAGTACCATCAAAACCAACTACGATAATATCATTACGACCTGCAGTTTGTATGGCGCGCACAGCACCTAATGCCATTTCATCATTTTCTGCAAATACGGCTTGCACAGCCGGATAAGCAGTTAAAAGATTTTGCATTACGTTCATCCCTTTAGCGCGATCAAAGTCTGCCGGTTGTGCTGTTAAAATAGCCAATTGATTTGCTTGCACAGATTTGACAAAACCCTCACCTCGTTCACGAGAAGCAGATGTCCCAACAATACCTTGCAATTGTATCACTTTGGCATTAGCCCCCAATTTTTCAAAAATAAAGTCACCGGCCATTTTGCCACCAGCAACATTGTCAGAGGCAACATGACTCACTACATCGCCTTTGACTGAAGCACGATCAAGTGTAATAACCGCAATACCGGCTTTATTAGCCGCCAGTACGGCGTTACCAACCGCTTCAGAATCAGTAGGGTTAATCAAAATGATTTTAGCGCCTTTAACAATGGTGTCTTCAACGTTAGCTAGCTCTTTAGCAGGGTTATTTTGTGAATCTAAGACTACTAAGTCGTAACCCAATTCTTTCGCTTTATTTACGGCACCATCTTTTAAGGTAACAAAAAAAGGATTATTCAACGTTGAAACAACTAAAGCGATGCGCTCTTTCGCTGAGGCTTGAAAAGCAATACAAACACTTAGTGCAGAAGCAATCACAGCTGCCATCATTTTTCTAAATTTCATAACTTTCTCCCAAAATAAAATCTCGATTTAATACCCTTATTTATTGGTTTTTTTATCAACTAATACGGCTAATAAAATAACCACTCCTTTTACGATCATTTGGTAGTAGGCATCAACGCCTAGCATATTTAATCCATTATTTAAAAACCCTAAAATTAAAGCCCCCACCAAAGTACCTAAAATTTTTCCTCGTCCACCTGACATACTAGTACCGCCAAGTACCACTGCTGCGATTGCATCCATTTCATAACCTGTCCCTGCTGTAGGTTGTGCTGAAGACAATCGAGCAACCTCAATAGTGCTAGCTAATGCACAAAGTAAACCACTAATTGCATAAACAAGGATTTTAACGCGATCAACATTAATACCTGATAGACGGGTTGCCGCTTCATTCCCACCTAATGCATAAATGTAACGACCCAGACGTGTGTATTTAAGTAAGTACCAAGCTACGATAAAAACAACTGCCATGATAAAAATTGGTACAGGAATCCCCAGTACACGCCCAAATGCAAACCATTCAAATAACTCCGAATTATCATTGGTACCTGTCGAAATTGGGCTACCTTTAGTATAAACTTGCGTTACACCACGTAAAATAAGCATCATAACTAAGGTTGCAATAAATGCTTGTAATTTACCTTTGGCGATAATAAATCCTGAAAAGGTTCCCAATATCCACCCTAAAACTAAGGAAGCAAAAATCGCAATAAATGGCGATATATCCGCCCCAATCAACGAAGCAGTAATGGCGCCAGATAATGCAAAGATTGACCCCACACTCAGATCAATACCCGAAGTTAAAATGACCAAGGTCATGCCCACTGCAATAATGGCATTGATTGAAGTTTGTTGTAAGATGTTAAAAAAGTTGTTTAAGGTAAAAAAGTTATCGCTTAAACAAGAAACAATAATGATTAAAACCAATAAAGTAATTAAGGATTTTTGTTCAATTAATAAATTTTTAAGTTTTTTATTTTGCAACATCAGCGCTCTCCTCTGCTTTGCCAACGGCTGCTGCCATAAGTTTTTCTTGTGTTGCCTGGTTAATTGAAAAATCCCCAGTCACTTTTCCTTCATAGATAACTAAAATACGATCACTCATGCCGAGTACTTCTGGCATATCAGATGAGACTAAAATGACACTTAACCCCTGTTGCTTAAACTGATTAATAAGTTGATAAATCTCTTTTTTAGCGCCAACATCAACGCCACGAGTGGGTTCATCTAAAATTAATATCATCGGTTTAGTCATTAATCCTTTGGCTATAGCAACTTTCTGTTGATTACCGCCCGATAAAAAACCAATGATCTGATTGATAGAAGGGGTTTTTATATTAAACAAGCCGACAAAATCCTCAACGGCTTGCTGTTCTTCGGCTAACTGTAGCTTTCTGAACTTATTGGTAAAATAATTGAGTGCGTTCAGTGACATATTATCTTTAACTGACATGCCTAAAATCAGGCCATCTTTTTTGCGATCTTCCGAAATATAGACAATTCCCTGATTCAAACCATCACGCGGGGAAGCAATTTTTACCGATTTTCCTTGTAATAGTATTTTTCCTGATTCGGCCGGATTAGCACCATAAATCATTTTCATTAATTCTGTTCGTCCCGCCCCCATTAAACCTGAAATTCCCAGTATTTCACCTTCGTGAAGAGCAAAGCTGACATCATTAACGCCTGGACCAATCAAGTTTTTTACTTCTAAAGTAACATTACCTTTAGCAACATTAATTCTGGGATATTGCTCTTCAAGCTTACGCCCGACCATCATCTCAATGAGTGTATCTTCATTTAATTCATCTATTTTTTTTTCACCAACAAATTGACCATCACGTAAAACAGTTACTTCATCACAAATTTCAAAAATCTCTTGTAAACGATGTGAGATATAAACAACACCACAATTTTGTTGCTTAAGTTTTTTGATTACGGTAAAAAGAGAAGTTGTTTCGGTATCGGTTAAAGCATCGGTTGGTTCATCCATAATAATGACTTTAGAATTAAAACTTAGCACTTTAGCAATCTCTACCATTTGCTGTTCACCAATGGATAGATCACTAATTAACCGTCGACTATCATAATCAAGATGAAGTTCGGCTAATAACTTGTCAGCTTCGCTATACATTTTATGCCAATCTATGCAACCCAATTTATTAGTGAATTCACGACCTAAAAATATATTTTCGGCGATACTCAGTTGTGGTATTAAATTCAATTCTTGGTGAACAATTCCTATGCCCGCTTCTTGTGAGGATTTTGGTCCATGAAAGTTTACTTTGCTACCTAAATAAATAATTTCGCCTTCATCTTTTTGGTATATACCCGTCAACACTTTCATTAAAGTAGATTTACCCGCACCATTTTCTCCAATCAATGCCATGACTTGACCTGCACGCACATTTAAATTAACGCCAGCAAGTGCTTTTACGCCTGGGAAGGATTTATGGATGTTGATAAGCTGTAAAAGATTTTCATTCATAAATTACTCTTTTGTTTGTTTTACAAACGAAGTTAAAAAATCACGCCTGACTGTAAAATGATATTGGCAAAAGGTGTACATTCACCTGTTCGAATAACAGCTTTACAATGATGAGTTTGTTGTTTTAACTGCGCATGACTGACATATAAAATGTCGATACAGTTATGTTGAACCTGCTCTATTTCTTTTATTTGTTCGATGATTTGTTGATGGATGTGGGGATTATGAGCAAGGATTTCTTCCGCTAATATCACCTTTTCAATTTGCATATCATGTGAAACGGTTTGAAAAACTTGCATAAACGTTGGCACACCATAAGTCAATGCTAAATCAATGCGTGGGGTTTCATTAGCAATTGGCAAGCCTGCATCACCTATTGCAATTTGATCGGTATGCCCCATTCTAGCTAAAATTTTAACAATTTCAGAATTAAATAATTGACCTTTACGCATAGTTAAATCCCTGTATTAGTTTAATTATGACGACTATCGAAACGTTTCGATAATGCATCATCTACTTAATAAATGCTGCTGGCAATAGCTAAAATGCAAAGTTGTGATCTTGATCAATGTGAAATGATTCAGCTTTTAATATAGTTTTTTAAATAGTTATAAAAAAGGGAGGAATATGGCCACTTTAACAATAATGGGTTTTGCACTTCATCGAATAGCTTTTTCACTCTTACAATAATAAATCCAACACAGGACAAAACTTATCAATATATAGGTAATGAATTTTTGATAAAAGTTTGCTAGAATAGTGCGATTTTTAAATTATTAATCTGGAGAATTTTATGGCAGGTCATAGTAAATGGGCCAATACCAAACACCGTAAAGCAGCGCAAGATGCGAAACGCGGAAAAATCTTTACCAAAATTATTCGTGAACTCGTAACAGCAGCAAAACTTGGTGGTGGCGATCCAGCGTCTAACCCACGTCTACGTGCTGCTATGGACAAAGCATTATCGAATAATATGACACGTGATACCATGAACAGAGCAATTGCCCGTGGTGTTGGTGGTGAAGATGATACTAATATGGAAACTATCATCTATGAAGGTTATGGGCCTGCTGGTACTGCGGTAATGGTAGAATGCTTAAGTGATAATCGTAACCGTACTGTATCAGAAGTTCGCCACGCTTTTACTAAAACTGGCGGCAACCTAGGTACTGATGGTTCAGTTTCTTACTTATTTACCAAAAAAGGCGTAATTTCATACCCGACTGGAACTGATGAAGATCAAGTCATGGATGCCGCACTTGAAGCGGGTGCTGATGATGTGGTGACTTATGATGATGGTGCAATTGATGTATTTACAACACCTGAATCATTTGGTGAAGTTAAAGATGCGCTTGATGCGGCTGGCTTAGTTGCCGAATCGGCTGAAGTTTCAATGATTCCAGCGACAAAAGTTGATCTTGATATTGAATCTGCACCTAAATTATTACGCCTTATCGATATGCTTGAAGATTGCGACGATGTGCAAGAAGTTTATCATAATGGTGAAGTTTCTGACGAGGTTGCAGCAACACTCTAATGGCCATCATTCTTGGCATCGATCCTGGTTCTCGTTTGACGGGTTACGGCGTAATCCAACAAACGGGACGCCAATTAACCTATCTTGGTAGCGGTTGTATTCGAACAGCAGTTGAAGATTTACCTACTCGTCTAAAACGTATTTATGCTGGCGTGAGTGAAATCATACTGCAATTTCAACCTGATATGTTTGCAATAGAACAGGTTTTTATGGCTCGTAACGCTGATTCTGCTTTAAAATTAGGCCAAGCAAGAGGTGCCGCTATTGTTTCGGCTGTTAATAATGATTTACCCGTTTTTGAATACGCTGCGCGTTTAGTTAAACAAAGTGTCGTTGGGACTGGTGCAGCCGACAAAAAGCAAGTCCAACATATGGTGAAATTATTATTAAAGTTACCCGCCAGTCCGCAAGCTGATGCTGCCGATGCGTTAGCTATTGCAATCACGCATGCTCACATTGGGCAACAGCTGATAAAAACCTGTAAATAAAATGATTACACAATCCTGCTTAACAAATACTTATTCCCCAAAAACATAATCAATATTTTAATCATCTAAATTAAGATTACCCTTTTTCCTCTCTAAAAATTCTACTTCTAATTATTATTAACTTAACTCATTAGTTTTTAAGCAAGCTTCGTTATCAAATAAAATATACATACCATACGAATATAAAAAATGGTTATAAAAATAATCTAATAACTGTTGAAATTGTTGATTCGACCTATGGTTATATTTTTGGTATATCTACTAAAAATACTATTGCGAAATTAGTAAATTTAATGTGTTAGCAAACTTTTTATTAAGCCAAATAAATGCAATATGGTAAATATAAAAAATGCGCTAACTAAAGTAGCGCATTTTTGTTCACTTAAAATAGATAGTTGTAAAAAACCAAATAACTTTTTAAATCTTTTTATTCAACCTATACCTAGCAACAGTTAGGTATAGGTAATTTAATAACAGCTATTTGTTATCATTGCTCATATTGTGTTCAGTTAATAAAACAGGTTTATTCTTATGTTTTGTAAACAATTTTGTCACAAACAAGAAGAATAACGGCACATAAAATATGGCCAAAAATGTTGCGGTTAACATACCACCAATTACCCCTGTACCTACTGCATTTTGGCTTGCAGAACCGGCACCACTATTGAGCGCTAGTGGTAAAACACCTAAAATGAACGCAAATGATGTCATTAAAATCGGACGTAAACGTAATCGACATGCTTCAAGTGTTGCATCAATTAATGATTTACCTTCTTTTTCAAGTGCATCTTTGGCAAATTCTACGATCAAAATAGCATTCTTAGCCGATAAGCCCATTGTGGTTAATAAACCAACGATAAAGTAAATATCATTATCAAGCCCCCTAAACATAGTTGCATAAACTGTACCTAATATACCAAGCGGTATAACAAATAGGATGGATATTGGCACTGTCCAGCTTTCATATAGTGCAGCCAATGATAAGAACACAACAATTATTGAGATAATATAAAGTGTAGTTGTTTGTGAACCAGTTTGGCGTTCTTGATAAGAAATATCTGTCCAGTCAAAAGTATAACCATTAGGTAATATCTCGTTAGATATTTGCTCCATAATAGCCATTGCTTGACCAGAACTTAAACCTGGCGCCGCAGAACCACTGATCCCCATTGCTGCAACTCCATCGTATCGAACAAGCGATGGCGAACCATAACTTTTTGAAGTGGTGGCAAAAGCATCGTAAGGTACCATTTCACCTTTTTGATTTTTCACATGCCAATAACTAAAGTCATCAGGTAGCATTCGATATGGTGCATCAGATTGCAAATACACTTTTTTAACTCGGTTATTGTAGACAAAGTCATCAATATAAGCCGAACCTAGAGCCGTTGATAATACGGTATTTACACTACTGACTGATACCCCTAAAGCTTGAGCTGTTTCAAAATCAACATTAATTTTGTATTGTGGTACATCTAACATACTACCAGGTCGAACTTGTTGCAAACTAGGATTGTGGCTAGCAGCACCTAACACTTTGAAGAATGTTGCCATTAATGCTTCATGTCCTAGACCAGCTGAATCTTTAAGCATATAAGAGAAACCATTTGCCATACCGAGTGAAGGTACCGCTGGTAAATTTGTAATAATAACTCGACCATCAGTAACGGTAGATGCAAATCCATAACCACTTGCAACAAGTGCATCGACTTTTTGATCGGAACGTTTACGTTCATCCCAATCTTTTAATCGAATAAAACCAAGTCCCATATTTTGACCACGACCGATCATACTAAAGCCGGCAACGGTAAATACCTCTTTAACAGAGTCTGCTTTTTTTGTCGTATAAAATTTAGTCGTTTTATCTAATACTGCCATGGTTTGCTCTAATGTCGCACCGGGTGGCAATTCTACCATAACAATAAGCACACCTTGGTCTTCGTTAGGCAAGAACCCTGTTGGTAAGCGCTGGAAACCAAAAATAAGGCCAATAACAATCAGAATGTAACAAACAAAGCTGATTAAAGGGTAACGAATAAATTTAATTACGCCTTTTTCGTATAGATGTAAACTTTTATTATAAAAGTTGTTAAACCAACCAAAAAAGCGTTGAGTGAATTCGCTTAACCAAGTAAATGGAGGAATAGTGGCTAATTTTGCCGCGATTGTTTGTTTGACTACAACACCGTCTTTGGCTGGCGCTTTTAAAATTTGAGCACAAAGAGCAGGTGTTAATACGATCGCCATTAAAACCGAGAGTGACATCGCCGTAACAATAGTGATGGAGAACTGACGATAAATACCACCCGCAGCACCACCATAGAATGCCATTGGCACAAATACTGCCGAAAGTACTACGGCAATTCCCACTAATGCTGAGGTTATTTGTTCCATCGACTTGACTGTTGCTTGATAAGGCGACAACCCTTCGTCATGCATAATACGCTCAACATTTTCAATAACCACAATAGCATCGTCGACCAATAGACCGATTGCCAATACCATCGCGAACATTGATAAAGTATTGATAGTAAAACCACATATATATAACACCGCAAAGGTACCCAATAATACAACCGGTACGGTGATTGTCGGAATTAGAGTTGAACGAAGGTTTTGCAAAAACACATACATTACGATAACAACTAAGATAATTGCTTCAATTAATGTATGAACCACATTACTAATCGACAATTTAACAAATGGTGTTGTATCGTAAGGATAAGCAAATTTAATATCTTCGGGAAAAATTTTAGATAATTCCTGAATTTTTTTATCAACTTGTTCTGAAGTATTTAATTGGTTAGCACCCGTTGCTAAATAGATCCCCAGACCTGCTGATGCATTACCATTGTAACGAGAAATAAAATTATAATCGGCCGCACCGATTTCAACATTGGCAATATCTTTTAATAAGACATTTGAACCATCGGTATTTACGCGAACCAAGATATTCTGAAATTGCTCAGGCGTTTTTAAACGAGATTGTGCTGTAATTGTAGCGTTAAGTTCTTGGCCTTCAGTCGAAGGTAAAGCACCTAATTGACCTGCGGTAACCTGAGCATTTTGTGCTTGAATTGCGGCAGTAACTTCTTCAATTGATAAATTAAAATAATTTAATTTATTTGGATCTAGCCAAATACGCATAGCATATTCAGAACCAAATAGCTGTGTATCCCCTACCCCTTGAACACGACGAATAGGATCTTGTACGGTAGAATAAACAAAGTCAGCAATATCTGCTTGTGTTTTCTGTGGGTTTGTCGAATAAAAACCAATAACCTTTAAAAAGTTAGTGTTATTTTTAGCAACCGACACCCCATTTTTTTGCACACTATCAGGTAAGCGTGATTTAATACTTTCTACTTTGTTTAATACTTGTACTTGCGCAAAATCAGGATTTGTTCCAGGTGCAAAGGTTAATGTAGTTTGAACCACACCTTGTGCACTACTGGTTGATTTCATATAAATCAAGTTATCTAAACCTGTTAAATTTTGTTCAATCAACTGCGTTACTGTATTTTCAATTGTTTGCGCATCAGCACCTGGATAAGTTGCCGTTACGGTAACAGCAGGCGGGGCAATATCCGGATATTGTTCGACAGCTAGCAACTTTATACATAAAGCACCGCCTAACATCATCATGATAGCAATAACCCATGCAAAAACAGGTCTATCAATAAAAAACTTAGCCATAATTAAATCTACCCCTGTTTTATTTCACACTGTTTTTGATGATATTGTCTAACTGATCTTGTGATAAAGTAGCTGGCTCACCCACGATTTGTCCTTTCATTGGTTGTCCCATTTCAACAGCGGTTAAGTTAAGTAAGCCTGTTGTAATAACTTGTTCTCCAACATTAATGCCTTTAGTTACCACCCAATAACCACTTACACCCGTGTAAATTTGGATACCTTGACGATACTCAATTGAATTATCGGGTTTTAGAATTTTAGCGGTATATTCACCTTTAACATTACTGGTAATACCTTGTTGTGGAACAAGTACAGCATTTTTAATATAGCCAAGAGTCAATTGCGGTTTAACAAACATACCAGGTAAAATTTTGCCTTCAGTATTGGCAAATTGAGATCGCAATGTAACCGTTCCAGTCGTTTCATTAACAGTCATATCAGAAAACTTGATATTGCCAGGTAACGCATATTTAGACCCATCATTAAAGTATAATTCAACATTATCCCCTTTTGCTGGTTCATAAATAACGTTTTCTTCTTGAAGATATTTATTATATCGGGTTGCAGCTTCGGTCATATCAACATAAATCGGATCAAGCTGTTGAACTAATGCTAGCGGGTTTGCTTGCCCAGCTGACACTAACGCGCCTTCGGTTACACTTGATTTACCAATGTAACCATCAATAGGCGAATACACTTTCGTATAATCTAAATTAACTTTGGCTGTATGTTCTGCTGCTTGAGCAACTAATACACTTGCTTCCGCCTGTTTTGCATCAGCGGCAGCCTTATCATAATCTTGTTGGCTGATCGATTTGGTTGTCAATAATCCTGCATAACGTTTTAAAGTCAGCTGCGCAATATTGGCATTCGCTTTGGCACTGGCAACACTAGCAACGGCACTATCATAATTAGCTTGATAAATTGCTGGATCGATTTGATAAAGTGATTGGCCTGCTTTGACATTCGAACTTTCTTCAAATTCGCGTTTTAGCACAATACCGCCAACCTGAGGTCTAATTTCAGCAATTTGAGACGCAACCACGCGACCAGGTAAACTGATTTTTAAGGTGAAGTCCAAAGGTTCAACTTTAAAAACGGTTACTTTTGGTATTTGATTATTACCGCCCTGTGATTTGCTATTATCACAACTAGTTAATAAAAGTAGACTGCTTAATGCTACTGGTACGGTTAATAATAGTTTGTTAAATCTCATATCAAAATGACCTCAGTAAACTTAATAATTATTTTTTTTAATAACATTGAATGTAATTCAAAAGTAACCGAGGATTTTACAAAAAATATGCATAAATTGTAAGTATCTTTACAGCTTAATAGCACAGAGTTCTAAAAAATGCCAAACTAAGTGATGATAGTAAAAAAATGATATTGGTTATTATGCTTTTTTAAAGAAATAAAGTACTATGTGTTAATTGATTTTTTGTGCTATAAAATAGTTTAGATAAAATGTTATACTAATAAGTAAAACGGTAAACCTAGCTTTTCAAGTGATATTAATTTGTATTTACTAAGAATAACTAAAAAATTTACAGGTGTTATACTCCGTAATCATTTTTATTCAAAAATAGTTTTGAATAATTTGAGTCTATATTTAATTTAATTCTGAGATGGTTATTATGGATAATTTACGTATTGTTCTAATTGTTGTTGCGTCCTTGGTCATTATTGCATTATTGATTCATGGATTTTGGATCAATAAAAAGGAACGCTCTTCTTTATTTAATTCTGATAAAAGGAAGAAAAACCAGCAAAATGCTCAACAGTATGAAAATAGCTATATCGATGATATAGAAGAAGATGATGTGATATTAATCACACCTAAAAACAAAAAAAATAGTGAAAGTGTAGATAAAAACACACCGGATGAACTCGTTCAAGAAACCATGCCTAAGCAAGAGGATCTATTTGTTAACAATCATCATCAAGAACCAACAACACAAGATCCAGCTCCAAAAGAGCCAAACATAAGCATGAACCATGATCTATTTGACGATGAACCCTTAAAAACTGAAGCTAATGTATCGATAGAAAAAGCTGATGCTAAACGTGACGATAAAATTCAACCGGCTACCCAAAAAACAAAACCAGAAAAACTTAACATCAATAAAAATGATGAAGATAAAACCGAAATTATTATCTTAAACATTAAAGGCATCAACGGTAAGTTATTACAAGGCGATGTATTATTAGGCAGTATTATGCAATCAGGGTTTCAATTTGGTGATATGCGAATTTTCCATCGGCATGTTGACCCTGCCGGTAATGGCCCAATACTTTTTAGTTTGGCAAATATGGTTAATCCAGGCTATCTCGATCCTGAAACCATGCACGAATTTACAACGCCGGGCGTTTCAATTTTTATGGTTGCACCGACTCAAGGTAACAATCAACAAAACTTTAAACTGATGTTACAAACTGCCCAACGTATTGCTGATGATGTTAATGGTGTTGTGTTAGATGATGAACATCATATGCTGACACCACAAAAAATTGATAGTTACAAAGAACGCATCAAAAAAGCGTGTAACGAAATTTAACCCCAACGTCTTTTCAGTAATCATTCTTCACTACCACCGTCAATGTAATTTGATGGTGGTAATTAAAACTTCGAACAGCTTATAAAATTGGCTGTTTGGAAATAATAATTATCTTGTCTGACAAAATCAGAGTACTAGGAATGTGATAATCTTTTAACGCTCATGTATTAATTTAAGAGTCGAACACTATGCCATTATCAAATAAACCCGAAAATACTGCACACCAAACTATACCGAATGAAGACATCAAACAACAAATAGTATCATTACGTGCTTTAATTAGACATCACGAATACTGCTACTATGTTCTTGATACTCCTGAAATCCCTGATGTGGAGTATGATAAATTATTCAAACAACTTCAGTCATTGGAACAGCAATATCCTTCACTGATTACGCCTGACTCGCCTACCCAGCGAGTAGGCGGTAGTCCGTTAGCACAATTCTCAACAATTAGGCATCAAATACCAATGTTATCATTAGATAATGTATTTGATGAATCGAGTTTTCTTGCCTTCAATAAACGAATTAAAGATCGATTGAATTTACCAGAAAACCAGTCTGTTGAATATTGCTGTGAATTAAAACTTGATGGATTAGCAGTAAGTTTACTCTATGAAAAGGGTAAATTTGTACAAGCGGCAACACGCGGTGATGGTACTACAGGAGAAGATATCACAGCTAATGTTAAAACAATTAAAACGATTCCTTTAGTGTTAATTGGTGACAATATCCCTGAACGTTTAGAAGTTCGAGGTGAAGTGTTTATGACACATAAAGGATTTGAAAAACTCAATGCAGATTCGCAAAAACATAATGAAAAACTATTTGCAAATCCTCGTAATGCCGCAGCTGGATCACTGCGACAATTAGATCCTAAAATTACCGCTAAAAGACCTTTAACCTTTTTTTGTTATGGAGTTGGTATTGTTGAAGGCGCGAGTTTACCCGATACCCATTATCAACGTTTGATGCAGTTTAAAGCATGGGGATTACCGGTTAGTAATAAAGTTGAAATTCGCCAAGGTGCACAAGCCGCGCTAAATTATTTTAATCAAGTTGGTCAAGAAAGAATGTCACTTGGGTTTGACATCGATGGCGTTGTGATTAAGGTTAATAGTATTTCATTACAAAATGAGCTTGGCTTTGTAGCTAGAGCACCGCGTTGGGCAACGGCATTTAAGTTTCCGGCGCAAGAAGAAGTGACGCAATTAAAAAAAGTTGACTTCCAAGTTGGAAGAACTGGTGCGATAACGCCAGTTGCAAGGCTTGAACCAGTCTCGGTTGCCGGCGTTATTGTCAGTAATGCTACCCTTCACAACAACGATGAAATAATCAGATTAGACATTCGTGAAGGCGATTATGTTACAGTACGTAGAGCCGGAGATGTTATTCCCAAAATTGTCTCGGTAATACTAGATCGTAGACCAGCTGATAGTAAAGCAATTACCTTTCCAACCCATTGCCCAATTTGTGGCTCGTTAATTGTTCGAGATGAAGGACAAGCGATATCACGCTGTGCGGGTGGATTAATTTGTCCAGCTCAACGAAAAGAAGCGCTTAAACATTTTGTTTCACGTCGAGCGATGAACGTTGATGGTATAGGCGATCGACTCATTGAACAGCTTGTCGATAAAGATTATGTTAAAACACCTGTTGATCTCTATAAGTTAACACTGCCAATGTTATGCTCTTTAGATAAAGTAGGCGAAAAATTGGCTAATAACTTATTAAATGCATTAGCCACATCTAAAAATACGACATTAAACCGTTTTATTTTTGCATTGGGCATTCCTAATGTGGGTGAAGTAACAGCTGAAAATTTAGTTAATCAATTAGGTGATTTAAAAGCGATTGAAAGTGCTTCACTCGAACAATTACAAACCGTCAATGATATTGGTGCAGTGATTGCCGAAAGTATTATTGATTTCTTTCAAGAACCGCATAATCGTGATGTAATAACGCAATTAACGAGCGATGAAATCGGTATTCATTGGCCTGCGGTTTCCCCACAATCTCCAATTAGTAACATCAATTCACCGTTTTTAGGTAAAACTGTGGTGCTAACAGGTACATTATCGAGTTTAACCCGTGATGAAGCAAAAGATAGATTAAAACAATTAGGCGCTAAAGTGGCGGGTAGCGTCTCTAAAAATACCGATATGGTTGTTGCTGGTGAATCTGCCGGTTCAAAATTAGACAAAGCCCAACAGCTGGGTATAACAATCATTGATGAGCAAGAGTTTATCCATTTACTTAATGAATAAATAACAAATATACTGGCATCTATTTCACTATTTATTCAAAATAGTGAAATAGCGAAAACTAAGGAGAATGTCATGCCATTATTAGATAGTTTTAAAGTCGATCATACTAAAATGAACGCACCTTTTGTCCGTATTGCTAAAACAATGAAAACCCCTAAAGGTGATGATATTAGTGTATTTGATCTTCGTTTTACTGTTCCCAATAAAGAGTTATTGCCAGAAAAAGGCATTCATACATTAGAACATCTATTTGCAGGATTTATGCGCGATCATCTTAATAGTGATAAAGTCGAAATTATTGATATCTCGCCAATGGGATGTCGAACCGGATTTTACATGAGCCTGATAGGTAAACCAGAAGAATCACGAGTGGTAGATGCATGGCTACAATCTATGCAAGATGTATTAAATGTTGAATCACAAAAACAGATTCCCGAATTGAATGAATATCAGTGTGGGACTTACAAAATGCACTCACTAGATGAAGCAAAAGCAATTGCACGTAAAATTATTCAGTCAGGAATTGGAATTTGCAATAATCATGATATTGCATTAACTGAAGAACAACTCGTAACAATCAATCAATAAGGAAATAATATGCCAAATGTTGTTATTGACTTTTTAGAAGGTCGCACTATAGAACAAAAAAGAGAAATGGCAAAACGTGTAACCAATGCTATCGCCGAAACACTAAATTGTAAGCCTGAAGCAGTACAAATTATTATGCACGAAATTTCAAAAGACCAAATTGCGAATGGTGGTGTTTTGCGGTGTGATAAAGATTAATTAAACTCAAGACTCAATTTATACTCAATCAAAAAATAAAAAGCGTTTGTCATAATTTATGGCATATCATGCACATTTCATTTAAAACCTTAAAAATCATTCTGTTTTTAAGGTTTATCTATTTTAAATCTTGGGCAACGTTTGTAATATTGAACATGATATAAAATACTTAGTGATTGCAATGAAGGTGAAGTAAATGCCCCATTTTACTGACTTTGGTTGCCAAATAGTGCTCATTATTAGGATTTTCACCCACTTCTAACGGCACCCTTTCAGTAATTTTTATGCCTGCTTGTTCAAGCACTCTTATTTTTTCTGGATTATTGGTTAATAGTCTAATATCAGATACACCAAGTAATGTTAGCATGTCTGCGCAGAGCGTAAAGTCACGTTCGTCAGCAGCAAACCCCAGCTGCTCATTCGCTTCTACTGTATCTAGTCCTTGATCTTGCAGAGCGTAAGCGCGAATTTTATTAAGCAAACCAATATTGCGACCTTCTTGACGATGATAAAGTAAAATTCCCCGTCCTGCTTGTGCTATCTGTTTTAAAGCCGCCTCCAGCTGAAAACCACAATCACAACGTAAACTAAATAGCGCATCGCCAGTTAGGCACTCTGAATGAATTCTTGTTAATACCGGCTCTTTATTTGCAATATCACCCAAAACTAACGCCACATGATCCTTACCAGTTGCAATTTCTTCAAATCCCACAATAGTGAAACATTCCCATGGGGTTGGCAGTTTTGCTTGTGCAACAAGTTTTAATTGCATCATTATCTCCGTATTGAATAAAACTTAAATAGAATTTTTTAAAAAACTCTCTTCCATGCTAAAATATATAGCAATTTGTGCTTAATTGAGTTTTTAAATGGGGTTAATAATAAAAAAAACAATAGCCACGCTGGCTATTTTCTTAGTTATACCTTTAGTAATTATAGCTATAAATTGGCATTGGCAACCAGAATCATTAAATAATACATCCAAATTTTTTTTCGTCATAACAGAAACGGCAAGTTTTCCTTGGGCAATAATAACATCATTCGTTTTGTTTATCCTGTTTTGCTTATTATTAAACATTAAAACGACAAAAAAAATAGTATTAATAGGAATACTTCTTGTGGGTGCAATACTAACGGGGCAAATGATTAAAGCTGTTATCAAATCTCAAACGGCAGAATCTCGACCCTATGTATTATGGATGAATAAACAATATCAATTGAGTGATGATAAATTTTATTCGTTGACTAAATCGGAAAAAAAACAACTCATTGATCAGTTATTGACTAATTCCAACATGATCCCAACTTGGTTACGTGAACATTGGCAAAACGAAACAGGTTATTCATTTCCATCAGGACATACTTTATTTGCAGTAACATGGGCTTTTTTAGCAGTAACATTATTAGGCTTTAAACGCCATTATATTGTGGTCTATATGTTGATTATTTGGGCATTATTAATTGAAATTAGTCGATTATGTTTGGGTATGCACAGCCCAGTTGATCTGTTGTGTGGTGTTTTAGTTGCTTGGATCATTTCATTAATTTGCTATTTTTATGCACAAAAATATCATATAGTAGATAACTGATAATTAGCGTAAACCGTGTTGAAATAATATTTGAGAATAACGCTCATTTTAAATAACGTTAAAATAATAAAAAGGTTATTATTATGAAATTTATTATATCCATTCTATTGATAATTATTATTTTTGCCCTATCTATTTCGGTAGGCGCATTCAATGATGAAGTGGTAACATTTAACTATTTATTTGCTAAAACCGAATTAAGATTATCAGTTCTATTGGCGCTATTTTTTGGCTCTGGCTTTATTATTGGAATGATATTAACAGGAATTTTCTTTATTAAATTAAAACTACAACATTCTTCAACAAAACGTAAATTAAATAAATTACAAAAAAAATATGATGATAGTATAGCTGATCATCAAAAAGATAATTTAATTAAACCTCATCAAGAATAAAATATTATGTTTGAATTGTTATTTCTATTATTACCTATTGCTGCCGCTTACGGTTGGTATATGGGCGATAGAAATGCTAAACAAAAATATACAAATCAATCAAATCGACTATCTCGAGAATATGTAGATGGTCTTAACTTTCTTTTATCTAACCAAAAAGATAAAGCTGTCGATCTGTTCCTTGATATGCTTAAAGAAGATGAAGGCACGTTAGAAGCACATCTGACTTTAGGCAATTTATTTCGTTCTCGTGGCGAAGTAGATAGAGCGATACGAATCCATCAAGCATTAATGGAAAGTTCATCCCTCTCTTTTGAACAACGATTATTAGCCATTCAACAACTTGGACGTGATTATATGGTTGCAGGTCTTTATGACCGCGCTGAAGAGATGTTTTTACAACTCATTGATGAAGAAGATTTTCAACAACATGCGTTACAACAACTTATTTTTATTTATCAATCAACCAGTGAATGGATTAATGCAATTAATACTGCCACCAAGTTGGTTAAACTCGGCAATACAAAATACAAAACAGATATAGCACAATTTTATTGTGAGTTAGCTTCGCTTGCTATCGCCAATGAAGACCTTGAAAAAGCGTATAGTTTATTACAAAAATCGGCAGCAGCCGATGCTAAGTGTGCTCGAACCTCATTGATGTTAGGACGCGTATTGATTGTGCAAAATAAAATTGAACAAGCAATTGAATCATTCAAACAGATACTTGAACAAGATAAAGCCTTTATCGGTGAAGCTTTACCTTTATTAAAAGAGTGTTATCTTAAATTAAATAAAGAAGACGAATTTCAGCAGTTTTTACAATTATGTGTTGATCAAGATTCAGGCAATGTCGCTGAACTCATGCTTGCCGATATCATTGAAAAAAAGAGAGGTCTTGATGCAGCACAGAACTATATGTATCGAGAGTTATTAAAACACCCTAATTTAAAAGGGTTTTATCGTTTAATGGATTACCATGTTGCCGATGCCGAACAAGGTCGAGCAAAAGAGAGCCTATTATTGTTACGTAATATGGTAGGTGAACAAATAAAAATAGTACCAAATTACCGTTGTCAAAAATGTGGATTTACGGTTAATTCAATTTACTGGTTATGCCCTGGTTGTCGTTCATGGTCTACAATTAAACCTGTTCGTGATTTTGAACAGCATTCTGAAAAATAAAGAGTTTTTTATGTTTTTAATCGATTCGCACTGTCATTTAGATAGTTTAGACTTTAATACTAAGTCAATTGAGCAAGTACTACAAAAAGCAACTGAAAATGATGTTAAACACTGCTTAAGCGTAGCAACAACCTTATCTGGTTATGAATCAATGAAGCGCTTACTGACACCTTACACTAATCAATGTTCTTTTTCGTGTGGTATTCATCCCCTTAATCTTGATGACGAACCTTATGACGCTGACCGCTTCGAAAATTTGGCTAAAGAAGAGAATGTTGTCGCTTTAGGTGAAACAGGACTTGATTACTATTATCAGCAAGATAATCTAGAGCTTCAACAGCATAATTTTATTGAACATATACGTCTTGGAAGAAAGCTTAGCAAGCCAATCATCGTCCATACACGAAATGCCAGACAAGATACATTAACAATCTTAAAAGAACAGCACGTCCATTCAGGTGTGTTACATTGTTTCACCGAAGATATTGATACGGCAAAAAAACTATTAGACTTAGGTTTTTATATCTCTTTTTCAGGCATTATTACCTTCAAAAATGCCGAAGCGTTAAGAGAAGTGGCAAAATTTGTGCCATTAGATCGTATTTTAATCGAAACTGATTCACCCTATTTAGCTCCAGTACCTTATCGTGGTAAAGAAAACCAACCTGCTTATGTGCGGGAAGTTGCGCAATATTTATCGGTTCTCAAAGGTATTTCTTTAGCGCAACTAGCACAGCAAACCACTTATAATTTTTGTCAATTATTCAATCTTCGAGGAAAGTTAAATGAAGTATAAATTAGCTATTGATTGGGACCATTTTCTAGCAAATTATTGGCAAAAAAAACCCGTTATTTTACGAAAAGCCTTTGCGGAGTTTGTCGATCCAATCACACCCGATGAACTTGCTGGACTCGCGATGGAAGAAGAGCTTGATAGCCGAATTGTGACGAATAAAAATGGAAAATGGGATGCTAAATTTGGTCCTTTTACGCATTACGATGATCTGGGTGAGGATCACTGGAGTTTATTAGTGCAAGCGGTAGATCATTGGCATGAACAGGCAGCAACGTTAGTTGAACCGTTTAAGTGTATTCCTCATTGGCAATTTGAAGATCTTATGATTTCTTATGCAACAAAAGGGGCTGGTGTTGGACCGCATATTGACAACTATGATGTTTTTATCATTCAAGGTATGGGATGTCGACGTTGGCAAGTTGGCGATCGTAATCCTAATTACAAACAGTTTAGTGCTCACAAAGCGCTATTACATGTAGAAGCTTATCAGCCGATTATTGATGAAGAAATCACCGCCGGTGATATTTTATATATTCCAATTGGCTTTCCACATAATGGTGTATCAATTGGCGAATCACTAAGTTATTCAGTTGGCTTTAGAACGCAAACTTCACAAGAATTATTAAGTGGTTTTGCTGATTATGTGATTGATAACTTACCAAATGGGATTTTTTATCAAGATCCAGACTTAAAATTACCAAGCGATCCTTATCGTATCGAGCCCTATGAGCTAGAAAAACTACAAGGGCAAATGATCGACCTCATCAAAAACCCAGACTTATTCAATGACTGGTTTGGTAAACACATCACAATACCTATGCATGATCTTAACATCATCCCAGCAGATCCCGCCTATGAGCTAGATGAATTTGAAGAAATTCTAAAATCTGGTGCCGAACTACATCGTGTACCGAGTATACGTATTGTAAAAATAGAGGATACGGCTTATATAAATGGTGAAAAAATACCCTTACCGATGGAAACCATCGACCTATTATGTGAAACCGATGTACTTTACTACGAACAATTACAAGATGAACAAACCCTAAATGTCATGTTAAAATTGGTCAATCTTGGTTACTGGTATTTTGACGAAGAGTAAATTTTGTTCAAAAACTATTGGCTAAAAAAAGCTACCCGAAAAAACTGCAAAATGGCGAAATTATCGGCTAATTTGTCTAAAAAATTAGATAGTTATAAAATTTAACCAAATAATTTCGCCTCAATAAAAATAAACAAAATAAAACCGACTAATTTCGGCTTTTCATTTGGATTTTTATTACTTTTAAGTATATACTTGCCCCGCTTTAAAATACCCGCCTGTTTAATGATGAATTACATCATAAATGCTTTTTATTAGTGAACGATCTTTTTAACAACTAGAGGTACACATGAATAATGAAACAATCCTAGTCAAGCAAGCCGAAAGTGAAAACCAGAAAATTACCCCATATCAAAAAAAGACGCTTTTCGCATCTACAGTTGGTTATGCTCTAGATGGTCTAGACATGATGATTTTAGGTGTTTGTTTTAGTCTCATCGCTGCAACCTATAATCTGACAAAAGCAGATCTGGGTACTTTGACCTCTGTCACGCTTTTAGGTGCGGTAATCGGTGGTATTTTATTCGGTATACTTGCTGACAAATATGGTCGGGTAAGGGTTTTTTCTTGGACTATTTTAATTTTCTCTTTATTTACTGGACTTTGTGCGCTCTCCCCTAATTACGAATGCTTTTTAATTTTTCGATTTCTAAGTGGGCTCGGTTTAGGTGGCGAATTTGGCATTGGCATGACACTTGTTTCAGAAAGTTGGCCTAAAAGCAAGCGCTCAAGAGCAACTTCTATTGTCGCATTAGGCTTTCAATTAGGTATTATTTTAGCAGCATTAACAGTCAACTTTATTGGTGAAGTTTATGGTTGGCGCTGGGCTTTTGCGATGGGAGTATTGCCTGCTTTATTTGTTGCTTGGACACGTAAAGGACTAAAAGAACCCGAAATTTGGCAAAATTTAAAAGATCAAAATAAAAATAAAATCGCAATTAACAAGTTATTTAAAACACCAAAAACGACAGCCACTACTATTGGTTTAACCATAGCCTGCGCGGTACAGAATTTTGGCTTTTATGGACTGATGGTTTGGATGCCAAACATGATTGCAACTGAATTAAAATTACCGTTCAAAAACACTATGTTTTGGACCATCTCAACAACGATTGGGATGTCATTAGGGATTTTAATCTTTGGTTGGCTATGTGACAAATTTGGTCGGCGCCCTTCTTATATTGTTTTTTTACTGGTTTCTGCTATATCGATTTGGTTTTACTTTCACCAAACAGATATGGTGATTCTTATTATATTTGGTTCTGTAATTGGCTTTTTTGTCAATGGAATGATGGGCGGTTATGGCGCATTGCTTGCTGAACACTACCCAACAGATGCAAGATCAAGTGCCGAAAACATTATTTTCAATGTTGGACGGGGAATTGCTGGCATATCGCAAGTTTTGATTGCTTATTTAGCCACTGTTTATTCCATCAGTTATGCCTTAGCGTTACTTTCGACCGCTTATTTACTGTCTGCGGCTGCATTTATCTTTTTAATCCCCGAAACAAAAGGTAAGACATTAGAATAATACAAAAAAACAGGGCTACTGCCCTGTTTAAATAACTTAGCCGATTAATCAAAAAAATATTAATTAGTGTTACATGAAGCAGGGGTTAATGTTACGCTAAATATCTTTTCATCATTAATATAATAGCTATGAACAGCACCATTAGGAAATGCACCTCTAAACTCTTTAATTTGTTGATTATCCGAACAGTAAACCTTTTTCAAACTTTCAGTTGTCATTTTTTCGGTTTCAGGGATTTGCAATGAATCCTTAGATACATTAATGATATAGCGATAATTAATTACATCATTATCTTTAAAGATATCAACTAAGCTAGTTTTTGAATCAACTTTAGCTGGGAGTACTTTTTTTGCCTCACTAATAATTAAATCTTGTAATTTAGTGAGATCAGCTTTATCAGGCGCCTTTACCTTATTACTATTATCACAACCGAACAAAACAACACACATTAAAGCTATTGAAGTGATTTTTAAGAATTTCATATAATATATTCCTTAGTTATTATTTCGTTGATTATAAATTAGATAGTTTTACAAACGTATATAGCGCATTTTTTATATTATTACCACATAAATTTATGTACAGACAATAAAGTTATAGAATATTCTTCGCCAACACATAAAACTTGTAACACATTAATTGAAAAAAGCGACAAAGAAGGCTAAAACGCTAACAAGCTTTTACTCGTGATAGTTACCCCATCGATTCATCCATAAAAAATATAACTAATTTTTTGCTCATAGCCATTTTTTTAAAAATTAAAGCGTATTTTGTGCTTTTAAGCGATTTCTTCAATTCACTATCTAAATAAAAAGGGCTTTAATTCGCCCTTTTAACATAAAATTACCCATAATTTTACAATGGTTGCACCCCATTGAAAGCATTATTTATTATCGCAATCGCTTGGTTTTAACGTTAACGTTAATGCTTTATCGTTATTGATGTAATAATTATGAGTCTCCCCTTGAGTAAAAGCAGTTCTTATTGCGCTAATGCCAATATCTTTACCGCAATAGAAAGTTTTTAATTTAGCTAACATTGCGTTTTGATTAGTCTGAGCTTGTAATGCATCTTTAGTGAGGTTGTTTACCGAATATTTATAACTAATCATATTATCGTCTTTCGCAACATCGACTAAAGTGACATTTTGATCAATACCTGAAGGTAATTTTTGTTTTACTGCTTTAATAATAAGATCTTGAGCAAGATTATAATTACCGTCCTTTATTTGATTGAGAATATTTTCTGTTTCTAACTTCGTTTTATCGTATAAATCTTGGGCTTTGTCACCTACGGCAGAACTCGTGTCTACCACTTGTTGTTTAATATCATCCATCTTAGATTTTGAATCATCACAATTGACTAAAAATAACCCCATTATTGATAGAACGATTACTTTGTATGTTTTCATTGTAAAACCCTTTTAAATGTGGAGAGTTGTTGAATATTTCTAATGCCTGAAAATAGCGGCATCTAAATAATTTAATGTATATAAAACTCATTGATTAAACTTCAATTTTTAATGGTTGATAAATCAATCTGCTTATCATGGCAGTTATGGATTAATTAGTGTGATAACCACCTGTTACGCCATAAGTTTCGGCTGTAGTATAACTGGACTCTTCACTTGCTAAATGTACATACACGCCACACAGTTCAACAGGTTGACCAGCGCGTTGTAAAGGTGTTTGTTTACCAAATTCTGGAATCGCTTCACTTGGCTGCCCACCACAAATTTGTAATGGTGTCCAAACAGGGCCTGGGGCTACACAATTCACACGAATGCCTTTACTTGCCAATTGTTTAGCCAGTCCACGAGAAAAGGCAATAATAGCAGACTTGGTTGAAGCATAATCAAGAAGATTTCCACTCGGTTGGAATGCTTGAACTGATGATGTAGTAATGATTGTTGAGCCTGGTTTTAAATAATTTAACGCCGCTTTAACTACCCAAAATAATGAAAATACATTTATTTCAAAGGTTTTTACAATTTGCTCAGTGGTCAATTTCGCAATATCTTCAACTGCAGTTTGTTTGCCAGCAACCAATGTTAAGTTATCTAATCCACCAAGCTTATCATGCGCTTGTTTAACCAGTTTTTTACAAAAAGATTCATCACTTAAATCACCTGGAATCAATACCGCTTTGCGGCCAACAGATTCAATTACTTTAGCAACATCCTCAGCATCCTTTTGTTCAAACGGAAGATAGTTTATTGCTACATCAGCGCCCTCTTTAGCATAAGCGATTGCCGCAGCACGACCTATGCCAGAATCCCCACCGGTTACTAACATTTTTCGACCAGCTAAACGTTGGTGCCCTTGGTAACTTTTTTCACCGCAATCAGGAATGGGTTTCATATCACATTGTAGCGCGGGCGCGGTTTGTTTTTGCTTTTGAAATTTTGTATGGTGATATTTTGTTGTTGGATTATAAATTTGTTCACTCATCGTTTTTTCTCCTAAGTTAAATACGTTTTTTATAAATCAAAATAACTTAATAAAATCATTAAGATAAAACAAAATACTATTTCGAAAAATTATGCAGTAAATAAATTAAATATATGTGATGGTAAAACTTACTATTTGTTTTTATATCATCACCCTCATGTAGGAATGGAATATTGGGTGAATTGTTATAGATAGCTATCCTTGGCAGGTTAATAGGACCGTGAATAATATTAAACGTTGAATTATTTATTGGTGATATATTATTCTTTTTTAGTCTAGCAAATAAATTGATATTAAGCCAGATATAACCAATTACATTAGCTTGTTATTATTTGAATTCGTCAGTTTGTTAAAACTAAAAATGTTGTCTATAAGCATAAATATACTATCTCTCTTTCTGTGTAGAAATTAGACGTGACCGATTTAATCTTCGTCACAGTCATCAGGTTGTAATTCAACGATGATTATTTCTTGATCATCAATATAATAATGATAATTTGCACCATTTGGAAAAAAATGTTTTAGCTGTTTCACTTCGTCATTATCACTACAATAAGTTCTAAGCAATTTATCCCGAATCGTATCTTGAGTCGTTGGTAATAAGAGAGCATATTTAGACATATCTTTTACTTCGTATTTATAATTAATAACGTCATCTTCTTTGTAAATATCAACCAAAGTGGTAAGTGCATCAACAAATATGGGTAATTTTTTTTTAACAGGATTAATAACTAAATCATCAACCGTGTTATTTTCCTTTGGTGATGAACTAGCATTATTATTCTTATTTGAAGGTGAATTTTTTTTCTTGTTATCACAATTAATTAACAAAAAACACATTAATAGCAAAGGAATTATCTTAAAATTCGTCATAGTTGTCTTTCCCTTTAAATTACTGAATAACCGATACTTTTGTATATAAATTTTATGCAGTCTTCTTTGAAAAGATAATGAAGAACGTTAGAAAATATTGTTAATAAAACAGCAATGAAACATCGCTAAAATGGCGTATTAATATGATTAAAAAATAATTATTAGAATTACTTAGTTTTGATTCTGAAATAATGTTTAATTAAAAATAACGTTTAACACGCTATCGTTAATCGATAAAATCACTGCTTTATAATTTGTGACTAAGCTAAAAGTTAACTATAAACGACTATTATTGATGTGTGACAAAAAATTTTTTACTGTTTAAGCTAATCTTATATTAATCTATTTTTATTTCATTGAATAGAGACAACAATTGAATTAATTGATCGTACTAGCTGACGTTATTGTTACCACGTTTGAGCAGAATTTTTCACAAGCTATACGCATTGATTAAAAAAAAGTTGCACTTTTTTTAAAAACGAGTATTTTGTTAAAAATAACTTTTTGAAAATGACATAATTTTAATATATAAGCTTATGAACTTTTTACGTAAAAACGTCCTCATTAATATCCTAGTCAGCGTGGTCATTATTCCTGCGCGGGGGCGTTTTTCGATGTAAAAATATGTTCATACATAGAATTAAAACCCCCGCCCCCAAAAGCGGGGGTTTTTTTATGAATAATAAACAAGCAGAATAGAATAAGTGAGGAAGAAATGTTAGGAACACAGTGGATAGTAAAAACCTTAAAAGAAAAAGGCGTAACTACCGTTTTTGGATATCCTGGTGGACAAATTATGCCTCTTTATGACGCGCTTTATGATGGTGGTATTGAACATGTTTTATGCCGCCATGAACAAGGCGCTGCTATGGCAGCCATAGGCTATGCCAGGGCCACCGGTAAAATTGGCGTTTGTATTGCAACATCAGGACCAGGGGCAACCAATATCATTACCGGACTTGCTGATGCGTTGATTGATTCGGTACCGATTGTTGCGATAACAGGACAAGTTCCAAATAAACTAATAGGTACCGATGCATTTCAAGAAGTGGATGTATTAGGATTATCATTAGCTTGTACTAAACACAGTTATTTAATTGATCAAGCAGAAAACTTACCCAATATTTTAGAAGAGGCTTTTTATTTAGCCAATTCAGGCAGGCCAGGACCAATACTTATTGATGTTCCTAAAGATATTCAGCTTGCAGATCTTAATTATCAAAAATATTTATCGCCAATCACAACTCATCTTAATCTTAATAATACTTCAAAATCCAATATCTCTCCTGCTGACATTGAACTCGCTAAAACCATGATATCCCAAGCTAAAAAACCTATGCTATATATTGGGGGTGGAGTTGGTTTATCTGGCGCGATTGACGAGCTTAGACAGTTTATGAATTTTACTCAAATACCGAGTGTATCAACACTTAAAGGTTTGGGCGCGGCTGATATCAATAATCCTTATTATTTAGGGTTAATTGGTATGCATGGTTCAAAAGCAGCTAATTTAGCTGTGCAAGAGTGTGATCTATTAATTGCTTTAGGCGTAAGATTTGATGACCGGGTCACGGGCAATTTAAATGAATTTGCTCGGCATGCCAAAGTGATTCATATTGATATTGATCAAGCTGAAATTAATAAATTAAAACAAACCCACTTAGGGTTACAAGGTGATATAAAAAGCGTTCTACCATCAATTCATCAAGCTGTTGCAATAGGTGACTGGCATAACAAAATCCAAGAATTGAAAAACCTATATCCCACTCGCTATGATCATCCAGGCGATCCAATTTATGCACCAGCATTATTAAAAACGCTATCTGAGCGAAAGTCGCCAACTACAATTGTAACAACTGATGTCGGTCAACACCAAATGTGGACAGCACAACATATGCAGTTTAATGATCCCAAAAATTTTATTACTTCAAGTGGACTCGGTACCATGGGATTTGGATTACCTGCGGCAATTGGCGCTCAACTCGCCAGACCTAATGACAGTGTAATTTGTATTTCTGGTGATGGTTCTATCATGATGAATATTCAAGAACTCACTACAATTAAACGCAAAAAGTTACCGATAAAAATTGTTTTAATTGATAATCAACGTTTAGGTATGGTAAGGCAATGGCAAGAGTTATTTTTTAACCAACGCTATAGTGAGACTAATTTATCTGATAATCCCGATTTTTTAATGTTAGCCAAAGCATTTGATATAACTGGTGAAAAAATAACAAAAAAATCTGAAATTGAACCAGCAATAACTAACATGCTAAATTCGCCTAATGCTTATTTATTGCATGTTTGCATTGATGAATTAGAAAACGTTTGGCCATTAGTACCACCTGGTGCATCTAATGAAAATATGTTAGATAAAAAGGGAAACAATAAATGATGAGTGAAAGAACGAAACAGCAGCTATGCATTAAAGCTTATGACAATTTAGGGGCACTAGAGCGTATTTTACGTGTCATACGTCATCGTGGTGCGCATATTGAAAACTTAACAATGCAAATTGAAGATCAACATATTTTTGCCTTAGTGTTGACATGCACCACCGAACGCAGCGTTGCAGCTTTATGCAATCAAATTAACAAATTAGTGGATGTAATTTCAGTTGAAATATGAATTTGTTTCATCGATAACTGTCGATGAAATAATAATTAAAAATAATATAGATATATTTAGAAAGTTAAACAAAGTTAATAGTATAATGCTTGACCTTTAAAAGAATAAAGATAAAGCAACATACTTGCTTAACAAAAAGTAAAATTGAGAGGAAAACAAAATGGGTACTACAGCGAAATCTGATTATATTTGGTTGAATGGTGAAATGGTTCCATGGGCTGATGCAAAAATACATGTCATGTCTCATGCTTTGCATTATGGTACCTCTGTTTTTGAAGGTGTGCGTTGCTATAACACACATAAAGGCCCAGTTATCTTTCGTCATAAAGAACATGCTCAACGATTATTAAATTCAGCCAAGATTTATCGTTTTCCAGTCCCTTATACGCTAGAAGAGATCATGGAAGCAACTCGCCAAGTCATCAAAAAAAATAATCTTGAAAGTGCATACATCCGCCCTTTAGTCTTTATTGGTGATGTTGGCATGGGCGTTATTCCACCAGCCGGCTACAAAACCGACGTGATGATCGCGGCGTTTCCATGGGGCGCTTATCTTGGTGAAGATGCCTTAGAACAAGGTATTGATGCAATGGTATCATCATGGAATCGTTTTGCACCAAATACCATCCCAGCAGCGGCTAAAGCGGGGGGTAACTACTTATCATCACTACTTATCGGATCAGAAGCTCGAGCTAATGGCTTCCAAGAAGGGATCGCGTTAGACGTAAACGGCCAGCTTTCTGAAGGTTCAGGCGAAAACTTATTTATCGTCAAAGACGGCATACTATTTACCCCATTACTATCATCATCCGCCCTACCAGGGATCACTCGTGATGCTATCATCAAACTTGCACATGATCTAGGAATTGAAGTACGTGAACAAACACTTTCACGTGAATCACTATACCTTGCTGACGAAGTATTTATGACAGGTACCGCGGCCGAAATCACACCAGTACGTAGTGTTGATCGAATCCAAGTTGGTATTGGTCGTTGTGGCCCAATCACAAAACAAATCCAACAAACTTTCTTTGGTTTATTTAACGGTAAAACCGAAGATAAATATGGTTGGTTAGATCCAGTTAAATAAACGTCATTTTCTAATCCACTAATTCATTTTAGTGGATTGGCTTTTTAAAGTTACGATACAAAATTATCAACCGATAGGAATCGGTCGCTTACATAAAAAAATTGGGAGCAAGAAATGCCTAAATATCGTTCAGCCACCTCTATAGAAGGTCGCAACATGGCGGGTGCCCGTGCCTTATGGCGTGCAACAGGCGTAAAAAATGAAGACTTTGGTAAACCTATTATTGCGGTGGTCAACTCATTCACACAATTTGTACCGGGGCATGTTCATTTAAAAGATATAGGTCAACTGGTAGCAAAAGAAATTGAAGCATGTGGTGGCATTGCTAAAGAATTTAACACAATTGCTGTCGATGACGGTATCGCCATGGGTCATGGTGGGATGCTTTACTCACTGCCATCACGAGAATTAATTGCTGACTCTGTAGAATACATGGTTAATGCCCATTGTGCTGACGCCATGATCTGTATTTCAAACTGTGACAAAATCACACCAGGCATGTTAATGGCATCACTTCGTTTAAATATTCCAACGGTGTTTGTGTCTGGTGGTCCAATGGAAGCAGGAAAAACTAAACTTTCAGATCAAATTATTAAGTTAGATTTAGTTGATGCCATGATTCAAAGCGCAAATCCAAATGTCAGTGATGCTGATAGTAAAGCCATTGAGGAGTCTGCCTGTCCAACTTGTGGTTCATGCTCGGGCATGTTCACCGCAAATTCTATGAACTGCTTAACTGAAGCTTTAGGACTTTCATTACCGGGTAATGGATCGTTAGTTGCAACGCATAAACAGCGCGAACAGCTATTTTTAAAAGCAGCTAAACGCATAGTTGAAATCACGAAACGTTATTATGAACATGATGATGAATCTTACCTTCCGCGTTCTATTGCAACCAAATCGGCTTATGAAAATGCCATGTCTCTTGATATCGCTATGGGGGGTTCAACCAACACGGTGTTACACTTACTTGCCACTGCGCAAGAAGGTGAAATCGACTTTACTATGTCGGATATTGATAGATTATCTCGTAAAGTCCCGCATTTATGTAAGGTTGCGCCAAGTACAGCGCTGTATCATATGGAAGATGTACATAGAGCCGGCGGTGTTGTCTCTATCTTGTCTGAACTTGATAAAGCTGGATTACTTAATCGTGATGTTCACAATGTATTAGGACTCTCTTTACACGAAACCTTTGCACAATATGATATCACCCAAACCAAAGACGAATCAGTGAAAAAAATGTATCGAAGCGGCCCTGCCGGTATTCGTACAACGAAAGCATTTTCACAAGATTGCTATTGGGATAGTTTAGATGATGACCGTGTAAATGGCTGTATTCGCGACAAAGAACACGCTTATAGCCAAGATGGAGGTCTTGCCACACTTTATGGTAACCTTGCAGAAGATGGCGCAATTGTTAAAACAGCTGGCGTTGCGGCTGAAAACTTAGTATTCCGCGGCCCTGCTAAAGTTTACGAAAGCCAAGAAGATGCGGTTGATGCAATCTTGGGAGGGCGAGTTGTTGAAGGTGATGTAGTTGTAATCATCTATGAAGGACCAAAAGGTGGACCTGGCATGCAAGAAATGCTTTATCCGACCAGCTATTTAAAATCAATGGGATTAGGCAAAAAATGTGCACTTATTACTGATGGTCGATTTTCTGGCGGTTCTTCTGGCCTATCCATTGGTCATATTTCACCTGAAGCGGCTAATGGTGGGTTAATAGGATTAGTCCGTGATGGAGACATTATCGATATTGATATTCCAAACCGTAAATTAGTGTTAGATGTTCCTGTATCTGAACTTGAAAGACGCCGAGTGGCTGAAATGGAACGTGGCGATAAAGCCTTTACGCCTCATGATCGCGATCGCTATGTATCATTCGCCCTTAAAGCCTATGCGAGTTTAGCAACAAGTGCCGACAAAGGTGCGGTTCGTGATAAAAGTAAATTAGGTGGCTAATGTGAAAAAAGAAGAGAATAAGCTCACTGGTGCAGATTATCTAAAAGCGACTCTTTGTTCAGCAGTCTATGATGTTGCACAAGTGACCCCGCTTGAAAAAATGGAAAAGATTTCTTTAAGGTTACATAACCAAATTTTTGTTAAACGGGAAGATCGCCAATTAGTCCACAGTTTCAAAATTCGTGGTGCTCAAGCTATGATAGCAAGCCTGACCGAAGAACAACGTAAACGAGGTGTAATTGCAGCATCTGCTGGTAATCATGCACAAGGCGTTGCGCTATCGGCGAGTAAATTAGGGATAAACTCCCTAATTGTGATGCCATTAACCACCGCTGACATTAAGGTAGAAGCGGTAAAAGGTTTTGGTGGTGAGGTATTACTTTATGGCGCCAATTTTGATGAAGCAAAAGCCAAAGCAATAGAGCTGGTTGAAGAACAAAATCGCGTCTTTATCCCGCCTTTTGATCACCCCTTAGTGATTGCCGGACAAGGAAGTATTGCTATGGAGTTACTACAGCAAAATGCTAAACTCGATCGCATATTTGTCCCTGTTGGAGGCGGTGGACTTGCTGCGGGCATTGCAGTATTAATTAAGCAAATTATGCCTTCAATCAAAGTGATTGCGGTTGAACCAGAAGATGCCGCATGTTTAAAAGCGGCTCTTGATGCAGGTAAACCTGTTGATTTAAATCGAGTAGGCTTATTTGCTGAAGGGGTTGCCGTTAAACGAATAGGCGATGAAACATTTAGACTTTGTCAACAGTACATTGATGATATTATCACTGTCGATAGTGACGAAATTTGTGCAGCGGTAAAAGATTTATTTGACGATGTACGCGCCATTGCCGAACCGTCAGGTGCTGTGGCGCTAGCGGGATTGAAAAAGTATGTTGCCAAGCACAATATTTGTGGCGAAAACCTGGCTCATATTTTATCTGGAGCTAATTTGAACTTTCATAGTTTGCGTTATGTATCAGAGCGCTGTGAACTAGGTGAAAAACGCGAAGTCCTTCTCGCTGTGACGATTCCAGAAAAGAAAGGTAGTTTTTTGAAATTTTGCCAACTGTTAGGTGGACGTTCAGTCACTGAATTTAATTACCGTTATCATGATGAACAATCAGCATGCGTTTTTGTCGGTGTTAAAATTACTAAAAGTGACGAAAAAGATGAAATTATGCAGGAATTAATTTCTGCTGGTTATGCCGTAGTTGACTTAACCGATGATGAAATGGCTAAATTACATGTTCGATATATGATTGGCGGCAAACCATGTAAACATATTGAAGAACAAGTATACAGTTTCGAATTTCCTGAATCACAAGGCGCACTTCTTAAATTCTTGCAAACATTGGGCACAAATTGGAATATTTCAATGTTCCATTATCGCAGTCATGGCACCGATTATGGAAGAGTGCTTGCCGCTTTTGAAATCGATGAAAGTAGCTATAATCAGTTTAATCAACATTTAACCGAATTGGGTTACGATTTTCATAATGAAACGCACAACCCATCACTCAAACTTTTCCTCACAAATCAATCGTAATTTTTACTAAAAATAAGGATTACCCAAAAATTATTGGGTAATCCTATTAAGATAACATTAAAGTATATTTGCTTAAATATAACTTATTTTAACAGTAACAAATAAAAAATTTAGCCGAATTTTAATTGTCTATTTTAAAGTAAAAATATCATCTTTTGCCTATTGATTCCCCTAATTATTCAGTGCATATTAGTAGAATGTTTATACAACAATTTTTCAAGTCTAGTTGGAATGTGAATAGGGATATTTATCTTCTAATTCATTAATATTAATCAATAGGATATAACTCAATTTTGTTAATTATCATAGATGAAAATAGTTATTTTCATCTAATGTTTATGCAAAAAGATGAGTTAAAAAAGTAACACTTAACAACATAAGGATAATTCATGATAAAAATTGCAGGTGCCCGTAAATTTTATTTATGGCTAGTTGCCATTATTTTATTAGCGAGCGGTTTATTTTGTACAATTTATGGATTTAAATTGATCGCACTAGGCGGTAGCTGGTATTTTGCGATTATGGGATTAGTACAAATAATCACTTCGCTTTTATTATTTAGACAAAGTACCAAAGGGGCTTGGCTATATGGTTTAGCTTACGCATTAACCTTAATTTGGGCTTTATATGAGGTTGGCTTACAATTCTGGCCGCTTTTCTCGCGCTTAATGGTATTTACAGGTTTTGCAATGCTTATTGCATTTGCCTATCCAATGCTTGAGAAAAAAGAAACTGGCGATACGACTGCTGGTAATGGCGGTTATAAATTGGGGATATTTATTTTAGTCTTAATGGGCATTGCGCTTGGCTTTATGTTCAAAGAACACAATGTTATTACAAATCCCGTCCCTTTAGCCAATAATAAACTCGATCCGAGTGATGCGCCTATAGATTGGAAGCAATATGCTAATACGACTAAAGGCACGCGTTTTTCAGGTGCAGATCAAATCACTAAACAAAATGTTAAAGATCTCCAAGTTGCTTGGACTTATCACACAGGTTATATTCCTTCTAATAGTGGATCAGGTCCAGAAGACCAAGAGACACCTTTACAAATTGGCGATAATGTCTATTTATGTACACCAACAAATGTTGTTATCGCATTAGATGCTGATAGTGGCGAACAAAAATGGCGTTATGATCCTAAAGCGACTTCACCTAACTGGCAACGTTGTCGTGGATTAGCCTACTATGAAGACCAAAAAACGTTAGACGATGCCAGTAATAATGCAAAAGCGTGTTCGGCACGTATTATCATGAACACAATTGATGCTAGGTTGATGGCGATTGATGCAAATACCGGTAAATTGTGTGAAGATTTTGGTGAACAAGGCGTTGTTGATCTGAAAAAAGATATGGGCGATATTCCTCCGGGTTATTATGAGCCAACAGCGGCCCCTTTAGTAGCGAAAGATGTGATTGTTGTTGGTGGCCGCGTTGCTGATAACTTCTCAGTTAATGAGCCAGGTGGCGTTGTTCGTGCTTTTGATGTCCATTCAGGCAAATTAGTTTGGGCATGGGATCCAGGCAATCCAAATATTACTGATGTTCCGCCAGCTAATGAAACCTATACACGCGGCACAGTAAACGTCTGGGCGACGACAGCTTATGATCCAGAACTTGATCTTGTTTATGCACCAACAGGGAATGCAACACCTGACTTCTTCGGTGGCTATAGAACAAAATACGATGATGAATATAACTCATCAATTGTTGCGCTAGACCGTAAAACGGGACAAATTCGCTGGAAATTTAGAACAGCACATCATGATTTATGGGACTATGACTTACCATCACAACCTTTACTCTACGATATTCCTGATGGAAAAGGTGGCGTTACAAAAGTTATTGTCCAAACAACAAAATCAGGTCAGATCTTCATGTTAGATCGTCAGACCGGTAAACCTGTTGCTGAAGTTCAAGAAAAACCTGTAGCAAAAGGTGATGTAGCAGGTGAATATTACTCCCCTACTCAGCCATTCTCAGTAGGTATGCCATCAATTGGTAACGAAACCTTGACTGAATTTGATATGTGGGGTGCGACACCTTATGATCAATTACTCTGCCGAATTGACTTTGCCGGTTCTGTCTATCATGGTTTATTTACACCACCGAATATGACCAAAACGCTGCAATATCCAGGATCTTTAGGTGGCATGAACTGGGGCAGTGTCGCGGTTGATCCACAAACCAACTTAATGTTTGTTAATGATATGCGAATTGGTTTAACTAACTGGATGATCCCTCAAGATAATATCCCTAAAAATGCTAGCGGTATTGAAATGGGTATTGTGCCACAAAAAGGAACGCCATTTGGTGCGATGCGTTTGAGATTTACCTCTGCCTTAGGTGTTCCATGCCAAAAACCACCTTACGGAACCATGACAGCCATCGATCTTAAATCTCGACAAATTGTATGGCAAAAACCTTTAGGTACAGTCATGGATACAGGTATTTTAGGCATCCCAATGCATTTACCTGCGCCAATTGGCATGCCAACCATCGGTGGACCAATGGCAACTAAATCGGGTCTATTATTCTTTGCTGCAACGCAAGACTTCTATCTTCGAGCATTTGATTCTGTGACCGGGGAAGAAATTTGGAAAGCACGTTTACCCGTCGGTAGCCAAGGTACACCAATGACCTATGTATCACCTAAAACAGGTAAACAATATATTGTCATCTCAGCAAGTGGAGCAAGACAATCACCAGTTCGTGGCGATTATGTTATTGCTTATGCTTTACCTGATAAAAAATAGTTGTTAGCTAAAATAGTTTTAGCCTCATAATAACTGCCATTATATCGTATAGTTTTATCGATATAATGGCAGATAAAATAAACTATCAGCGAATTTATTAAATCTAAACAGTTTAATTCAACTATGGTATTTAACTAAAACACAAACCTTTTTTAAACTGATTGGCGAAATAGCCGCTATCACAAAATCTATTTTCGATTATTTCTATAATTTTAAACAATTCTCCTATTGCTAACTACTTCAATATCGATCAATAAAATAAATATGAATTTTTTGTTAAAAGTAATGTCCTAATTTGAATGAATAGTAATTCGAATAAATCATTGCAGAAATGATAAACTTATCACCTTATAATGACATAGTCTTTACTGCACAAATTGTGAATCTTTAGTGATAAAAATGGATTTTATAGGAAATGAAAAAAATAGTTTCAAGCTTATGTATAGCGGTATTTTGTTGTTTTACTCTGTGTAATACGCATATGGTGTTTGCCAATAATAACGCTTTAAATTATAACCAACGTGAGCATTTTGATTCCTTTGCTGACTTCTATCAAAGTTTACCGATATTATCCATGCCTATTGATAGCAAAAATATCAGCACCGGAAAATATGTTGATAGTAAATTTTTTCATTTCGATGATGATGATTATCGCTATTATGATAAACCAACTGTTCAAACCGACAATTATTTTACGCTAACAGATCTAAAAGCGATTGGTCGCTTTGAAATGGATGATATCAAATTTATACTCTATGATTTAACTTTTGATAGTATAGGCGAAGGTATCAACGAAGATATCAAATTAATTAATGCTTTTGACAAAAATGGAAAATTTCTAGATGAATTAATGATAGCGGGAAAAACTGGACATGAAGATCACTTGTTTTTCTTTTCATCCACGATTAAAGATCAACTATTTCATATTAAACTAGACGCAGTTTATGAACTTGGTTATGTAGCAGAAGTTAAAGACAATATCTATCAATATAAACAAACGATTAATTTAACTTATCAATTTCATGACAATCAATTTTACTTACAAGCCCCTCCTGTTAACTGTCAAACTAAAAATTTAAAGCAATATTTGAATAAACTTACCAAACAACAGTTTGCCGATGTTGCTGATATCGTGGCTTTTAGCAACTATATTGATTGTTATCCGGTATCCGAAAATTTGCAAACATATAAACAAATAGCTAATTATATTAAAAATTCTATTCATTATTTTCTAAGTTCTGCTGAATTGAAAACATTACAAAAAAAAATTGGTATTATTGAGGATTAAGTATGTGTTTACCTACTTTTAAATATCATCCCAACGCTTATCAGCTAGATATTTTTAGTCAAAAAGATGGGATTTGCTCGGTTTGTCATAAAATTCGTTCAATAAAATATGACTTACCGCTTTACAGCCAAGAAGAGCCTGAATATATCTGTCCATGGTGTATTGCTGACGGTTCTGCGGCAAAAAAATATCACGGTCAATTCAATGATGATAACAGTATAGATGAGCTGCCGCCTGAAAAGCTTGACGAGCTCATATTAAAAACACCCAGTTATTCATCATGGCAGCAAGAAGTATGGTTAACGCATTGTAATGAGCCTTGTGCATTTATCGGTTATGTCGGATTTGCAGAAATTATTCCCTATTTTGATGAGATTAAAGATGATATTGATTACCCAGAGGAGTTATTAAGAACGTCATTATCCAAAGATGGCTCACTGACTGGTTATCTATTTGAGTGTGTTCAATGTGGTAAGAAAAGATTGCATATTGATTGCAACTAAATAGCTATACACCATTTTCATGAAGTTAATTTACCCAATCATCAAAAATCAAATTGTACAAAACGATGAAGCCGATTTATCAATCGGCTTAAAATAGAATCAGACAACACGCTTATTGATATCGCTCTGTTGCTGATAAAGGTATGGCATAAAATAGAAACCTAATAAGATTAATTAATATGTCGAATATAACCTTTCACAATATTAATGCTTTTATCAAACAGCTGTTTCTCGGTTTCGTTAAAGTCAAGTTGAATCACTTTTTTAATCCCATGTTGATCCAAAATTGCCGGTACCCCTATAGCGACATCTTTATAGCCATACTCCCCATCTAAAACACAGCTAAGCGCTAAGGCTCGATGGCTATTAGTAAAAATATGCTGACAAATTTCAGTAATGGTACTAGCGATACCATATTCAGTACAATGCTTATATTTAACGATTTCAAAACCTTTATTTTTTGCTTTAGTCCCAATATCAACAAAATCAATTTTATTTTTTTCAAGTTGATTAAGATTAATACCATAAACCGAAGAATGCGACCAAACCGGAAACTGCGAATCACCATGCTCACCAACTATAAAGGCATCGATGCTTTGTGGTCCTATATCCATCTGCTCACCTAGTAAGCGACGTAATCGCACGGTATCAAGCCAAACTCCTGTACCAATAACTCGATGACGAGGTAAACCTGATAGTTTCCAGACTTGATAAGTAATTGCATCACAAGGATTGGTTGCTATCAAAAAAATACCCTTGAAGCCATTTTTCATCATATTCGGCACAATACTTTCCACAATTTTAGATGTGCCTGCAAGCTCCTCATCACGGCTTTTTTGCGCTAATCCTGAAGTTACTGTAATAATCGCAATATCAATATCAGCACAATCGGTCGATTCACGCAAACTCACTTTGATCATATTTTGCCGATAAGCTGCTGCATCCAAAAGATCTTGAGCATG
This sequence comes from Gilliamella sp. B2969, assembly GCF_026536195.1. Classification (NCBI taxonomy): domain Bacteria; kingdom Pseudomonadati; phylum Pseudomonadota; class Gammaproteobacteria; order Orbales; family Orbaceae; genus Gilliamella; species Gilliamella sp. B2969. The sequence continues at coordinate 80,574 of NZ_JAFNOP010000011.1, forward strand.
ACCATAGGCTAAATCTTTATTAAGATCGACCAGCGCTATCTCTTCACATATGCCACGATTAACAAAAGTATAAGCGGTTGTTGAACCGACATTGCCAACACCAATAATCATCACTTTACGAAGTTTCATCTTTAACCTACCTAATTTTAGTTTAAAAATTTCACAATTAGATTTAGTTATACTCCTGTTTTTTTAAGATTCAAGATTTGATTAATTATAACGAAATGATTTATTGAATGATTGTAGATCGTAGTTAGTATCCCAAAACAAAGTTTTTTAGAATCGATGATTAAATGCAACCAACGGGCTTAACGTCAAATTAGGTAACTATAACTCATTAATTGGTCGTGCTTCTGCATTGTTTGGTTATCAAGTCAATACCGAAAATAGCAACATTAACCTTTATGCTAAAACAGGCATTGTTCGGGAATTTGATGGCGACACTTATTACAAACTAAATGGAAATAAAGAGAGCCATTCATTTGAAGGAAACTGGTGGAATAACAGCATAGGTGTAAGTGCTCAAGTTAATAAAGCACATACTATTTACCTTGATGTTGAAAGCTCTACGGGTAATCGATTTAATTTACTACAAGTAAATGGTGGTTACCGTTATTCTTTTTAATCTAACCAGACCATAAAGCCGCATTATAATATGAAAACTAAAAATCACATTCTAAATCATATGGATGTGATTTTTTTATTATTTTCTCAATAATTATAAGTTTCTTAACATGGATAAACAGAAAATTGATGTTATAAAACATACTAAATCCTTTCATAGGATTTAGTATGCCTAATTATTGAAATCGATAAATTAGTTTTTATTCTTCATTTTACTCCTATCTTTTGTAAAGAAAAGTAAAGCACAAAATGTCTTTATAAACTTGAATAATCGTGTATTATTTGACCCATTTGAGTAAATTTTCATCACTTGATTCTGTATTATGATTATAAGGAATAGAACAATGAATTTAAGGCAAAACATAAAAATAGTGTTGGGTTTAGGATTATTTACACCATTGACCACATGGGGTTTAGATGTAAATGGAAATCAAGTTATTACCGAAGAAATAAATGTTCCAAAAACTCACTCAGTAAGTAAACATGGAGCTGGCCTATACAGCGATTCGTTTTTTGGGATTGCAATTTCAGAAGGAAGCAATGTTACTTTTGACAACAAAGTAACGGTAAATCTTTCTGAAAAGGATATTAATAATGTAAATCACTCTGATTTCACTGGTATTAAAGTAGGGCTATCTGATACCAGAGAACCTCAACAACCTACGTTAACTATATTTAATAATGATGTTACTGTTAATTTAGAAAGTGCACATTATGATGACGCTGTAGTTGCACTAAATTCTAGTACAGTTATATTCAATGGTACAACAAGATTAAGTATGACCAACAGCCAAGATCCAGATGAGAGAGGTTCTGCTATTTTTAGTCCTGGAGGATCAGTAATAGTTAATGGAGAATCTCATATTATTGGTGATCTTGAAGCCAATGGTTCAGGAACAATAACCATCAAAAATAGATCAATGATCAAAGGAGATATTGAATCTGATGAAAATAGTTTAATAGACCTTGATCTAATATCAGGTTCTAGAATTGAAGGTAATTTAAATGCATTTAGCAATGCAACCATCAATTTGAAATTAGCAGAAAATTCTCAATTTATTGGTACAGCAGACAGTAGTGATCAATTTTTAGACTCAGATACAGATGACGGAAAAGCCCATCCCGGATTTATCAATATTGATCTAAGTAAAGGCGCCCTTTGGAATATACTCGATAGAGATGATGAAGAAGAGGAAGACGAAGATTTTAATTCCTATATCACGCAATTATCAGGTGCGGGGTCGGTTACATTTGATCACAATACTCAGGCTCGATCGCCTTCTTTCAAAAATTTAACTGTTGAAAACCTAAAAGGTGCATTAAATTTCACAATGAGTACCGATATCGCTGCTGAAAAAAGTGATAAACTCATTATCAAAAACTCAGCTGAAGGCCATCACACTCTTAATTTGATTAATAATGGCGCAGCAAATACTAATGGTAAAGAAAAATTAACTTTAGTAGAAATAGCTGAAAATGCTATCAGTAATGCCGAATTTAAAACGACTCATGCCATTGAACTGGGTGGATATGTCTATAATATAAATAAAGATGGGAATAATTGGGTCTTAACGAGTAATAGTAACACGGTTACTAATCCTAATCCTAATCCTAATCCTAATCCTAATCCTAATCCTAATCCTAATCCTAATCCTAATCCAGATGATAATAAAAAACCGGATAATAACACAAGCTCAAAACCACAAATTACAACAACAGCAAATGCCAGTGCTGGATTCCTTAATGCCAACTATTTAATGAGTTATGTTGAAACACAAACATTACTGAAACGATTAGGTGATATGCGGAATAGTGGTACGTTTGGCGATGTTTGGTTAAGGGGCTTTTCTGGAAAATTAGATTCATTTTCGAGCGGAAAATTAAGTAAGTTTGACATGAATTATCATGGATTCCAGTTCGGTGCCGATAAACAGTTATCAGAAAACACGCCGTTTGTTATTGGTGCTTTTGTTGGTCAAACTTATGGTGATCCTGACTACCGTAAAGGCGACGGCTCTTTAAGATCATTTAATACAGGGCTTTATACAACGTATTTAGATGAAAGTGGTTTTTACCTAGATGGTGTAGCGAAATATGCACGTCAAAAAAATCATTTCAAAGTGAAAGATACTGCTGATAATCGCGTTCAGGGTACCGGTCATACCAATGGACTTGGCGTATCATTAGAGCTAGGTAAAAAATATCAAATCAACGATTTTTATATTGAACCACAAACGCAAATCGCTTATAGCCACCAAAATGGTACATCAATTAATGCAACCAACGGGCTTAACGTCAAATTAGGTAACTATAACTCATTAATTGGTCGTGCTTCTGCATTGTTTGGTTATCAAGTCAATACCGAAAATAGCAACATTAACCTTTATGCTAAAACAGGCATTGTTCGGGAATTTGATGGCGACACTTATTACAAACTAAATGGAAATAAAGAGAGCCATTCATTTGAAGGAAACTGGTGGAATAACAGCATAGGTGTAAGTGCTCAAGTTAATAAAGCACATACTATTTACCTTGATGTTGAAAGCTCTACGGGTAATCGATTTAATTTACTACAAGTAAATGGTGGTTACCGTTATTCTTTTTAATCTAACCAGACCATAAAGCCGCATTATAATATGAAAATTAAAAATCACATTCTAAATCATATGAATGTGATTTTTATCTCAATAAATCAGCAAGTTTCTTACCGTATCATCTATTGCTCAAATAGAGAACATAGTCTGCTATTTTACAACGTTTTTATTTAGAATGAATTCATATAGATAAATGGTGAAATATTTATTCCCGCTAAGTAAAAATAATTTGACATTTATTATTTAAATGATAATAATTCTCATTAACATTTAAATAATAATATTTATGTAAAAAAAGATAACTATTTCTAATGATTATATCAGATATAACAACTCACGACTTTGTTACTATTTAATTGATTTCTAGTATGTTATACAACAGGAGCTGATAATGGAATTTAATTTATTCAATAACAATAATAAAACAGTATTTAGGACGATACTGTCATCGTTAATTATAATTGCTGGACTATTTTGTTCAGCCCAAGCAGCCGAAAAAAAATTTAAAGTCGTGACAACTTTTACCGTGATCCAAGATATGGCTAAAAACGTCGCCGGTGATGCCGCTGATGTTGAATCGATTACAAAAGTGGGAGCCGAAATCCACGAATACGATCCGACACCACAAGATATTACTAAAGCCCTTTCTGCTGATTTAGTATTATGGAATGGTCTTAACTTAGAATTATGGTTTAAACGTTTTTTTGAAGATATTAAAGATGTGCCCTCTGTTGTAGTTACTGAAGGGATTGAACCGATGCCAATTCAAGAAGGTAGTTATAAAGGTAACCCAAATCCTCATGCTTGGATGTCTCCGACACTTGCTTTAACTTATATAGAAAATATTCGCGCAGCGTTTGTTAAATATGATCCTAAACATGCTGATATTTATAACCAAAATGCAGCTGACTATATTGCCAAGATAAAAGCGCTTGATGCTCCACTGCGTGAACGTTTAACTAAAATTCCTGATGCTCAACGTTGGTTAGTAACCAGTGAAGGGGCTTTTAGCTATCTAGCTCGAGATTATAATCTAAAAGAAGCTTACTTATGGCCCATTAATGCAGAACAACAAGGAACACCAAAACAAGTTAAAAATCTTATCGACTTAGTCAAAGCAAAAAACATTCCTGTATTATTTAGCGAAAGTACCATTTCAGATAAACCAGCAAAACAAGTAAGCAAGGAAACCGGTGCCAAATATGGAGGCGTTTTATACGTCGATTCTTTATCAACAAAAGATGGGCCTGTACCTACATATATTGATTTATTAAAAGTTACTGTTGAAACAATAGCTAAAGGATTTGAAAAATAATGACTCAAATTTGCCTAAATGTTGATGATATTACCGTGACTTATAATAATGGTCATACCGCAATTCATGATGCCAGTTTTAAGCTCAATGGCGGCACTATATGTGCCCTTGTTGGCGTAAATGGAAGCGGTAAATCGACTTTGTTTAAAAGTATTATGGGAATAATCAAACCAACTCAAGGACGCGTAACATTTAATAATATTCCAGTAAGGCAGGCATTAAAGCAAAATATCATTGCTTACGTTCCACAGACTGAAGAAGTTGATTGGGACTTCCCCGTTTTAGTTTCTGATGTTGTGATGATGGGACGATACGGGCATATGTCTTTTTTTCGTATTCCTAGTCAGGAAGATAAAAAACAAGTTGATATTGCACTTGAACGCGTCAATATGCTTGATTTTAAACATCGACAGATTGGTGAACTTTCAGGTGGGCAAAAAAAACGTGTTTTTTTAGCTCGAGCATTGGCTCAGCAAGGAAAAGTATTGCTATTAGATGAACCCTTTACCGGTGTTGATGTTAAAACAGAAAATGCAATCATTGATTTGCTTAAAGCGCTACGTAAAGAAGGGCATTTAATTTTAGTATCAACCCATAATTTAGGCAGTGTGCCTGAATTTTGTGATCAGGTGGTGTTGATTAATCAAACTGTTCTGGCATTTGGTCCAACTAAAACCACATTTACTCCTCAGAATTTAATGACAACCTTTGGTGGTGCATTACGTTATTTAAGTCTATCTGGTGCTCAATTACATGAAGACGAAGATCCGCGTAAAGTATCGATACTAACCGATGACGAACGTGCAGCGATTTTTTATGGTGAAGGTAAGGATGATTCACCTCATCAAAATTTACTTGTTGAACAGCAAGGTAATGAACCAAAAGGACAACAATAAATGGAATTCCTACTTGAACCTTTTACTTATAGCTTTATGTTTAAAGCCATTTGGGTAAGTAGCATTGTAGGGGCCGCCTGTGCGTTTTTATCGGCTTTTTTAATGCTAAAAGGCTGGTCACTAATGGGGGATGCACTTTCCCACTCAGTAGTACCAGGTGTTGCCGGTGCCTATGCACTTGGGCTACCCTATTCTGTCGGCGCTTTTTTTACAGGATTACTTGCCGCACTGGCCATTATTATTGTGCGCACCATTACTCGATTAAAAGAAGATGCAATTATTGGTTTTATCTTTTCTACTTTTTTTGCTGTCGGCCTGTTAATTATTTCACTCAATCCAACTTCCGTTAATGTGCAAACTATCATTTTTGGTAATATTCTTGGCATTGACGATAGTGATATGTGGCAAGTACAAATTATTATTTTAGTGTCATTTATACTATTACTGTTGTTTTGGAAAGATTTGTTAGTTGTTTTCTTTGATGAAACTCATGCCAGATCAATTGGTTTAAAACCCTTACAATTAAAAATTCTTTTTTTCACCATTTTAAGTGCTTGCACAGTAGCCGCTTTGCAAACGGTGGGCGCAATTTTAGTTATCGCAATGGTCGTCACCCCTGGCGCAACGGCTTACCTATTAACGAATCGTTTTTCACATCTATTAATTATTTCGGTCGTGATTGGTGCATCAACCAGTGCAATAGGTGCTTGGATTAGCTATTTTCTCAATGGTGAAACCGGTGGTGTAATTGTTACACTACAAACCTTAGTTTTTATGACTGCATTTTTATTTGCACCTAGACAAGGCTTAATTTCTAATAAGCGAAAAATAAAACAATCAAAGTTAAAGAAAGGGGCAAATGTATGACAGAATTATGGGATTTTATCTATTATCCATTAACCTTGCCCCTTATTCAGCGTGCTATTTTAGCCGCCATGGCAACAGGTATAGTTTGTGCACTACTTTCTTGCTTTTTGGTTTTAAAAGGTTGGTCATTAATGGGCGATGCCATCTCGCATGCTGTATTACCTGGGATTGTGTTAGCTTATTTAGCAGGCATTCCAATTATCATTGGTGCATTTGTTTCTGGCTTATGTTGCTCTGTGGCAACTGGCTACATTAAAGAACATAGCCGAATTAAAGAAGATACGGTAATGGGCATTGTCTTTTCAGGCATGTTTGCTTTTGGCTTAGTGCTTTTTTCAAAAGTCGACACATCACAACATCTAAATCATATTTTATTTGGCAGTGTGCTTGGGACAAGTTACGATGAATTAAAACAAATCATCTTAATTGCTGCCACAGTTTCAATTTTAATCATTATAAAACGTCGAGATCTTATGCTATATTGCTTTGATGCAATACAGGCTCAAGTGATCGGATTACCCGTTCGCTTATTACATTATGGTTTGCTCAGTGTTCTTGCTTTAACCATAGTCGGTTCACTCAAAGCTGCTGGGGTGATTTTAGTGATTGCCATGTTAATTTCCCCTGGCATTACTGCATTTTTACTCATTAAACGTTTTGATATGATGTTGATTATTGCTGTTATCGTTTCGGTATTTTCAACATTGACAGGCACATTGATTAGCTACTATTCAGACGCATCCACCAGTGCCTGCATTGTTATTTTACAAGCAATTATTTTTGTTATAGCACAGGTTTATCGATATGTCGTTTATAAAAGAACACAAAACTAACTGAACTTGCGCAAATGTTTAAAATCAACCATTTGCGCATCTATATTAGCAATATAAAAGTAATTACTCGTCATCCAAATATTTACTTGAATCGGCGTAATTATCAAAGCGCGAAAACTGGCCTTGGAACTTTAATCTGACTTTACCAATAGGACCATTACGTTGCTTACCTAAAATAATTTCGGCAATACCTTTATGTTCTGAAGCCTCATTATAAACTTCATCACGATAGATAAACATAATCACATCGGCATCTTGTTCAATGGAACCTGACTCACGTAAGTCCGAGTTAACCGGTCTTTTGTCTGCTCGCTGTTCCAAACTACGATTAAGTTGTGATAAAGCAACAACAGGAATCTGTAATTCTTTCGCTAATGCTTTTAAAGAACGTGAAATTTCAGCGATTTCTAAGGTTCGATTTTCAGACATATTAGGAACACGCATAAGCTGTAAATAGTCGACCATAATCATACTCAAACCTTTATGTTCACGATAAATACGTCTTGCTCTTGAGCGTAATTCCATAGGGGTAAGTCCCGATGAATCATCAATATAGATATTTTTTTTCTCTAAAAGCAATCCCATCGTACTCGATATTCTGGCCCAATCATCATCTTTCAGCTGACCTGTTCGAATACGTGTTTGATCAACCCGAGAGAGCGATGCCAACATACGCATCATAATCTGTTCTGAGGGCATTTCTAAACTGAAAATCAGCACAGGCTTTTCTTGCATCATTGCTGCATTTTCACACAAATTCATAGCAAAAGTCGTTTTACCCATCGATGGTCTTGCTGCAATAATAATAAGATCTGAACGTTGTAAACCAGCTGTTTTCTTATCTAAATCAATAAATCCGGTTGAAACACCTGTCACTCCGTCGTGTGGACGCTGAAAGAGCTCTTCAATTTTGGCAACCGTTGCCTCGAGTACATCGGTAATACTCTTTGGTCCTTCACCCTGTTTTGTTCGGCTTTCCGCTATTTGGAATATTTTACTTTCGGCTAGATCTAAAATTTCGCTACTATCTCGCCCTTCAGTTGCATAACAGTTATCAGCAATATCATTTGATGCGCTAATCAGTTCACGTAAAATCGCTTGCTGACGAATAATATCACTGTAAGCAACGACATTAATTGCACTTGGGGTATTTTTTGAAAGTTCAGCCAAATAGGCAAATCCGCCAACATCAGCAAGAATATCCTTACTTTCTAAACTTTCCGATAGTGTAATTAAATCAATCGGCGTACCTTTACCGACCAAAGTATGCATTTCTGAAAAAATTAATTGATGATGACGAGAATAAAAATCGCGCTCAGTAATCATTTCAGCCACAACATCCCATCGTTGATTATCAAGCATTAAACTGCCAAGCACGGCTTGTTCTGCTTCAATAGAGTGTGGTGGCAATTTGATATTATGCAGTTTTGATTTTTTTGTTTCTTTATTTTTATCATCTTTACTGGAATTGATATCATCAGTATTCATTGCATTCATCTTTTTAGTTAAATTGGATTAGTTATAAGCAATTATGCTTAATGTAAAAATAATGGACCTAAAAAAGAATTGGGGATCTGATATTTCGATGGATAGTCCACTTGAACCAAATACAACCCTTCCGGTTTTGCTGTTGCAGCAGCAAGTGTTCGATCTTTAGCTTTGAGCAAATCAAAAATCCATTGTGGCTGCTGATTGCCTGCACCGACCTCGATTAAACTGCCTACAATATTACGTACCATATGATGCACAAAAGCATTCGCTTTGATATCCACAATAATATATTCAGCTTGCCTTGTCACTTCAATATGATGAATATTACGCCAAGGGGTTAATGACTGACACTGAGCCGCTCTAAATGATGTAAAATCATTTTCACCTAATAAATATTGCGCAGCTTGATGCATTAATGTTTCATTCAATGGCAAATAATAATGAGAAACACCTTTAGCTAAAATTGCCGGTCGATAACGATGATTATAAATCACATAACGATACCGCCTTGCCGTTGCACTAAATCGTGCATGAAAACTATCATCGACTGAGTGTGACCACCGCACAGCAATATTAGTTGGTAAATGCGAATTCACCCCCATCGTCCAGGCACCGTGTGAACGTTGGGCTTGGGTTTCAAAATGAACCACCTGCCCTGTAGCATGCACACCGGCATCGGTTCTGCCCGCGCAAAAAACGGTAATGGGTTCATTAGCGACAATCGATAAGGCCGTTTCTAACCTTTCTTGAACAGAGTCGTGCGACTGCTGCTTTTGCCAACCAAAATAGTCACTACCATCGTACTCAATACCCAGTGCAATTTTACAGATAGTCATTAATGAGTATCTCGAGGGTCTCTATCAGCATCAATGCGCCTAAATAACGAATATTATCTGCAACTGACCAATATTGAATTTGCTCATAATTACCATAGCTGTGTCTTAGATTAGCTAATTTTATGGTTAATTTATCTTCAGATTCAGTATTGACCTCGGTAACAGGGGTAGGCAAATCATCATGTCGCACTTCAACGCCAAAGTCATTAAAACGCGTCATATCTAATTCAATGGGTAAACTACTTGACACATTGACTGATTGCGCAAGCCCATAAAAAACTGGAACAATGATTGATTCAATTGATACCGGCAATTGATAATTATTCATTACTTTGCGAATTTGATTTACTTGTGATTTTTCGCTGAGTGTCAAATGCTCAGTTTGATGAGAAATCGGTAACAAATTAAAGGCTAATTGATTATCAAATATGGCATTTTCAACTGGCATACCATTTAACAACCGAGCACTCTGCCCCGCTAATTCATCAACCCCTGATTTACCATATAAAGAGGATGGAATAAAATTAGTAACATGCAAATTGGTAAGTAATTCAATATCTGTCAAAGGTGTAATACAACGCAATAATTGGCAGACTGTCGCACTAGCAACAGCAATGATATTTTCATTACGATACTCAGTTAATACATTATTATTTACCTTAGGAACGACTAAAGGTATATGATCTTCATCGACAAAATAACCACTTGCATCAATCACAATACAGCCCGATTGTGCTGCTATCTGCGCATACGTTTCACTGGTTTTAACACCCGCAACAAAAAAAGCAAAATGGCATTGTCCCCAATCCATTTGATTACTATCAACAACCGTTAAATTTTTACCCGAAAAACGTACAATTTCGCCTTCACTATTATCACTGCCAACTAAATAAAGATTTTCAATTTCGAATCGATTAGCTTGTGCTAAGTTATCTTGTTGTAACAATTCAACTAATGCAGAACCAACTTGCCCTGTCGCACCAACAATCGCAATATTCCATGCAGACATATCTTAAACCTAATTAAAAAAAGTATAGGCTATTATACCATTATCTTATCTAAGATAGCGCAAAAGATCATAACAAACATGATGTAGTATTTCTAACCCATTTATGTTTAACCAAAATAGTCTATATAAACTATAGGGTAATGTAATTATCATTCGCCAACATTGATTAAAATTAATAGTTTTTAATTCTAAAATAGAATTTTAGAATTGATTATTTTTTTATTACTATTACCTTATTTTTATAAATTATTCGGAAAAACTCCTATTAGTAAACGTCATATATCTTTTTAAAAAAGTTAAAACTTTTTATGTTTTCAAAATTGATAGGAAATCATTAATTGTTACCCTATTTTTTGCATAGAGCATATTAGTCCTACTTCCTTATTACTATTTCAACACCCGAAAAACAACCGACTCATTTTTAAACCATTATTGACCATCTTCATGTTGTGTCTTTTTATTATCCTCTGATAAAAGGTTACCTTTTTCCTTACAAAGCACTTCACGGTCATAATAATAAAAATGCCACGCTTCACCTGTTTTTGGGGGTCTAGTATATAAATCTGTATTATTATATTGTAACGAATATTTACCTTGCTCTATTAATTTAACAACATATTGCCTACTTATCTTAGCCAAATTAATATTTTTAACATCGTCCCAACCTAATATAGTAAAAATTCTTTCAGAAAGTTTTATATGGGTAGCGATAGAATTTTTATATACACTCGCAATAGCTAAACTAAATATTATGCCTAATGAACTAAATCCAATTAATAAATTCTCAATACTAAAATCCAACAACAAATAATTCATTAGTAATGTACAAAATATATAAATTAGGAACAAAGGCATGTGATAATTCTTTAAAGCTTGTTTTCTTCCTGCAAAACATAATGGAATAAGTGAAATAATTTGCTCGCTGGGTTTTAACATGGCATATACTTCATAATAATCATCACGTTTTTCAGCAATTACTTCAACTTGATCGCCTTCATTAAATTTATAAAATCCCAGCCAACCTTTAAGGGTAATTTCATTATTAAGTTTAGCGGTAATATATTGCGCAGGAAACAAGTTACTACGATCACCTCCATTAGCATGTCCCAATGCTGCAAGTCCCGCTGCGGTATTGCCATTTAACGTAGCCAGTAATGCCCGCTTCTGTAATTTAATTTTTTGTTTTTCTTTTTGTGCTTCACTTAAATAAGCGCCATCACCAACTTGAGCATAACAAAAAAGCCCTTTAAAATCAGATAATGTGCCAGTTAATTTTACTAAGTCTTTAGGTGGCAATGTTGGATCTTCTATTTTGAGTCCTGTTTTTTTTAACACCTGATCTTTATCTTTATAAGTGATATCTTTGCCGTCATATTTTGCATAGCACATATTCGGTCTTATTCCTTATTGCTATTTTAACACCCTAAAAACAACCGACTCATTTTTAAACCATTATTGATCATCTTCATGTTGTGTCTTTTTATTATCCTCTGATAAAGGTTTGCTTTCTTCCTTACAAAGCACTTCAGGATCATAATAAAAAAAATAAAATCCATAACCATTTTTGCAAGGGCTCGTAAATGGATCGCTATCTTTGTTTAATTTTAAAGAATACTTATTCTGACTGATTAATTTAGCGACGTATTGTTTACTTACTTTGAATAAATTAATGTTACTCACATTTTTCCACCCCAAAAGAGTAAAAATGCTTTCTGCAAGTTTTATATGGGTAGCGATTGAGTTTTTATTTACTATTAAACAAGCAGATCCAAGTAATAAACCAGTAACAGTAAAACCGATGAAAAGATTCTCAAAAGAAAAGCCTAAAATAAGGTAAGTCATCAATAAAGTTAACACAATGTAAAAAATAAACATTGGCCAAAAATACATTTTTAAAGCTTGATTACGACCACCAAAACATGGTGGAATTATTGAAATAATATGTTCACTAGGTTTTAACATGGCATAAACCTCGTAATAATCATCACGTTTTTCAGCAATTACTTCAACTTGATCACCATCATTAAATTTATAAAAACCCAGCCAACCTTTAAGGATAATATCATTATTAAGTTTAGCAGTAATATATTGTGCTTGAAAATAATTACTGCGGTCGCCACCATTAGCACGCCCTAATGCTGAAAGTCCTGCTGCGGTATTGCCATTTAACGTAGCAAGTAAAGCACCTTTTTGAAGTTTGGCTTTCTGTTTTTCTTTTTGTTCTTCACTTAAATAAGCGCCATCACCAACAGGTGCATAACAAAAAAGCCCTTTAAAATCAGATAATGTGCCAGTTAATTTTACTAAGTCTTTAGGTGGCAATGTTGGATCTTCAATTTTAAGTCCTGTTTTTTTTAACACATGCTCTTTGTCTTTATAGATGGTATCTTTGCCGTCATATTTTGCATAGCACATATTCGGTCTTATTCCTTATTGCTATTTTAACACTCTAAAAACAACCGACTCATTTTTAAACCATTATTGATCATCTTCATGTTGTGTCTTTTTATTATCCTCTGATAAAGGTTTGCTTTCTTCCTTACAAAGGATTTCTGGATCGTAATAATAAAAACTCCAACCTGCGCCTGATTTAGGCGGTCTAATATATGGATCTGTATTATAATTATATGCACTTGAGTATTTACCTAGCATCGTTAATTTAACAACATATTGTTTACTTATTTTAGTTAAATTTATATTTGCAATATCTTTCCAACCTAATAATTTAAAAATTCTTTCGGCAAGTTTTATATGAGTGGCGATTGAGTTTTTGTTTACAAGTAAACAAGCCGATCCAAATAATAAACCAGTAACAGTAAAACCAATGAAAAGATTCTCAAAAGAAAAGCCTAAAATAAGGTAAGTCATCAATAAAGTTAACACAATGTAAAAAATAAACATTGGCCAAAAATACATTTTTAAAGCTTGATTGCGACCTGCAAAACATAATGGAATAAGTGAAATAATTTGCTCGCTGGGTTTTAACATGGCATAAACCTCGTAATAATCATCACGTTTTTCAGCAATTACTTCAACTTGATCACCCTCATTAAATTTATAAAAACCCAGCCAACCTTTAAGGGTAATTTCATTATTAAGTTTGGCAGTAACGTATTGTGCTCGAAAATAATTACTTCGGTCACCGCCATTAGCATGGCCCAATGCGGCTAAACCTAAAGCTGTATTGCCATTTAACGTAGCCAGTAATGCCCGCTTCTGTAATTTAATTTTTTGTTTTTCTTTTTGTTCTTCACTTAAATAAGCGCCATCACCAACTGGAGCATAACAAAAAAGTCCTTTAAAATCAGATAGTGTGCCTGTTAATTTTACTAAGTCTTTAGGTGGCAACGTTGGATCTTCTATTTTAAGCCCTGTTTTTTTTAACACATGATCTTTATCTTTATAAGTGATATCTTTGCCGTCATATTTTGCGTAGCACATATTCGGTCGTATTCCTTATTGCTATTTTAACACCCTAAAAACAATCGACTCACTTTTAAATCATTATTGATCATCTTCATGTTGTGTCTTTTTATTATCCTCTGCTAAAGGTTTGCTTTCTTCCTTACAAAGGATTTCTGGATCGTAATAATAAAAACTCCAACCAACACCAGATTTAGGCGGTCTAAAATACGGATCTATTTTATTATTATAATCATTTGAATATTTACCTAAAGCCATCAATTTAACAATATATTGTTTACTTATTTTGGGTAAATTAATATTAATGACATCTTGCCAACCTAATAAATTAAAAATTTTTTCAGCAAGAGTAATATGGGTTGCAATGCAATTTTTACATACAATTAAGACAGCCAATCCAAACATTATACCTAAAGTCCCGAAACCTATGAAAATATTCTCCAAACTAAAATCTAAGAAAAAATAGTTCATCAATACTCCACAGAAAATATAAAATATAAGCGTTGGGAAAAAATAATGTTTTAAAGCCTGATTACGTCCGCCCACACAAGGAGGAATGATCGAAATAATTTGCTCACTAGGTTTTAACATGGCATAGACTTCATAATAATCCTCATGTTTTTCAGCAATTACTTCAACTTGATCACCCTCATTAAATTTATAAAATCCCAGCCAACCTTTAAGGGTAATTTCATTATTAAGTTTGGCGGTAATATACTGCGCAGGAAACAAGTTACTACGATCACCCCCATTAGCATGTCCCAATGCGGCTAAACCTAAAGCTGTATTGCCATTTAACGTAGCCAGTAATGCCCGCTTCTGTAATTTAATTTTTTGTTTTTCTTTTTGTTCTTCACTTAAATAAGCGCCATCACCAACTTGAGCAAAACAAAAAAGCCCTTTAAAATCAGATAGTGTACCTGTTAATTTTACTAAATTTTTAGGTGGCAATGTTGGATCTTCTATTTTGAGTCCTGTTTTTTTTAACACCTGATCTTTATCTTTATAAGTGATATCTTTGCCGTCATATTTTGCATAGCACATATTCGGTCATATTCCTTATTACTATTTCAACACCCTAAAAACTACCGACTCATTTTTAAACCATTATTCACCATCTTCATGTTGCGTCTTTTTATTATCCTCTGATAGAGGTTTACCTTCTTCCTTACAAAGCACTTCAGGATCATAATAAAAAAAGAACCATCCGCAGCCATCTTTAGATGGCCTAATACACCAATCAACATCGAAATTCCAATCAGTTAAATATTTTCCCTGAACAATTAATTTAGTTATATAGTTTTTACTTATTTTGTCCAAATTAATATTATTAACGTTCTTCCATTTCAGAAGAGTAAAAATTCTTTCTGCAAGCTTTATATGGGTAGCGATAGAGTTTTTCCTGACAATCAAACAAGCCGATCCAATTAGTAAACCAAGCGAACTAAAACCGATGAAAAGATTTTCCAAAGAAAAGTCTAAAACAAGATAATTCATTAATAATACACAAAAAATATAAAATATTAACGCTGGCCAAAAGCAAACTTTTAAAGCTTGGTTACGCCCAGCATAGCATGGTGGAATAAGAGAAATAATTTGCTCGCTAGGTTTTAACATGGCATAGACTTCATAATAATCATCACGTTTTTCAGCAATTACTTCAACTTGATCACCCTCATTAAATTTATAAAATCCCAGCCAACCTTTAAGGGTAATATCATTATCAAGTTTGGCAGTAATATATTGTGCTTTAACATAATTACTAAGATCACCGCCATTAGCATGCCCCAAAGCAGCGAGCCCTGCTGCGGTATTGCCACTTAACGTAGCAAGCAAAGCGCCTCTTTGTAATTTAGCTTTTTGTTTTTCTCTTTGCTCTTCACTTAAATAAGCGCCATCAGCAAGTGGAGCATAACAAAAAAGCCCTTTAAAATCAGATAGTGTACCTGTTAATTTTACTAAATTTTTAGGTGGTAACGTTGGATCTTCTATTTTGAGTCCTGTTTTTTTTAACACCTGCTCTTTATCTTTATAAGTGATATCTTTACCGTCATATTTTGCATAGCACATATAACACCTCTTATTTATTTAGGGAAAGGGAGATTAAATAAATTTTCCCACTCTGAAGCAGACAAACTGTACTGCCCCTCTCTTTCATATCTTTCTCTTTCTTGTTCAGCATAGTAGTCTTGTAATTGTTGTTTAAATTTTTCAAATATTGCTTTAAGGGCTGTGACTTCATCTTCTAATGTTTTGTAACGTTCAAAATGACCACTTTCCCCATAAATCTGTGATTGACCAAAACGACATAGATTCATCCACTCTTCTATCTCATCTGGTTTATTTGCCTCATGATATAATTGAAATAAAAATAACCCTATAGAAACCCAAGGATTTAAAGCAACAGCTATTAAAGATATCAGTAGTCTGCCACCTAAAATAATAGTAAGATTGAGTATTGCTTTTTGTTTTATTATATTAGCTAATAATAGAACTCCTCTATCCAATACTTGAATTAAACTAGTTTTACCTAATTGAAAAAACAGATCAAAAGTGGATACAGCACCTGTAAAAAGCGTAGAATAATAAAAGAATTTATCTAATCCCTTTTTATCTGCCGAATCTTCATTCCAATTAATACCAACATCAATTATGCCAGATACAAATCCAAAAAAGTTACCTGAAAAATGAAAATTACTGATAATTTTTGCTGTCAATCGCCCATTTTTACCGAATAAAGCCAACAATCGAAAACTCGCCGAAATAGCGGCCGTTCCCGCCATCGCTAAATGTAAATTTGCATTTTGTTGTTGTAATTTGGTTTTTAATGAGCTATCAGCAAGGATATAATAAATTTTAATTACATGTACGCCTAATATGCCACCTGTTAAAGCCACACCAGCTAAATTATTTTTTAAACAACTTGCGAATAAATTATTGATTTTTTGATTCACATGACCTAATTTTTCAGCAAGTCTTTCACTGTTATAACTAAATTTATTAATAAGATTATTAATTAAATGATGATAGGCCTCCATTTTGCGTTTAAGTGCTTCTTTTGATAAGGTAGATGGCGCGGTCATTACAAAAAAGGCTTCAGCAAAGGCTGAAGATAAATTACCTGCTTTTTGTTGTAAATATTTTAATAAAATTGTTATTACTGCGCCGCTTGCCTGTTTCATAGGCTGTAAGTGGGCAGCAATAATTTGATCATCAATAGAATCACCATCGATAAGCGAGTTTCGTTGGCTGTCAAACAAGGAGAGTAATTCTTTGACGGCATCTAATTCTTTATGTTCCTCTTGTGGATTTGACAGTGAATTACTAATACCATTAATACCCTCAGCTAAATTAATGAAAATTTTATTTTCTTCTGATTCGCCTTGATAAAATTCTAAAACGGTTTCTAAGTTATCTAATAATTCACCATAATTAAGGATGCTCATTGGTGACGTTTTATCTAATGAGAGTAGAAAATTTACACATTTTTTCTGCTTTTCTTTATCGAGTTTTCGATTAGCAAATACGGCTGACCATAAAATATTATGGCTATCAAGCACCTGATCTTCAATAAGTTGATTAAATAAATCTTGAACTTTGTCACTTTTTACTTGTATGCCTAATGACATTAAAATATCGTTAGCAAAAGACAAGTAATGATCACTATCTCGGGCAAAATCATCCGCGGTTAATGAGAGTGGATGTTGATCTTTTTGTTTGTTGCAATCCACCCATAAAATTAAATCATCAATCAAGGCTTCAATATAATTGCCATGCTCTCGTAAAAAGGCTGCATATTGTTGTCTGTATGGCTTATAATCTTTATTTAATTTTTTTTCATATTTTTGCCATCGTTTTTCAGCTGACTCATCACTTTTATTTTTTTCATGCCAACTCTTTTCATAAGCTTCTGCTTTCAGTTTAAATTCTGCATCAATCATTTTCAATTCAGCAGATAAACGGCTGATTTCTGACAAGCTTGCATTATCTTGCAACTTATATATATTTTCAAAAATTCGAGCATATCTATCTTCACCAATAGTTTCGATTAGATAATTTTCCTGAATAAAATTTACTAAATTCGAAGCATCAATTTTTAATCTTAATACTCGATATTCAATGTCCGGAGTATAGGGTGTTATGATATAGTTATATTTAGATTGTTTAACAATATTAAGCACCCGTAAACCTTTGGCTTTTTGTGCATCATTCCACACAATTATACGTGATGTATCTGTTCCTAAAACGCCACCGTTGTAGGGTTGGATTTTTTGATTAAAATATTTGGCATCTGCTAAATATTTTTGATTGGTTTGACGAATATGCTGTTTAAAATTACCGGCACTTTTCGCATAGTCATTACTTTTTATTATTTTTTCGAATAAATCAATACCACTACAACAGGCATTTTCGCGTTGCCGTTCTGTCATGACTTTTTTCATCGCGCTCATCGCACTACTGCACCAATTACTTAATTCAGTTGCAATACCAATACTGTCCATAACTGCAACCATCATTGGTGAACTGTTTGTATTATTTCTCTCCTTGGATTGCATTTTATTATTTAATAATGTGGCATAGTTTTCTTGTGCAGGTTTTTCTTTACTATAATCACGTACCGCCCCCCAAGGTGTTACACTAGTTCGTTTTTTACTTAGCTTGTTATCATACTGAAATGGATTACCTGAAACGATTAAACTTTTTGAAATTATCTCACCACCGAGTGGAATTAATCCATATAAAAAGGGGAAACTTATTGAATATAAAAGAGAGTTCAATTCAGGTCTACCTTTGGCAATATGCTTATTCATTGTGTCGGTAAGTTTTACTTCCATCACTGAAGAAATTTGATTTTCATTCACTGCCGTTATGCCGTCATTACTTTGAGGCGAAGATAACCATTGTTTGGGTTTTATTTTTTGCATGCGTTTATCGCGTTTATCTTCATCTTGATAGTATTGATTAAATGTGTCATAACTCCATTTACATTCGCTGAACGCTAACCATGCAGTATTACATTTATCCGGTTTGGCAATAATAATGAAGGCGATATTAGTTGAGGAGTGTTCAACATTGCCACAAGTGGTGTCAGTATCTGATAATGGAATGGATTTTTGATTTGACTGTATACTTTGTTGAAAGCGATTAAGTTCTAATTCTTTGCTAATATCCTGTTGCCAAAAGCCACCTTGTTCATCGACTTTATAAACTAACACATCCAGATCGCCGCTCTTATCCTCGTACTCACAAAACACATATAAATAGCCTTCACGCATTCTTCTTAAAACATATTTACTGTGCTTACTTAATTCTGGTAATTGTGTTTTTTTTGCCCAAGTTGGTAATTCAGCCGAGACATAATCTGGCGCTACCGCATAACGAACTGGATAAACTGGCAATCCTTGAGATTTACATTTACTACATAAGCTCATGACTTATTTCCTTTTAAGTGGTCAGTTAAATCATTTTTGACAATTTGCCATTGTGCTGCATCTATATTTTTTAATTGTCTAATTAAAGATGATGTCTTATTGTTTTTTATTGCGTTTTGTATAATTGGGTGTTGAATAAAGTCAGGATGTATCACTAAGCTATAGTAGGCATATTCGGATAAATCATGCTTATCACTATACCCCCTTTGAATAGCATCTTGAAAAGATTGCATGATGATAATGTCAGCTTGTGCTTCTTTTAGTGAATAGTCAGGATAAAAAAAGTGATAACGCGCTATCGTTTGATTACGACTTTCAATAAAATCCAATTTTTGCCATTGTTCGTCAATGATACCCAAATTATAAGATAAGTTTTTAACAGGACTTCGTAGATTTTTTTCAGTTATCAATACACCATCACTATTGATATATAGCCAAGCATTTACAGGGTTAACTAAAAGCTGTTTTTGCCCTTCAATCAATATATTTGAAAGTGGTGATAGTATTGCCGGATCAAAATAACGTAATAATTGATTTCCATCATCAGATGATTGTATTGAAATATATCCTAATTCTTTCGCTAATTGTTGTTGCATAAATGGGGAAAATATCCATCCAAACACAAAACGAGGCTCTGCCATCAAAACAGCTTTAGGATCAATTTCTAAATAACTGTATTCAATAGTCATTTTTAAAATAGTTTGATCTTGTTGTTGTTTCAAATCTAAAGCTATCAATCCTGGTGTAAATTTTATGTTATAGTTTCTATACTCAAATAATGTTAATTTTTTTTCACTAATACTTGCTGTTAATCTATTTTCAATAGCACGAGGCTGATAGATAAGATAAAACTGACTATTATATTCAGCAAACATTTCAATAATTTGTTGGTAAACATGTTCTATGTTTAGATTATCAACCATCTTCTCAATTTCACTTGTCTTATGTATAAATTATCCCAGCTTTACATTGGCTTTTTGTTGTTTATCCGCTTCTTGAATGGCTATTTCACAACCTGTTGGTATTGATGGATTAGCAGTTAAATTTGCCGCTCCCATTTTTTGCAAGGCATTGCTTTTTATATACACATTACCAGCTGTACCGAGCTCAATCCCCTCTTCACTGATTTTGATATAAGAGCCACCACAAATT
>NZ_JAFNOP010000012.1:0-96604 GCF_026536195.1 Gilliamella sp. B2969
AATAAGCATATATAATTAGTCCATAATCAAAATTTAAACGCATAAAAAAGCCCGCTAGCAATAGACGGGCTTTTTTGTTATGTGAAATATTTGCAAAATAGGATATTTGGCTAATTAAATTAATTTTGAATTTGAGTCGTTCGAAATAGGGTAATGCAAATATTTAGAGATTAATTAGGTAAATAATCAATAATATATTAAATTTTATTTGATAGTGTATTAATGCTCTTAAATGACACCAAACATCTTAATTCATCAAGAAAACAAGATAATCTTTTGCGTATCAATCTTATTATTTACCTTTTATCGATTTCTACTTGCTACAACAGTAGCAATGATTTTGATGTAAATTAGTCTAATTGACATTATAAAAATGTTTATTGGTAAATATTTTATAATTTTATCAATTTGTTATATGAAATTACTATTAAAAAAAGGAGGCGGCAACTATTTTTGATATTGCATGATTAGAAAATAGTAAAATATTAGGGATATTAGGTTCAATCGTTTATTACTCATTAAAATTAAATAATTTGTCTAATAATGACAAGATAAAGATTAAGAAATTCATAGTATTATGCATTATTTCTAATACATGTTCTTTTCAATAAAATTAACCTATCACATTGTTTTTATTAATTATTTTTCCTATTTTAAATAAACAAAATCAGCGGTTAAATTCAATTACCGTTGTTAACTTATATAAAGATTTATTATGCCTATAAAAGATCCTAACAACATTAATTGGTATGTTGTCATTTATTTAATGATTGTCACCTTATTGGGCTCATTAGCGAGTTATTGCTATCACGTGCTCAATGGCAACAAATTCAATGTCTGGGTGTTATTTGCACAAATATTTATTTCAATATTTGCCGGTCTATTGGTTGTACTGGGCGCAAGTTATTTCAACTGGGAATTTGAATTAGCAGGAGGCGTAGCTGGTCTAGCTGGTTGGTCTGGTGCAACCCTAATAAAAATACTCGAAGAAAAACTGTTAAAAAAAGCTAAAGGAGAATAACCGTGAAACTTACAGCAAACTTTAAATTAGAGGAATTTACTAACTCTCTATTAGCCAGCAGATTAAAGATAGATAATAGCGTGCCTACAGAGTTGATGCCTAATATTAAATTCACCGCTGCAAAGTTGGAATTAGTCAGACAAGCTTTAGGAAAGCCCATTATTATTACTTCTGGTTATCGTTGCCCTGCGCTAAATGCGCGTGTTGGTGGAGTCGCAACCAGTGCACACACGCAAGGATTAGCCGTCGATTTTCATTCGTCTTTTGGTACACCTAAAGAAATTTGTCAACGCTTAATCGATGCAAGAGTTGAATTTGATAAGCTTATTCAAGAACATAATCAATGGGTGCACATAAGTTTTAGTCCTACATCTAACCGTCAACAGGTGTTAACCGCGATAAAAAACAGTGGAAAAACAACATATGTAAATGGGTTAATCTAGTTACTACTCTTACTTTAACCTTATCAATTTTGCTCAGTGCTTAAATGAATTTTGTAACAATAGATGTTGGTTATGTCTAGCAACTACAAAATTTTTTGAATGGAATCAATTAGTTTATTAATCAAGGGAAAGATAAGCCTGATACGCTGGTAAAACAAATAAGTATCGATATTTTACAAGACATCGTCTTCTACCCCCTTCGAATAACTCATCTCAAATTTCTTGAATTAGAAAATCATCAGACAGATTTTAGTCGACAATTTGAGTCCAATTGGCACGTATCATCTGATACTACAGAAGTAGAATTAGTTGATAAAGAAAATGTCAATTACATTGATTCTACTAACACTTCAAAATACTGCATGGCACAAATAAAAATATGTTTTGTGATGTGCAATTCATTTATATCACTAATCACATTCAAAATATTACTCGATTGGAATTTGATAATGTAAGACATACACCAAACAAAACGATCAGAAAAGCAATATTGAAAGTATAGATATATTCTAATAATAAACTTAGTAAAGAGGTAAAAATTGATTTTGCCTATTTCGGAACGGCTTGAATCATATCTTGAAATAGTTGCAAAACAGGTACAATTATCCATTTTTGATAAAAATGTTACTATTCAACAGAATGATAATGCTTATTTAAGATCAACTTTATTACCAGCGATCACAACCTGTTTCGATTTGGACAGTGAATCAAGAGTTTATTAAGGTGTTTATCAGTACCAATCAATACGGGCAAATCAGATGCTTTGCGTATATGTGATGCGATTATTGCTCACTTCCCACTTAATTTAGAGTTAAAAAAAGACAATTTTGCGCTTTATATTAATTCTGTACCAAGTGCTTATCCTACTATAACGGATAAAACCACTTACACTATTCCCGTCAGTATGAATTATCATGCTGACACTTTAATGTAATAAAATAAAGGAGTTAACACATGGGTTTTGCTTTACCTAATGGTGCACGAGTTTACGTGCAAAAATCAAAAGATGCTAAGCTTGATTTTAATCTAATTACTAACGATAAAGAGGCTGTCGTGACATTAAAAGCTGGGCATGGACTTAATGTTGATGACGAAGTTGTTATTGCTTCGTCTTGGAATAAACTAAATAATGTTGTGGCACGAATTGTACGTGTTAATAATACCGATGTCACTTTAGGTAATATTAACACAAGTAATGTTAATGTATTCCCAGCTAACGAAGGCTTTGGTAGTCTTACTAAAATTACCGATTGGGAACGATTGCCACAAATTAAAGAAGTAGCCAGCGAGGGCGGTGAACAACAATTTGTACAAATTCAATTTTTAGAAGATGAAACAGAACGTCAATTACCGACGATAAAATCAGCTAAAACCAAAACTTTTACCATTGCTCATGATAGCTCATTACCGATTTATCCTTTACTACAAAGCTTAGATCAAACCAATGAAGTTGTGGCTATGAAAATGTATGTACCAAAAGCGAATGAAACACGTTATGACGCGGTGCGGGTTTCATTTGATCCAACACCAGAAACCACGATTAACGAAGTTGAAACAGTAAAAATTAGTACCACTGTTGAATCACCCGCTATTACATTTTATAAAGATAAATAAGGTGAATGGTCAATGGCAAAATTTAAATTAATTGCAGATCCCACTTTTAAATGCAAAGTGCTAATTGCTCGGCCTGGCCAAGAAGACGGATCAGTTGAGTTTACTTTCAAACATTATCCAGTCAATGAGCTTGCTAAATTTGAAGATGAACTGAAAAATAATGGTGTTATTGATTTTATCATGAAAATTGTCGCTGGTTGGAGTTTAAATGATGAATTTAATCAAGACAATATGCAAATTTTATTAAATAACTATCCATCTGCTTCACAAGCAATTACAACAACTTACTATAAAGAATTATTTGGTCAACGCGAAAAAAACTAATTGAGCTTGTCACTGCGTTATATACGCCTGAACCTTCTCAAGATGAATTAGCTGCTTTTGGTTTGTCTGAGGATGATTATGATGGCGAATTTATAGAGATATGGCAGGATAATTTAGATTCATTTCGATTATTTAAAGCCATGTCAACGCAATGGCGTACAAGCATGAGTGGACTAATCGGGCTTGATTATAATTGCCTTCCTTGGGTGATGAAAGTGAATAATATTTTAGAAAGCGAAACGATTTTTCACGATATTCAACTAATGGAAAGCCAAGCCTTAAAAATAATTCATAAAACCAAATAACCGACGAAAGTCGGTTATCTAACACTTATCATTTTTAATCTAAATAAGATAAGCGATAAGTCACATCTATTTATTCATAAATGAGCAATGGAAAAACGAATCGAAACGGATTTATTACCAATAAAAAATAGCATAATAAATTAATTTATTGATATCAAACAAATAAAGATTGTGATAACAAAATTGAAATAATCATTTTAAAACAGCCTAGTGAAGGTGCGCAAACAAAAGTTATTGATTAATTTGCAATTTGTAAAATTGCAATAAACAATCAAATCTAAATTACAAATAGCAAAGTAAGCATACATAATAGAGCCATTAATGAATCAATCCATTTATTAGATTTATAGAAAATTAAGTTAGTTAAGGAAATAGAGATGAACAGAAATATTATTATTGCCGAATCAGATTTTGATAAGTTATATGCAAAATTAAGTCATATCACCGCTATATCTGAGTTATTAATTAGTGATATGGGCAATTCGCATTGGGCCGATGAGACTGTGCTAAATAGCATTTCAGCGATTTCAACCATATCAAATGAAATGCAAGATATAATAACCAAAAGACAAGAAATAAAGTAAGCACTATTATTGTTGGTAATAAATTCTTTAAATAATATTTAGCAACAGATTTAATTTAAGATTGGCTTCTCTATTTTAGTAGAACAACTTATTACTTAATAAACTCGCTTTGGCGGGTTTTTTTATGCCTGGAGAGTATTATGGCAGAACAAATTACATCGCTAACGTTAAAAATTAATGTTAAAAGCGTTACAGAAGTAAATAAACAGCTTGATTTTTTTGTAAAAAAATCAAAGGAATCGGCTGCGGCAATAAATACACTAGGTTCATCGACTGAAAAAAATCTAAGATTTTCTGAGAAGTATACACAATTACTTGTAAAAAATATTAAAGCGATAGAATTAAATTCTAAAGTACTAGAAAAACAAAATAAAGAATTAATGATTCTATCAAAAGTTATTTCTCCAGTTAATGATGAATTATATAATCTTCTTTTAACTCAAAATAGGTTATCTAGAAATAATGGATCAGATTTTTTTGATGCTCACTCATTGAAATTTTATGATGAAATGATCGAGAGTTCTCAAAATAGTTTATTAGAACTGATTGAAATACAGAAGGATTTTTCTGCTTCAAATGATCAAATGAAAGTAACACTTAGTTCGCTTTCTGATCAAATAAAAGAGTTATCGGAACAATCACAAAAAAGTAAAAATCCTCTTTTATCATTTGCTGAATATGGAGTTGAAATTGGGGCACTATTTAAAAATCCGATAGCAAGTATAGTAGGAACAATAGCTGAAATTGGAATTGTTGTTGGTAATGATTTGATTTCCTATTTTTCTAAATCGACAACAGCAACAGAAACACTAAGAAAAGCGCAAGAAAGTTTATATAACGTAATAAAAATTAATCAAGACGGCATTGCTTCTTTCACAAATGAGATAATTAAATTAAATAAAATCAATCCTAAATTAGCGCAAGCAACAGTTGAAGTCGCTAAGCAAGATGCTAATCAGACTCTTAGTTCATTAAAAGAAACGCTAAAACAATATTTTGCTAAAGATAACGTAAATATTTTTAATGATATGGATTTTATTAAAAAAAATCAGCAAAATCCTGGTGGGAGTTATAAATCTGGAAGTTCTATTATTGATGAAGAAAATAGACAACAAGTACAAGAAGAGATAGAACGTAGAAAACAAAAAATTGAAAATGAAGCACAAATTTTAGCGAAAAAATTTAATACAGAAAAGCAATTAATATTAGAAATCTATCAAAAAATATTTGATATTTTATCAACAAAAGATTCAGCTTCATCCTCAAAAAAATTAAATGATTTAGCTGTATTTGTGTCAGATTTAAAATTCAAAGCAGGAGAGGAAGATGACTCATTAAATGATCTTATCAAATTATTAAATGGCTTGGTTGTTAAATCTCATGATGCTGTTGTAAGTTTAAACACTTTAAATGACTATAATGGAAACCCAAACCCAAACCCAAACCCAAACCCAAACCCAAACCCAAACCCAACAAATAATAACATTAATTCTTTCAATTATACGCCAAAGCACAATTTATTAGAATCTAATAGAGAAGTTGAAAAAAGCTTACAGATTCAATTGCTTTCTTTAAAAGAGCAAAATACAACAGTACAAAATATCACGGCTGAACGAAAAAAATACTTAGAATTTCAAGCTCAAATTAAAATGCTTGAAGAAGAAACAGATAAAAGCAAATTAACGGCTGAAGAACGTTATTTGTTGGCTAATAAATTATCTCTAAGTTTGCAGTATGAAAAAAATGCAGCTATAGCAGAAGAAATTAATGCGCTTAACAAAGCACAACAAATAAAAGAAAATATTTCTGAAACTATATCCCAGTATAAAAATAGTATTACTGATAAAAAAGCAACTTTTGGCATGAGCTCGGCTGAAAGTGCCCATTATTCTGAGAGGATTGAACTAGAAAGAAGAAAAGAAAAAGATTTAGATCCTAGTAATCATCTCACATCAGAAGATATTGTTAGCATCACTCAAGATTACATATCAGCAGCCAATCTTTTAGAACAACGTTATGCCTTAGATGATACACAGAAAAGTGATTGGATTATGGGATTAAAAACTGGTTTAAAAGAATTTGCAGAAACCTCTTCAGACGTATTTAGCGCAGCCAAAGGGTTTGCACAAAATACCATGGGCTCTATGGCAAATATGATGACTCAATTAGTGACTACAGGAAAAGCCAATTTTAACGAGTTTGCCCGTTCTATCTTAATTAATATTATTGAAATTATTAATAAGCTAATACTAGCCCAAGTAATTCAAACAGCTTTAGGGTGGATGGGGTTTGGTGGTGGAGCAAGTAAAGCGACAGGGGGACTTCAAGATGCCTACAGTGGCGGCGAAATTCGTGGTTATGCAATGGGTGGTAATGTTGGATATGCGTTAAACCCAGGGGGCTTTACCGGTCGAGGTAATAAATATCAACCAGCAGGTATTGTTCACAAAGGTGAATTTGTTTTCACTAAAGAAGCAACCAAACGTATAGGAGTAAATACACTTTATGCATTAATGAATGATAAAAAACAAGAGTATGCTAATGGTGGATATGTCGATGTTGGTCAGGCTTCACCCATTGCTTTTACTCGTCAATCGAATCAATCAACAAGTGCTGTAAATGTATCGGCAAATATTGCCGTTAATATGTCATCAGAAAACAACTCAGCAACAACTACAACAAATAATATTGATGCAAAAGCTGTTGAGGCTCAAGTTGGTGCCGTTATACAGCAACGCATGAATGAGATGATGAAAAAACTTGTTTCACCAGGTGGTGACTTATATAACGTAATGCATGCAAGATAAGTTATTGGAGAGGTTATGGCAGTAGATAAATTTCAATGGAAAACAATGGGAAATCCAAAAGTTTCGGATCTATCCAATATTAATGAAATTAGTTTTGGCGATGGTTATACACAATTATCAAGCACCGGTATTAATAGTACTACAGAAGAGTGGCAATTGACTTATATGGGGCAACAAAGCGAAGTTAAACAAGTTCGCGCTTTTTTAAATTCTCATATTATCAAATCTTTCAAATGGACTAATCCCTATGGTGAAGAAAAGTTATACCGAGTCGTAAATAAATCTATCGAATCAGAATTTATGGGAGGAAATGTTATTTCACTATCATTCAAATTTATTCAGGCTTATGCACCATAAATTATTATTACCTATTCAATTAACCACCTTTAGGTGGTTTTTTTATGTCTGGAGAACATAAATGCCAATAACACAAGACTTACAAGCACTTGAAGGCAACGAGCTAATTCAACTTATCGAACTTGATGGAACAAAATTTGGATTAGATGAAGTCCTTCGTTTTCATGCGCATAATGTCTCATCAGAGGGTTGGGCCTCTTTTGTTGTTGATAATTTACCTTCTATTAAATGGCAAGGAAAAGAATACTTACCTTACCCTTACGAACTAAAAGGTCTTGAGTTGAGTAGCACAGGCGCCCAACCGACACCAACGTTATCAGTTGGCAATATTGAAGGAAAAGTGACAAGGCTTTGCTTGGATTATGCAGATTTAGTTCAAGCAAAAATTAAAATCCATACCACAATGGCTAAGTATCTTGATGCGGCCAACTGGATTAATGGTAATCCAAATGCAGATCCAGCTCAAGAACGCGTCCAACTATTTTATGTAAATAGCAAAAAAACAGAAACCAAAACTATGGTTGAATTTGAGTTGTGTTCACCTTTTGATATCCAAAATCTACAGCTACCAACAAGGCAAATTACCACTGTTTGCACTTGGTGTATGCGTGGCTGGTATCGAAGTGGTACTGGTTGTGATTATGCTGGTAATAAATATTTCACCAAAACTGGTGATCCAACGGACGATCCAGCAAAAGATGTATGCGGTGGACTTTTAAAAGATTGTAAAGCAAGGCATGGTAATGCTTCGCTTCCTTTTGGTGGTTTTCCTGCAGCTAATTTACAGAGTAAGTAATATGAGACAAAAATTATTAGATGCCATAAAAAATCATGCAGAAAGTCAATACCCAAATGAAGCCTGTGGATTGATTATTGATACGGGTAAATCACAAAAATATGTTCCTTGTCAGAATATTTCTGATAATCCTAAAGAGCATTTTTTGATTGCCGCTGACGAACAGTTACAAGCCGAAAAGTTGGGCGAAATTATCATGATTATTCACTCTCATCCTGATGTTGTATCACTAGTGCCATCTGAATTTGACCGTATTCAATGTGATCATTCAGGTATTGAGTGGGGCATTATATCTGTACCCGATGGTGATTTTTGCACAATATCACCGCGCATAAATCGAGATTATACCGGACGCCAATGGCTACTTGGGCATGCTGATTGTTGGTCACTGATTATGGATTATTATCAGCGAGAATATAATATTGATTTAAATAATTATTCGGTTCCAAGGCAGTGGTGGGAAAGCGGAACAGAACATCTTTATGATGATAATTGGCAAGCTGAAGGATTTGTTGCAGTCAACATCACTGAAATGCAAGTTGGCGATATCATCATGATGCGTATTGGTGCGCAAGTGACCAATCATGCTGCTATTTATGTTGGTGACAATCTTATTTTACATCATTTATACGGTCAATTATCGACTCGTACGCCTTACGGTAAATATTTTCGAGATAGAACAGTTCGCATAGTACGACATAAGGAGTTATTTCATGCTCAGTAATTTAACACTAAAAGGTGCAATGGCTAAGCAGTTTGGTAAAAATCATCAATATGATGTGCAAAATCTTAAAGAACTATTACGCGCACTATGTGCAACGATCAAAGGATTTGAAAAATACATGTGTTCAGCGCATTTAAAAGGTATTAAGTTCGCTTTTTTTGTTGATGGCAAAAATATTGGTATTGATGAGTTTGATATTAATGCGAATGGCAAAAACTATACGATTATGCCAGTCACACAAGGTGCAAAAAGTGGAGGCATGTTTCAAATTATTATTGGTGCAGTTGCATTAGTTGCCGCTTTTTTTACAGCAGGGGCAACATTAGCTCAGTGGGGAACTCTCTTGACGGCTAGTACGATGAGCGCAACATCTATTTTAACAGGAATTGGTATTAGCATGATGTTGGGGGGCGTGGTTCAACTACTGACTCCACAGCCTAAATTTAATGCAGGTAAATCATCGAGTGCCGAAAATAAACCTAATTATGGATTTGGTGGGCCAGTGAATACTAATGCTGTTGGCTATCCTGTGCCTGTTTTGCTTGGTGAACGTGAAATTGGTGGCGCGGTAATTAATGCCGGTATTTATTCAGAAGACCAACAGTAGGTGAGTTATGCAATTGATAGAAGGGCAAAAAGGCGGAAGTAAAAAACAACATACGCCATATGAACAACCTGATAATTTACTGTCAAACGCCAAACTTAAGTTGTTATTAGCGTTAAGCGAAGGTGAAATTCAGGGACATTTAACAGAGCAAGACATTTTTATTGATAACACTCCGCTGGCCAATTTAGATGGTTCTCGTAACTTCAAAGGCGTCAATTGGGAATTTCGCAATGGCTCGCAGACGCAAGACTATATTCAAGGTATACCCGAAATTAGTAATGAATTGCGAGCTGGTTTCACAGTTAAAGCTGATAAACCGTGGGTGCGTGCATTTTCGAATTTAGATCTGGATGCAGTTCGTATTAAATTGAGTTTACCGGCTCACGTTGAGTATAAGGATAATGGTGACTCAGTTGGTACAGTTACCAAATATGTTATCGAATTATCAACTGATGGTGGTGCTTTTCAAACGGTGATAAATGGGACGTTTCAGGGTAAAACCACTTCAGAATATCAGCGTGATCACCGGATTAATTTACCAAAAGCTATTGATGGTTGGGCTATACGAGTAAGACGATTCACTCCTGATTCAAAATCGAGTAAATTGGTTAATGCATTTGGCGTGTCATCCTATGCTGAAATAATTGATAGCAAATTACGTTACCCAAATACCGCCTTGCTTTATATCGAATTAGATGCGAGTCAATTTAATGGTTCAATACCTAAAATTAGTTGTAAAGTTAAAGGTAAAGTTGTCCAGGTTCCTGATAATTACGATCCAGTGAGTCGAACATACATTGGCACATGGACAGGTGGTTTTAAAATGGCTTATACCAACAACCCTGCTTGGCTTGCCTATTACTTAATGCGTGATGAAGTAGCCGGAATGGGGTTAAGAATTGATGCCAGCATGCTTGATAAATGGTCTATCTATCAACTGGGTCAGTATTGTGATCAGATGGTATCTGATGGGCGAGGCGGAAAAGAACCACGTTTTGTTTGTAATGAATATATACAAAGTCAGGAAGAAGCCTATACTGTTTTAAAAGATCTGGTGGCTTCATTTCGAGGCATACTATTTTGGGGTAACGATCAAATCTGTCTAACGGCGGATATGCCACAAGATGAACCTGATTTTATTTACCATCCTTCAAATGTTGTTGGTGATTTTACCTATTCAAGTGGTTCATATAAAAATCGCTATACATCATGTTTAGTGGCCTATTCAGATCCGGATAACCACTACTGTGACGATGTTGAACCCGTATGGGATTATGACTTGATGCGTCGTTATGATGTTAATGTCATGAAGTTAACCGCTATAGGCTGTACATCGCAAGCCGAAGCCCAAAGGCGTGGACGATGGGCTTTGCTTTCAAATGCGAAAGATGAAGTGGTTGCGTTTACTGTCGGATTAGATGGTTACATTCCTTTACCAGCTAGAATTATTGGTATCGCCGATCCCTCACGTTCAGGTAAAGAAAACGGCGGACGAATACAATCAGTTACTGGTCGAAAAATCACACTTGATAGAAAGATAGATTATCAAGCCGGAGATCGTTTAGTGATTAATTTGCCCGATGGTACCGCGCAAAGTCGAACGATTAGATCAATTAGTGAAGATCGGCAAACAATTACGGTGACTGCAAACTATAAAATAACACCTGTCGCTGGAGCAATCTGGTGTATTGACAGTGATAATGTTGCTATTCAATATTTTCGGGTTACCTCAATATCGGCAAGTGAAAATGGTAAATTCAACATTACTGCTGTGGAGCATGACCCCAATAAATTCAACTACATTGATAATGGAATCCGAATTGAGCCTAAACCAATTACTGTGGTACCGCCGACAGCGGTATCATCGCCAAAAACTATTAGTGTTTTTGAAAGTAGCTATATCTCACAAGGACTGTCTATTTCGTGTTTGAATGCTCAGTGGGATGCCGTTGAAGGTGCAACAAATTATATTGCCCAATGGCGAAAAGATAATTCATCTTGGAATAATATTGGCAAAACTAATGGAACTAATTTTTCCATTGAAGGTATTTATTCGGGTACATATGATGTGCGTGTTCGCGCTGTTAATGCGCTTGATACTTCATCACCTTGGGCATATTCACAATCAAAATTCATTAAAGGCAAAGTTGGAACACCCGAAAAACCTGTCGGCTTTAGCGCAAGTGATGATGTGATATTGGGTATAGATTTAACTTGGTCCTTTCCTAAAGGCGCGGGCGATACCAGCCATACCGAAATTCAATATTCCAACAATGAAAATGAAGAAGATGCAAGATTACTTTCTAATGTCAGTTATCCTAGTTGCAGCTATTCACAAATGGGACTTGCAATTGGTCAAACTTTTTTCTATCGTGCTCGTTTAGTTGATAAAATTGGTAATGTGAGTGATTGGACCGATTGGGTGCAAGGTATTTCCAGTACCAATACCAATGACTTAACCGATCACATTTTTGAGGAAATAAAAGAGACTGACGCATGGAACTCATTAGTCGAACAAACAAATAATAACACCAGCTCAATCACAGACCATACTACTATGCTGGCTGAAAATACACGTTTATCAATCGAAAATGCTAAGTCCATTATTGAAAACGCTTTAGCAAATGATGTTGATTCTCAAAGGTGGCGAAAAGAAATCGGTAATGCTCATGCTGAAATAAAAGAAACGAAAGCTTTGGTTGTAAATGAAAGTGAGGCAACCGCAGTTAAATTGACCGAAATCTCATCAAATTTAAATGGCGCGAACGCTTCTATCAATGAACTTAAACAAACGACAGTAAAACAAGGTGAATCGATTGAGTCTCAAAGTAACATTCTAACGCAATTATCATCATCAATAGATAGTGTAAATAATAGTGTTAAAAATAATGCAACAGCCATTAATCAAATGGATACAAAAGTTACCCAGCAAGGTAATGTAATTACTTCACAGGCTAATAGTATTAATTCAATTAATACTAATATCGGTAATGTGTCTGCGCAAGTTAATGATGTGTCAAAAGCCATCCAAGACACCAATGGTAAATTATCTGCCTACCGCACAATGAAAGTGGAGGTTGATAATAATGGTAGGCAGTATGTTGCGGGTATGACCATGGGTGTTGAAAATACCGATGTAGGTATGCAGTCAAATGTTATTTTCCTTGCTGATAAATTGATGGTCATGAATCAAGCTAATGGTACACCAGTACCCGCTTTCATCGTCAAGGATGGTTTTGTCATCATGAATGATGCAATCATAGGTAACTCAACTCTAAATTTTGCAAAAATATCAGATACTATACAATCAGAAAACTATATACCAGGTAAGTCTGGGTGGAGGTTATTTAAGGATGGTACTTTTGAAATAAATAGTTCATTTTATAATGAGGGTCGAATTGTACTCAATGGTGAAGGTTTAAAAGTTTTCGATGAAACAGGTGCTTTAGTTGTTCAAATCGGTAATTTGGAGGTGTAATGTCATTTGGAATTAAAGTTTTCACAAAAACGGGTACGGCATATAAATTAGATAGCAAGTGTACGACAATGTGTATTTCAGGCGCGTTAGGTTCAAATGTATATCCGCAAACAGGATTGTATGTACCTGAGGGATATGATTATTATGCTCATTTGTCAGAGCCGTGTGGGTTTTGGTCTTTTGGTACTGATTCAACAGGGGCAACATTTATTGATGCATCAAGTGATCCTATTGCTTATTTAGATCAAAATCGTCAATTATGTTTCAAGAATGGTGAATACGGGAGAAATTCTTGGTCGAAGTATCCTGATGAAGTATATTTAGACCAAAATCAACAGCTTGTTCTTTTGACGTGGCCGAAATCCATTAAAGCTAATGGTCACGGCATTTTATTTAATGGTGTTAGTTCTTTTTTTCAAATTAATCAGTATAGTAATTTTACTAATGTAATATGGAAAGGAGATATAGAAATCAGCAATCAAGGATGGAGAGTTAGCGATATAGATCCGTCATTATCAAATTATAATTCATTTGTATTTTTTTATTGCGACGATCCAACCATTTCAATTGGTAAAGATTTTGAGCACAGATATTATGACGTTTTTGGTTATGTTCCTTACGATCATAATGGGCATGTAAGTAATCGAACAATTAAAGTTAAAGTTGTCATTTTTGGTGTCGGTCACATAAAAACATCAAAATTTGGCTTGCGAATATATAAGAATAAAAATGTTGTATATGATTCTTGTAATGAAATCTTCATTAATCCGGTGTTAACAAGTTTTGAAAGATACTCACTTGGTCAATGGCAGTCAATAAATGGTATTAAACGCCCGATGCACGCAACGGTTTCAGTCGGAGCTAGTTTTTTTAATGGCAACAAAAATCAAAATTGGGTTTGCGACATCGGCGTAAGATCAAATGGTTATCAACTCTCTACGTCAGAGCAACGAATACATAAAGTTTTTTGGTTTGAATCTGAATTGAGTTATGGGTTCTATATTTCTGCGCAAAAGGTCCTAGTTTTAGACGCTGAAAATTATTTCAATTTTTGAGGTTAACAATGAAAAGATTAATAATTCTATCTGTAATATTATTTTCGTCTTTATCTTTTGCAAATTATTCAAGTTGTAGAGCTATTTATCAAGAAAACTCATTGGGTAATGCAATAAATGGATTTGATATCATCAAGATAAAAAAAATTAATGATAATCACTATGATTTGAGTTTGAACGTTGATGGAACTATACGTTAGATACTCGATAATTTTTCCACCCATATATTAATTATATGTGAGGAGCTCAAATACAAATAAAAAGGGATAACTCAAAAAAATTATTTAAATTATAAATTAAAACCGGAAAATATAAACGCTCTCGTAGCGTTTTTTTATGTCTAAAATTCGAGGAATACTATGTCTTGGTACAAAACAGGTACGATCAATGTAACAAAAGGCAGTAACATCGTGACAGGGATTGGCACTAAATGGGCTAATCCGTTGTTGGGTATTTCTGCTGGTAGAATGTTATTGCTACAATCATCAAATCAAATTGAAATCTATGAAATAGCATCCGTACAATCTGATACGCAATTAATGTTGGCAGATGATTATCGTGGTGAAAGTAAAACAGGGGGTATATATCAAATCCCTACATCACCAACGGTTTCAATTGAAAGTTTAGCATTACGCATCTCTGAAATGTTAAATTATTATCAAACACAACTTAATGCTTGGCAGACAATATTAACAGGTGATGGTAAAGTTACATTGACAGCACCTGATGGAAGCGTTGTTACAATAATTTCGCAATACTCTATTCAACAAGAACTTATTAAGCTTATTGAAGAAAGTAAAGTTTATGTTAGTGAGTCAGCAAAAAATGCAAGTAACGCTCAAAAGGCAAGTACATCAGCAACAGATAGCGCTAATGCAGCCAAAACAAGTGCTGATTCAGCTAATAAATCAGCAACAGCAGCGAGCGTATCAGCTAAAAACGCTAGCGATAGCGCTAATTCAATTAAAACATCCGAAACTAATGCTAAAACATCAGCGAATGCAGCGGCTAAATCAGCAGATGATGCGAAAAGCTGGGCTTCAACAGTAGATACATCGACATTTGTGAAAAAAAACGGAGATACAGTTACAGGTCAACTTACCCTTAAATACAAAGCGTGCGGTATCAAATTCAATTATGAAAATCCTGATAATGTTACAGTAATTCGCCCAATTGGAGACAATTTCTCATTTCTTTTTTATGATGCAGAAAAAAAGAATTGGTTTACAAAGCTTAGATATGCTAAAGATGGTAATGCGTGGAAATTTGATAATATTGATGATGTTACTATTAACGGCAAATCCGCACTAAAAGTAGGTGACTATGGTATCGGCGGCCAAAAGGGTGCTGCTGTCAATAATTTTGATGAACGCTTAGCGGGCGGGTTTTATCAATGTAGGACATCCAATTTTCCTAATTTGCCGTTCAATGGGGGAGATTGTACGGCAACATTGCTTGCGTATCCTAGTAACAGCTCATATTGGAAAGTCGAGCAATTAGCTGTAGTTAATAGCAAGACCCCACGCATTTATTATCGTACAGATTCAAAAGATGATGGTAAGCAAAATTGGTATGAAGTAATAACGACGGCGAATGCTTCCACCGATATTGTAGGGGCTTTACCAGCGGTTAAAACTGTTGTTAATAATACACCTACTTATATGGTAGGTAGCCATGTAGTATTCAAAGATGCCATTGGTGACCAACGTTTAATGCCATTTCGACGTGATGAATTGCCGTTTGGTTGGTATTTTCGTAATGGCGATAATTACTTATTAAGTTCACCGCAAGGCAAGGCTTTAAATGGTTTGTCTGCCAATTATAAAAACGACCATCGTATTACGATTAAAACTATAAATGGACAACAATATATTAATGTGCCAACGGCATTTTCTGCCGATGGGCGTGGTTTTTTTGATCGAGCCGTTGATGGAGCTAGCCGACAAGTAGGTAGTGTTGAAGATGATGCTATTCGAGAAATTTGGGGGCATTTCGATTCCGGCGTCGTTGATAATCATACTCTATATACACGCGGTGCGTTTCAGGGTACGAATGCAATCTATCCGCAAAACGGCGCATTTGAACCTAAAAAGGATTGGTGGGCATGGGGTTATGATTTTTATGCATCACGAGTAGTACCAACAGCAAATGAAAATCGCCCACTTAACATTGGTATGACACCTGTAATTTACCTTGGAGTTTGATATGATTAATTATTATTATGATAATTCAGATGACCTTAAACCGTACACACATCAATTAGAGGCTAACGACGACACAATGCCACCTGACAATGCGTTACGGATTGCTCCTGAATTTAAAGATGGGTTTTGTCCGTGTGAGCAAGATGGTAAATGGGTTTTAGTCGAAGATAACCGCGAAAAAACAGCTTTTAATATTGAAACAAAAGACGCCGTTAAAATTGACTACCTTGGTGAACTTAAAGCAGGATTTACGTTACTTGAACCATTCGAATTTTGCAAATGGAACGGGAAAAAATGGGTAAAAGATAAAGTGGCCGAAAATAACGCTACCATTGAACAAAATCAAGTTATGAAAAATTCACTAATAAATCAAGCCAACGAAAAAATAGCGTTGCTTCAAGATATTATCGATTTAGATATGCAAGAATCTAATGAAGAGGAACAGCTAAAACAATGGAAAAAATATCGCATATTATTAACTCGCATTAGTGTATCTGATACGAATATTTCGTTTCCAACTAAGCCCGAATAAATTAAACACACACTACCAATGTTTTCCATTCATCTTATCCTTCCTTTACTATAATTAAGCAGATAAGCTTTCTTTTTGCTTAATCCTATAAATTATCTCGCTTTATTCATTCATATTTTGATAATAAACAATTATTTGTAAATATTAGGGCATCATTCCTTTCAAAATTGGTAGTGTATTATTTGTTATCATTCATTTTTACACTTAAAATTCTCCACTACACTAACAGAATAATTATTAATTGATTTACTTGATCTCAATTGAGTATCTATTTATCGTTTTTTTGAATAGCGTTACTTAATTTTGTGATTAATTTTGTCACTTTGTTATTAAAATAAAAGTCATCATTATTGCAGCAACTTCATTTGATCTGTTTTACAAATTTGCTGATGAATTAGGCAAGTTAGCGTTAAATTTAAACCTATATTTCAAGTGACACTCCCTTATTTAATCGATAAAATAGCCGATATTTATCCAAAATTAAATAATGATAAGAGTAAATAGGAATGGCAAAGCAAATCAAAATAATCAAGTGCCCAAATTGTGGTAGCATACAAAAAACTGAAATTAAACCCGATCATTATCGTTGTGAAAATTGTCATACTGAATATTTTTTAGATAGTGATGATATTAATGTTAATGTCACTTATGATAATAGACCAACTAATTTAGATAATACGTTTTTTGGTGAATTTAAATCAAAAATAATTGTTATTCTAGGCTGTATTGTGATTGGCTACGTTTGTGTTGTTTTGATCAATATGTTTTTTAAATCGAAGCCTTCTTATGATGCCCCAGTCGCAACTACGCAAATACAACAAAATCAGACTACAACCACTAAATCAGTGTCGGCCAATCCGCAAATTGCGCAAAGTAGTGGTACACTGCGTGTTAATTATAATTTTTGCTCATTAGTTTTAGTCGATAATAAACCTTTTGTGATGGGAATCATTAATCGTTCCAATAGTTTACCCTATGAACAAAAGTATTATTTTACTGTGTATGATTTGCTTTCCGAAAAAATTGTGCAAGAAAGCCCAATTGCTAATGTGAAATTTGATAAGTTTGGTAAAGTTAATTGGACTTCATATGACTTTACTAAAGATAAAACCTATCTAGTTGCAAGCAAACGCACTGTTTTTTTACTTGATAAAAGGAATTTTACCCTAACTGATGTGACATCTTCGTTATTGCAAAATTATCCTCAATTTAATAAAGGCATTGCCTCAGTCAATATCACGACCGCACAAGGCGCCGTTGGCCACGTTTTACATATACTGACTGATGATGGGCAAAAGATCTATTATTTCCCTTTGCAGGATAAAGCTTTTGTTGATAATAATGATTTTTATATGACAATTAAAGATTTTGAGCGGAGTGCAGATGATACCAGTAAACACACTGCTTTTAGCTTTGCCAATAATTATGGTGAGGATTTTAAGTTAATTAAATTTACTTTTATTAGTCCTGATGGTAAAAGCCATTACACTTTTACATCAGCTAAAGTTGGTGATCAAAATACTGATGGTTCAGGCAAGTTTACTGATGCGGCAAACGCTTATAATTACAGTCTTCCTTATTACGATAATCCAAAATATCAACTGGTTTCTCATCAAAACCTTACTCCGGATAGACTTTATTTTAATCCTGAAATTATCTATTTTGACGATAATACATTAATTATAAAAACCAGAACTAGTGCAAGTCCCGATTCAAATTATAATTATCAACGATTGGATATTAATAACGGTAAAGTGATTTGGACATTATCAAGTGATGATATCACCATAAAAGAGATCATGCCTTTTAATGATGGATTTATCATTAAACAGAGTTGCGATAAGTATGCGCAAATAGCTTCTGATGGTACTATCATTAAAAAACTAACTTTAGTAAATGAAAAATAATAAGTATGACTAGTATAAGGAATATGATATGGGATTAGGCAACTTTTTTAAAAGACAACTAAAAACAGTAATAGAGTGGAAAAACCAAGAGCAAAATGTTTTATTTTATGAGTTTCCAACTCCAACTAATGAGGTAAAAAATGCCAGTAAATTAATTATCAATCCAGGACAAGGCTGCATTTTAGTTTATAAGGGTGAAGTGATCGATGTGATGACTAAATCGGGTATTTATGAACTTTCTACATCCAATCATCCTTTCATTACTAATTTAGTTAAAATACTGCAAAGCTTGGAAAGCGAACACAAAATGCATGTGTATTTTTTCCGTTTAGCAAGTTTGGTTAATCAAAAATGGGGCACATCAACGCCGATAAAATATATTGATAGTGTATATCAATTTCCAATTGAACTTGGTGCTTATGGAACCTATGCAATTAAAATTGAACAAGCTCAGCATTTTTTTACCGAAGTAGTAGGCAGTAAATCAGTTTATACCGCAAACGATCTGAGTCAATTAATGATTTCGCGTATCATTCCAACTATCACCTCACAATTAGCAACGGAAAGTTATTCTTATCAAAATATTGATTCACAATTAGTTAAATTATCGGACCAAATTAAACAGAGTTTGCAAGCTATCTTTGGCAAATTAGGTCTTTTGTTAGAGGATTTTCAAATTGAATCCGCCACATTTAGTGAAGAGACTTTAGAGCGCATTAGTAAAATAGCTAATTCAAGAACGGATGCATTAGCTGCCAAAGAGGTCGGTTTAGATTATGTCGAACATGAAAAACTCAAAGCATTACGCGATGCAGCTCAAAATGAAGGTGGACTGGCTGGTGCAGGTTTACAACTTGGTGCAGGTTTAGATTTAGCAAAATCGTTTGATTTAAATAAAAATAATGCCACAAATACCGCAGCGACGGCTAATAATGAACAAATTATTAACCAATTAAAACAGCTCAAACAACTGGTTGATGAAGGTATCTTGACTCAAGAGGAATTTAACGCGAAAAAGGCACAGTTATTGGATAAGCTGTAAACTAATATACTAATTACTAAAACTAGCATTTAATTTACCAATCATTTATGACTAAAATTTAATGATAAGAATATGCATTGGCCACTGGTTACTATTACACTAATCAGTGGTCAATTTATAAATAAGTGGTACTTAACGCATTGTTATTGCTTGCTATTTAAACAGTAGTAATAATGATCGTTATAAATCGTGATGTTGATAATAGGCTCAGAATTTAAATTAAAAAATATTAGCCATTTATGCTTATTTAGCTGTAATAAATTTTATAACTCAATTACAATTTTTTGTATCATAAAGCTATAAGTTCATCTAGCTATATCGTTGTTTAACAGTGGTCTAATTTGACATAAATAGGTAATATCAAAAATAGTATATTTACTTTTGATATTACCTTGCATTGTGATCTATTTGGCAATAATTTCAAAATACTTGAATTTACCTTTACCACTTATTGCTTGTTTTGCTTCGCTGGCAGCAAAAATACCCACTTTCGCGCCAACCCATTTGCCTTTGCCTGCCGCAAAATCACGGCTGATCTTTTGCCAAGCTTTATTGGTATCTTGATAATAAAATTGGCAAATACCGTTTAATCCGACCTCAACTTTTAATTGACAATTCGGTGAATCAAATTGAGTAATAATCTCTTGATATTCATCAACTATCCCAGCATCTTTCATCCAACCATATCGATAACATAAAAAATAGTGATGATTTTTATAACAAAGGGTTAGGGCCGCATAACGTTCGCCATAAATGATCAAACCTGCAAAATCACCCGAATTGTTTGTATTGAGCTCTAATGCAGTTTCAGCAGTAAATTGCCATGACGAAAATTTTTGTAATAACAAATTAGGAGCAAAATAGAGTGTTTGCTGTTTGTTATGTATTGGTAGTGGGTAACAATTTAACGTTAAGCCATCGCTCTGTTCTGCAAGCCAATTTTTTTGAGGATTGGCTTGCCATTGCCACTGTAAACCGATCTTGCCTTGCTTGAAGTCATCGCTCGTTTGCATGGTATAACCATTTGAATTACAAGTGGTTAATGGTTTTGGATATGACACAACAGGTTGACCGCAGTTATCATCGATGGCGGTTCCGATTCTTGGCCAATCATCATCACCCCAGTGCATTGGTTGTAGATGTACGATTCGTCCATATAAATTGGCATCCTGAAAGTGTACAAACCAGCATTGATTATTATCAAGTTCAACCCAGCCGCCTTGATGGGGACCGTTAATAGTGGTATTACCTTGAAATAAGACATTACGAGCAGTCCAAGGCCCCTCTAAGTGTTGGCTACGTAATACGGTTTGCCAACCGGTTTCAACGCCGCCAGCTGGCGCAAAAATATAGTACCAACCGTTTCTTTTATAGAGTTTTGGACCCTCAAGTGTTGGTAAGTCGGCTGTGCCATCATAAATAATTCTTCCATCGTCAATTAAAGCCGTGCCATCATTACTCATACGAAACAGCTGTAATTTATGCTTGATGCCAGAACGGCTTTGTGCAAAAGCATGAACTAACCAGGCTTGACCATCATCATCCCAAAATGGACAAGGATCTATCCAACCTAATGCGGGTTTTACGCAATGTGGTTTACTCCATTGCCCCCATGGGTTATGCGTATTACACATAAATATCCCTTCATCGGGCGTACTAAAAAATACCCAAAATTTTTGGTCATAATATCGAATAGATGGCGCCCAAACGCCTTTCCCAGGTTGCACACAATCATAACCCGGTAAATCAAGAGACGAAAATACATGATTTATAATTTGCCAATTCACTAAATCTTTAGAATGCAAAATCGGCAGTGCTGGCATATGATTAAAGCTAGATGAAACCATGAAAAAATCGTCTTTGACTCTGACAATATCTGGATCTGAATAATCAGCACAGATAATGGGATTGTTATAATAATCAAAACGCATATAATTACCTTTTACATTACATTATTAACGTAACTTTTATCCTAGTTATTGTTTTCAATATTTTTTTGTCTGGCAAGTAAATCTTGTTGAATTTTTTCCATCATTTTGTCATCTAATTTATAAAAACGCATAAGCCACCAAAGTAACAAATATGAAAACGCAGGTCCTATAGTTAACAGCCCAATAATGCCCATCGTTGCAAGTGGCGTTTGCACATCCACACCAGCTTGATAACCTAATAAGCCTAAGCAAATACCAACCAATGCGCCCGCAATTGCCATACCCAATTTAAGTGCAAATAAGTTTCCAGAAAAAGACAAGCCTGTTGCGCGTCGACCAAATTTCCATTCACCATAATCGGCCGCATTCGCCATCATATTCCATTTGAAGGGTTGATACATTGAATGGAAAAAGCCGATTAAAAAATAAAGAGGGAATACCACAGCTAACCAAACTGGTGGAATAAAAAACATAATGACGCCAATGGCAAACAAAATTAAATTAATATTTTTAAATAATTGAATCGCGGTAAAACGTTTAGCAAAATATCCAGCAGCCATTGCACCTAAAATAGTGCCAATTACTGAGGTTGACACAAAAGCAGATTTCATCGCTGTTCCCGCTGCCGAGCTAATACCGCCCATCATTAAATAAGTTGCATAATAGAGTGTTGCTGAACTACGCATCACCCCAGCCATGCTAGAAAAAAACGTAATAATAGCAACAATGCACCACTGATCGTTAGCTAGCAGACATTTTAAATCTTTTTTTATGCTGACATTTTTATCTTCAATGGGTGTTACGCGTTCTTTAGTGGTTGCAAAACAAAACACTAACATCGCAATAGCAATAATGCCCATTACTGCCATTGTCATTTGAAAGCCGAGTTGTTTATTCTCTTTACCAAACCAATCCACCAAAAATAGAGTACCGATTGACACCATTAGTCCAGCTGCTGATGAGATGGTAAAACGAAATGATTGTGCAGAAAGACGATCTTTTTCATCACGCGTAATGACCCCTCCTAGTGCACAATAAGGGATGTTAATAAAGGTATAGCATAGCATCAACAACGCATAAGTAATGTAGGCATATAAGAGTTTACCAGAGTAACCAAAATCAGGTGTAGTATAGGTCATGACTGCAAGCACAGCATAGGGAATGGCAAACCAAATTAACCAAGGTCGAAATCTTCCCCAGCGAGTTTTAGTTCTATCGGCTACCATACCGGTAATAGGATCGATAATGGCATCAAAAATTCGTGTTGCTAAAAACATGATTCCGACTGCGGCAGCTGATAGTCCATAAATATCGGTATAAAAGTAGGTCAAAAACATGGTGACTGATGAATAAACAATTCCACATGCTGCATCACCCATTCCAAAGCCTATTTTTTCCATGACTGATAATCTTTTATTATCCATCATCATCTCCTTATAATTATATAAACACACTGTTTTCTAAACAGTTTTTAAGCATATTTGTTTCTATTTCGAATTATTGAAAATAAACAACGATGGATTGAGTGTATAAAATTCATTATCAAAACAATATTATGATTTTGCGTACTGAAATTACGATATATGGTTAATGTGATAAATATCACAAATTTTATTGTGATATTTAATTATCTAACCAATGATAAAAAGTAAATCTATGGAAAGTCATCTAATAAACAATTTGGTAATCAAAGGAATAATCGCACTTTTTTAACGCTATCAATCCTTGAAAATGAGTTATTACAAAAGTTAATTATTATAAATTTATGCTATTACAATTTTGGGGCATTATATTAATGTAGAAAAGTTTAGCTGTAACGATGCCTTGTGATTTAAAGTTAACCAATTCAATTGTTTAGGTAAATTACTTTCAAATTAACAAACAACCAAAAATTTTTGCCCATTTCTTGCTTATGCCAGACAATATGTTTTCAGTTGTTTCATCGCCGTGTATAAAATAGTTGTTTTCGACATGCTTATTTACAAGCCAATAAATACAGTCGGTAATTAATTTATTTTTTATTACTTAAAAGTTTTATTCAATTTATTTCACTAACAGTAGCAAGATTTTAATATCAACATTTGATTGGTAATGAAATACTAGAATTTTTTTAGAGGTTTATGGTGTTGTTAATTTTGAAACTCTTGGTAATGTACAGATAGTCGAAATGATGCCAAGATATAAACACAATTTGATATTGATATGATAACTCAACGTTAATCGATGTCTGCCATACCATACTTCGGATATTATTCACAAAAAATAGGGGTATTCATTGTGCTGCGTTACTAATGATATTTTGTTGGATTTTTATAATTTGAGTATATAAATTTGGTGGACTCCTGATCAACTTGTTACTCACGCAAAGCCCAAAACGATATTAGATTTAGATTGTTATTAACATGATGAAATTAAAATAGTAACAATACGCTTGATGAAAAAAGTTATTTAATTAAATAGTAATTTATTCAAAACGATAACTTATGCTACCTTCAAATTGGTTTTCACTAGTGGTAAATAATAAATTTTTGATAATAAAATTTAAACACCTTTAGCTAATAATTGTATAGTCGATGGTTAAATC
This sequence comes from Gilliamella sp. B2969, assembly GCF_026536195.1. Classification (NCBI taxonomy): domain Bacteria; kingdom Pseudomonadati; phylum Pseudomonadota; class Gammaproteobacteria; order Orbales; family Orbaceae; genus Gilliamella; species Gilliamella sp. B2969. The sequence goes on from NZ_JAFNOP010000012.1 coordinate 24,316, forward strand.
CTAATTAAACCACTCGTTATCATGAACAATTAAAAAAGCTCAATGAGAAAACTTATAGTTAATTGTGTTCTTGATGTCGCCATAGCCATTTACCACTGACTAAGCGGTAGTAGAAGAATATACTTCTAATGATCCAATCAAGAAACATTCCAAACCACACGCCAATTACACCAAAGCCAAGATAAACACCAAATAGATAACCAACGACAATTCGGCACATCCACATACTACCAATTGCCACCCACATAGTATAACTGGCATCCTTGGCACCTTTAAACCCATAAGGTAACACAAAAGACGAAGCCCAAAATGGCGTAAATAGAGCATTTAACCACAGTAAATGTTTTGATATTTCGATAACTTCAGGATCATTGGTATAAAGTGAACTGAGTAGGCCAGCAAAGGGCATTGTCACAAATGCAATCAAACAGAGCAATATATTGGTAAATTGAAAAATAAATTTTAGTTGTCTGGTTGGTTGGTAGATTTGCCCCATACCAAGGCGTTTTCCAACTATAATGGTTGAGGTTGCACCTAAAGTTCCACCCGGTAAATTAAGCAGTCCTGCAATGGAAAAAGCGATAAAATTTGCTGCAATCGTTGACGTGCCCATACCGGCAACAAACGTTTGCGTCAGTAATTTGCCAACATTAAACATCACTGATTCAACACTAGCTGGAATACCGATGCTAAGAATATCAACCAAAATTCTAGCATTAAATGAATGAAAGTAACTTCTCAATGGAATAAAAAGCGCACGACTAGGTTTTATCGTCAAGACTAATAAGATAAAAAACATGCCACAATAACGCGATGTTGTTAAACCAATACCTGCACCAATAAAGCCAAAACCTTGCCAACTGCCAATTCCATAGATAAGTACATAACTAATCGAGATATTTAAAATATTCATAATGATGTTTAGGTACATGGGCAGTTTGGTATTGCCTGCGCCTCTTAATGCACCACATCCCACCAAAATAAACGCTAATGCAGGGTAGCCTAATACTGTTAATCGTAGAAATGTTAAGGTTAAATTTTTAACTTCGGGATCGGCTTTTCCAGCAATGATATCAACAATCCAATAGCCCGAGAATTCGACAAATACAAATAATAGCACGGATACTAATACTAATAGGGTAATGGATTGTCTGGCAGCAAAAACCGCTTTTTTACGATTATGACGACCTAAGCTAAACGCAACGACTACAGAGGTTCCTAATGCTACTGCCATAAAAAATGACATGATAATCATATTAAAGCTTTCAGCTAAACCGACAGCCGCCATTTGTGCTTTACCTATCCAGCTAACTAAAAAGGTACTAAAAATACCCATCAATATCACTGAAAGATTTTCTATAAAGATTGGCATAGCTAATGGGTAAATTTCACGCCATAGTAGTACACTATTTGAATGTCTTTTTTTATATAATTGCAGATTTTTTAAACGGTTAATGAGTTGAACATTCAATTGGAAGCCTAAATCTTATAACTGAAAATTATTGTGATAATTATAACTCCTTTATTGAACAAAAATGAATGTGTGTTTTAAAAAATAACATATTATATAACTAATCTTTATTATATTTGTTGATGCTAAAAAAAAATTAAATACAAGTTTGGATTAAGAACGTTATAGTTTAAATATGTTATTTTTTTCATCTTTTATGCTATTTTGATGACTGGTGAGGTAATAACACAGAGTGTAGCTGTTAATCAGTGTTTACTATTACTGATAACAGTTACCGATTTATTTCTAGCTCATTGCCAGTTAAAGTTTGGTAGTCTTGCTAGTTTTAGGGTAAAGCGTGTTAAGTCGAAAAAAAGATAAGGAAAAGTATGAAAATTCTTCATAATGATGATTTAGAGAATGCGTTATTGAAAAAGGGCAATAAAAAAATCAGCATTGTTTCTGCTTTTGCCAGTCATACCGAAATGATAGTAGAACAATTACTAGAAGATAATAGTATTAAGTTGGAACTGATTATCAGCACCATTAATGCTTTTAACTCGCCAGATTTTATTAAGTTTTGCCAGCAAAAAGCGCAAGATTGTGATAAATTCAGTTTTTATGTCGATTTTCGCTATAACCAAAGTGTCCATTGGAAACTCTATTTGATTCAGTCTGAAGTAGAGACAGAAAAGGTGATTATTGGTAGTGCAAATTTTACTAACATAGGTATCGGCCTTAATCGTGACACATGTGTAATGATACAAAACAAAAAACTGTATGCAGATTATTTAGCTGATATCGAACAACTCAAACAATTACCAGAAGTGGTAAAATCTAGTGATCATAAATTTGATCGATATTTACAGAATTATAAAACACTACATCAACGTATTACAAAAGCATCTATTCCAACTTTAGCCAATTATTTAGCAATAAATCCTATGATTGAATTAGGACTTTTGGTTTGGGATTCTTATTTAAGCGATGAGGATGAACAACTGGCTGAAGAAGTCGTCGCCAGAAAGCATCCAACTATAAAATTTGATATGAATCGCGATTGCTTACTGGTTGAAAAAAAATATGAAAAGGATTTTAGCGTAGATCAGCTAATTTTATGTATGAATAACCAAGGTAAAGAGATTGCGTTTTTTTATTGTCTAGGCATCTATCCTAGCCAATCACAACAATATGTGTTTCTTTTTAATTTTTCAAAAAAGGTCATTCGTCCATTTAAATTAAGTCGGTCACTTAAAGCTGCAATGGCAAAGCAAGCGGCAAGCTGGTGTAACAGCAATAAGCATAAGTTAACTTATGAAGATCTATTAGCACTATGCGAAAATAGTTAACAAATATTGAACTCACATTAGGTAATAAACTTGCCGAAAAGTTTAAGGAAATATATGTGTTTCAGTATAAAAATTGGCGCGTTTATCTTGACGTAAATCTATAACGCTATATTATAGCGACCAATAATGACTACTATCATCAAAATAATAAATGAGTCCTCATGTTAATTAATGCGAAAACAATTCTTGATAAATTAAACCCACATAATAAAGTTAATTATGATTCCGTTTTAAAAGAAGTCATTGCCGATTGGCAGTCGGGTGCGGTTCGTCCTAAATTATTGATTCACAGCTGTTGTGCACCTTGTAGTACTTATGTATTGGAGTATTTAGCACAATATGCCGATATTACTATCTATTTTGCGAATTCTAATATTCATCCACGCGTTGAATATGAGTATCGAAGTGTGGTGCAACAAAAATTTATTGCTGATTTTAATCAAAAGACCGGAAATAACGTACAATTTTTAGAAGCACCTTATCAGCCAGCAGAGTTTATTAAGCAAGTTGGTCATTTGCGCGATGCCCCCGAAGGCGGTGAGCGTTGCCATATTTGTTATAAAATGCGTTTAGATTTGGCGGCAATTAAAGCGCAAGAGTTAGGATTTGACTATTTTGCAAGCGCATTGACGCTCAGCCCTAAAAAGAACAGTCAAAAAATCAATGAATTAGGATTTGAGATCCAAGAGATCTTTTCTGTTAATTATCTCCCTTCTGATTTTAAAAAGAACAATGGTTATAAACGGTCTATTGAACTTTGCAAAGAATATGATGTTTATCGTCAATGTTATTGTGGCTGTATTTTTGCTGCTAAAGCTCAAGGTGTCGATCTAAAAAATGTGATTACCATTGCTAAACAAGGTTTAGAAAAAGCACTTTAAGCCGTTGCAAACTCATTAGATTACTGATTATTTTATAATTGTTATGACCTATATTTGTATGATATAGGTCAGATTCCAGTTAGTTTTAGACAGAATTACAAATCACATCACACCTTCTTAAGATAAATTATTATTGTGTATCGCTTTTGTTTTAGGGGATTTTTTATCCATCCCTATTAAAAAGAACTAAGATTTGGTTATAATGATTTATATAAAAATAAAATTAATAATTTGAGGTTTATTACCAATTTTGTAATAAATTAAATCTAAATTAATAAAATGTGAGTTTATTATGTCAAAAATATATAGGCTCGGATTGGATGTGGGTTCCACTACAGCAAAATGCGTTGTGTTAGATGAACATGACAATTTTGTTTATACTAATTATGTACGCCATAATACGCATATTGTGGCAACAGTACTTCAATTGCTCAGTGAAATTAAACAGAAGCTTGGTGATGATATACGCTTGTCTGTAAAAGTGACGGGTTCTGCCGGAATGGGCATTTCCGAAAAAGCCGATATCGCCTTTATTCAAGAGGTGGTTGCAGCATCGGAAGTGGTACAACGTAAATATCCTGAAGTACGGACGTTGATAGATATTGGTGGTGAAGATAGTAAAATGATCTTCTTTTTTCCCGATCGACCACCCGATATTCGAATGAATGGTAGCTGTGCAGGGGGAACCGGCGCATTTATCGATCAGATGGCAACTTTACTTAATACTCCCGTTCAGCAGTTTGATGCGCTTGCTCAAAATCATGACCAAATTTTTCCTATCGCTTCTCGTTGTGGTGTTTTTGCCAAAACCGATGTCCAAAATTTAATTAGCCGCAATGTCTCGAAAGAAAATATCGCTTATTCAGTTTTACATGCCGTATGTATTCAGCTAGTCAACACCTTGGCTCGTGGCTATGATATTGTGCCAAAAGTGATGTTAATTGGTGGGCCTTTCTCATTTATCCCAACATTAGGTAAAGCCGCACTAAATACGCTAAAATTAACAGATGATCAGGTTGTTACCACCGAACATCCGACCTTACTTTCCGCTTGGGGTGCTGCAATTCACATTATTGAGCGAACCGAGCTTTCGTTGACAGATTTTATTGCACGATTAAATGCTTCTACTCAAATTAAAGTTAATGAATCATTTAGATTAAAACCGTTGTTTAATGAGTCGTTGTCATTTGATAATTGGAAAAAGAAGCGCAAATATATCGAAATTGCTAGATGCAATTTAGCAGATTATCAAAAACAGAATGCTTTTTTAGGCATTGACAGTGGCTCTACTACCACCAAAATTACACTTGTTAGTGAAGATAATGAGCTGTTGTTTACGCATTATGCACCCAACAATGGTCAGTCGATTAGCGCCTTAATTCATGGCTTAACTAAATTAAACGATGAAATTACTGCATCAGGTAAGGAGATTATTATTGCTCGCACCGGTGTGACAGGTTATGGTGAAGAACTATTAAAAGCCGCTTTTGCTATTGATGACGGTTTGGTCGAAACCATGGCGCATTTTGCCGCAGCTAAACATATTGATCCTGATGTCAGTTTTGTGATGGATATTGGCGGCCAAGATATGAAAGCCATTTTTATTACTAATGGTGTGGTTAATCATATCGAATTAAACGAAGCTTGTTCATCGGGTTGTGGATCGTTTATTGAGACTTTTGCCAAATCACTTAACTCTAATACTATTGATTTTGCTGATGCCGCGTGTCAATCTTCTAATCCATGTGATTTAGGAACGCGCTGTACTGTTTTTATGAATTCTAAAGTGAAGCAGGCATTGCGTGAAAATGCCACCATGGGTGATATTTCGGCAGGACTGGCGTTTTCTGTGATTAAAAATGCCATTCATAAAGTGCTGAAACTGCATGATATGCGTAAACTGGGCGATCATATTGTGGTGCAGGGCGGTACTTTTAAAAATCCTGCGGTATTTCGTGCGTTAGAACAGTTAACCGGTGCGCAAATTACCAGTTCTAATATTCCTGAGTTAATGGGAGCTTATGGCGCAGCGTTGGTCGCTAAAAACCATTATTTAGCGCACCCTACAGCTTCGCAATTTATTGGTTTAGATAATCTTCACAAAGCAAAAGACAATAAAGCTAAACCGTCTCGCTGCAAAGGTTGTGAAAATAAATGCGATATTATCATCTACCGATTTGCCAACGGTCAACGTTACTATTCGGGTAATAAATGTGAACGTTTTTTAAGTAATAATCAATATCGCGATAACAGCTCGTTTAATATGTTTGATTATAAAAATGATCTGCTATTTAAACGAACTAATGTGGTTAATGCCGAAGCTAAAATTAATATTGGTATTCCTCGTGTATTAGGGCAATATGAAAACTTCCCTTTTTGGCACACGTTATTGACTCAAAGTGGTATAAACGTGACACTTTCACCTTTTTCAACACAAAGTATTTATGAAAAAGGGGCTGGAACGGTAATGTCTGATAGCATTTGCTTTCCGGCAAAATTAGTGCACGGTCATATCATGGAGTTGATTGAACAGAAGGTCGATCGTATTTTTATGCCGATGGTTGTGTTTGAATCAACTCAGTTTGACAATGCGGTTAATAGCTATAATTGTCCAATTGTCAGCAGTTATGCTGAAGTGATCCACAGTGCGATCAATCCCGAAGAAAAATTTCGCATTCCATTAGATTATCCCGTTATTAACTTTACCAATAGTAAGTTACTTAAAAAAGGCTGTATCAATTATTTAACTTCGTTAGGTATCGACAAAAAAGTTGCCGACAAAGCGTTTGAAGCTGCATTAATTGCACAAGCTGAGTTTAAACATGATTTATACAGTAAAGCGGTTGAAGTACTTAATAATGCCAAACAAACTGGGCGCTATGTATTTATTTTAGCTGGACGGCCATATCATAGTGATAGTTTAATTAATCACAAAACGCCCGAAATTTTAAATGCGCTAGGCTGTGATGTTATTACCGAAGATTCGGTATTAGGTGCCATTCATCAATTATCGCCAGAACTGCAAATTTGTTCACAATGGGGTTATCCAAATCGTTTATATGCTGCCGCTTCATTTGTTGCACAGCAACCGAATAATATTCAATTTGTACAGCTCAATTCATTTGGTTGTGGGCCTGATGCGATTGTCACTGATGAGTGTAAAGCAATCTTAGAATCTAAGGGTAAAACTTGTACGATCATTCGTGTAGATGAGATCACCGCAACGGGTTCTGTCCGTTTACGCTTACGATCGATTATCGAATCAATTCGTATGAATCAACATCAACCATTGAAAATGGTGGAACGTAAAAAAACGGCAGTTTTCAGTAAAAAGGATAAACAGCGTCGTACTATTTTAGCGCCATTTATTTCTGATTTTTATTCACCGTTATTACCGCCGATTTTTGCATTATCAGGTTATAAGCTAGAAACGTTACCAAAACCAGATAAAAGCTCGGTTGAGTGGGGATTAAAGTACTGTAATAACGAAATTTGCTACCCAGCAACGATTATTGTTGGCGATGTGATTAAAGCGTTACGATCGGGTAAATATAATCGTGATGAAGTGGCAATTGGTATCACGCAAACCGGTGGGCAATGCCGTGCGAGCAGTTATCTGTCGTTAATCAAAAAAGCCATGATTAGTAATGGTTTTGAAGATGTGCCGATTGTGTCACTTAGTACCGATAATATGAATGCAAGTGAACAACCTGGCTTTAAAATTAATTGGCTTAAAACTCTGCCAACCACCTTTTTTGCTATGTTATTTGCTGATTCATTATCGAAAATGTATTACGCGGTGGCACCTAGAGCCAAAGTGAAACAACAGGCTAATCAACTTAAAGAGCTGTACATTAGAAAGCTACAGCAGCTACTTAATGAGCAGAAAGGGCATAGAGCGATTTATGCGTTATTGGCGCAAGCTGTTGAGCATTTTAATCAGGTTGAAACCGTCAATAAAGATTGCCCACAAATAGGGATTGTTGGTGAAATCTATGTAAAATATAACAGCTTTGGCAATCAGCATAGTGTCGAATGGTTAGTCGATCAGGGAATTGAGCCAGTAATTCCACCCATGATTGAATTTTTTGCTCAAGTGTTTGTCAATTATGACAGTAATATTGATAATCATCTTTTACCAAAAAGTTATCTATCGTCATTACTGTTCTTTTTTGAAAAAGTGGCCCAACGCTATATCAATAAAACTAATCAGATTTTATCGCATTTTAAATATTATCAACCGTTTCATAATATCCGTGATATCGCTAAAAAAGCCGAGCAAATTCTTAATTTAGCCAATCAATTTGGCGAAGGTTGGTTGATTCCAGCCGGTATTATGACCTTTGCTGAATATGGTATTAATAATGTCATTAGCTTTCAACCATTTGGTTGTATTGCTAATCATGTAGTATCAAAAGGGGTAGAAAAACGGATGCGTGATCTTAACCCTAAACTTAATTTGCTCTATTTAGATTTTGACGACGGTGCTGGTGAAGTCAATGTACTCAATCGTTTGCATTTTATGGTCAGTTCGTTAAAGTATACCCAATTGCAACGAATTGTATAATGAAATAAAAAACTGCTATGTTATATTTTGCCAATATTATCATAGCAGTAGGTTAAAATTTAGGATCATCAGTGATATCAGTTTATCAATTAAAGCCGAAGTTTCAGGCACTACTCAGACCTTATACCCATAAGCTTTATAATGCTGGTGTAACGGCTAATCAAGTGACTTTATTCGCCTGTTTGGCATCGATTTTAGTAGCACTAATGGTTGGGTGTTTCGCCCAATATCATTGGTTATTTATGTTAATTCCAATATGGATGTTTATTCGAATGGCGCTCAATGCTATTGATGGAATGTTAGCACGTGAATTTCAGCAAAAATCTAATTTGGGTGCTTATTTAAATGAAATTTGTGATGTGATATCAGACAGCGCATTATTACTGGTTTTTATGCCACTAGACGGAGTGAGTAGTTTTCTGGTGATTTTGGTCGTGTTACTAGCCTTTTTGACTGAATATAGTGGCGTATTGGGATTAATGATTGGAGCATCACGCCGTTATGATGGACCAATGGGGAAAAGTGATCGCGCCACTATTTTTAGTATAATAAGCTTAGGTATAGCCACCCATTTACTGCCTTTAAGTTGGATTAATACGTTATTGTGTCTGATTACTCTTTTACTTATCTATACCATCTTTAATCGAGTGAACAAAGGCTTATTAGAAGCGCAAAATAAATAAGGAATATATTATGCGTCAAGAGCAACAAAAAACCTTTATAAGCCATGATGGTTGTCAGTTATTTTATCGCTATTGGCCGGCAATCGACAATAACTGTGGTAAAGATCGCGCTATCGTCATTTTTCATCGAGGCCATGAGCATTCAGGTCGAGTGGCACATCTTGCTGACGAACTTGAACTACCTGATTATCAAATTTTCGCTTGGGATGCGCGAGGTAACGGTCAATCGGCAGGTGAACGAGGCGATGCCCCTAATTTTGCCACACTGATTAAAGATGCCCACTGTTTTATACAACATATTAAGCAAGAGTATCACTTTTGTGATCAAGATATTGCTGTTATTGCGCAAAGTGTAGGGGCGGTTATTGCTGCAGCTTGGGCACATGATTATGTACCGAATATTCGAGCCTTAGTCTTAGCTTCACCGGCCTTTAGCGTCAAGTTATATGTCCCTTTTGCGGTATCGGGTCTAAAATTGCTGTATAACTTAAAAGGCAACTTTTTTGTTAACAGTTATGTTAAGCCTAAGCTGCTGACCCATGATGCGAGTCGAGCACAATCGTTTACTCAAGATCCATTAATTACTAGACCAATATCGGTGCGGTTATTATTAGATTTGTATGCGGTGGCAGATCGCATAGTTCAAGATGCAAATGCGATTACGGTACCCACGCAACTACTGGTGTCGGGGTCTGATTATGTGGTAAGGCGTAAACCACAACAACAATTTTATGAGAATTTGGGTACCGCACAAAAAGAGTTACATATATTACCTGGATTTTATCATGATACCTTAGGTGAAAAAGATCGCCATTTCGCTATTGATCGAGCACGGCGATTTATTGTCGGTTGTTTTGCCAATCCGATAAATGTTCCTTGCTTAGTTAATGCCGATTTAGTTGGTTATACAAGGCAAGAGGCGGATAATTTAACTATGCCACCCGTTGGTTTGATTAAGCCTTTATACTGGAAATTTATTCAAACCAGTTTGCGTTATGCCAGTAAAATGTCTGACGGAATCAAACTCGGTTTTGACACTGGGTTTGATTCAGGCAGTACGCTTGACTATGTCTATCAAAACCAACCATCGGGCAGTTCTAAACTTGGACAATTTTTTGATTATATTTATCTACAATCTATTGGTTGGCGTGGTATCCGTCAGCGAAAAGTTCATCTTGAAGCGCTGTTAAAGCAAACTATTTTACAGTTACAACAACAAAATCAATCTGTTAATATTGTTGATATTGCAGCAGGGCATGGACGTTATATTATTGAAACGATAAATCAAATCGCACATAAACCTAATTCAGTGCTATTACGTGATTACTGTGATATTAATATTCGCGATGGACAAGCATTAATTCAGCAGCAGGGCTTAACGGACATTGTTCGTTTTGAAAAAGGCGATGCTTTTAGTCGGCAAGAGTTAGCACAATTATCACCTCAACCTAATTTAGCAGTAGTATCTGGTTTGTATGAGTTATTTAGTGACAATCAATTGTTGCGAGAATCGTTGTCAGGGTTAGCCGATGTCATGTCTGAAGGCGAATATTTAATTTACACTAATCAGCCATGGCATCCACAACTCGAGTTTATTGCCAGAGCATTAACCTCACATCGTGACGGGCAGCCATGGATTATGCGCCGAAGAACGCAACTGGAAATGGATCAACTGGTTAGTGAGGCTGGTTTTCAAAAAATAACCATGAGTGTTGATCAGTGGGGCATTTTTACGGTTTCACTAGCACAACGAATAAAAAAATAATTTATGCCAATACCACGATATACGATGACTAAACTTACCGTTCAAAAATGGCTGTGGCTTATTGGATTAACGTTGTTATTTTTTAGCAGTTATAATTTTGCTAATTGGTTTACCTCAACACGTGTTCAAGTTAATAGTGTGGTTTATGCTTGGGAACAAGCAATCCCTTTATTGCCTTGGACTATTGTGCCTTATTGGTCAATTGATTTGATGTATGGATTGGCTATCTTATTAGCTAAATCTAGTCAGTCACTAAAAATACTTGGCTTAAGATTATTATCAGCACAAATTATTTGTGTCGTTTGTTTTCTTGTTTTTCCACTAAAATTTAGTTTTGAGCGCCCACCATTAGACGGTTTTTTTGGACTTCTATTTGATATTTTAATGGGATTTGATAAACCCTTTAATCAAGCTCCTTCATTACATATTACGCTGTTAGTGATTCTATGGCAGTTTTATGCAAGTTATTACCAAACTGTATTGGTGCGTTATTTACTGCATCTTTGGTGTTTATGTATTGCGTTATCAGTATTAACAACTTGGCAGCATCACTTTTTTGATGTACCAACAGGTTTATGGGTTGGTTATTTTTGTATTTGGTTGTGGCCACAATCAGGGGGATCAATATTAAAAGCTAGACCGCTGTCTAAACAGTATCGATGGGGTGTGATCTACTTTATCTTGTCATTATTATCGTTTAGTTTAGCGATTTATGTTGGTGGTTGGGGGCTGTGGTTATTATGGCTATCGGCATCTTTGTTATTGGTTGCCGTTAATTATGTGATCTTAGATGCTGAGGGTTTTCAAAAACAACTCAATGGACAGTTTAATTTAGCAGTTGCGCTATTGTATCTCCCTTATTTTTCGATTATGTGGCTCAATTCACGATTATGGACAATCAAGCATCAAGATGTTGATCGAATCACGGATAATGTTTATTTAGGTCGAATTCCTTCTGGCCATTTTTTAAATAAATATCAATTTTTAGCGGTGATTGATTTGTGTGCTGAATTGCCCATTGGGCATTTTGACGGTAGCTATAGCCTGATTCCGGTATTAGATATGACGCCATTATCTGAACAACAGTGTCAATATTCAGCGCAACGTATTGAGCAATATCATCGGCAGGGAAAGTTATTAGTATGCTGTGCGTTGGGGTATTCAAGAAGCGCTACTGCCGTTATTGCTTGGTTATTGTGGACTAAAAAAGCATTGACTGTTGAAGATGCAATAACACAGGTTAAAACGTGTCGCACGACTATTGTTATTTCAGATAGGCAGCGTTTAATTTTAACAAATTGGCTTGCTCAGCTCCCTAACAGGGAATCGATATGTTAAGCAGTGAAAATATTAAGCAACAATCCCAGATTAATCAGACTGATATAGCGACATTTTGTAGCTTGCTGACCGTAAGTCAACAACTTGATATATTTTCAATGTTATTGACCTTGTCAGCTGTAATTATGGGATTATTGAGTGATCTATTGCATTTTTCATGGTTCATGTCTTCAACTTGTTTAGTTGTGTTTTTGCTTGGTATTGTCACCAAATATTATGCAGTGCGTATTGCTTTTGATAAAAAACTATTTGATTATTTAACCAATCATTTAGATCAGGTACCTGATGTGCTTAATGAACTCGATCAAGCATTGTTGAAATTGCATTTAATCAAATCGGTTCGAACACCGGTTAGAACCATTAAACAACGTCAAATCGGTACATTAGGTCTTTTCAAAGTACAGTTAATCGTGTTAGCTATACAGCTTTTGCTAGTAGCGGGTGTTTTGATTAGCATAATCATTTGTCGTTGATGAGTTGTATAACGTTTATTTTTGCGAGATGACTTAATTGAGCAATTAGGAGAAAAAATGTCGATTTACCAACGTGATACGTTATTATTATTTATTGGTATAGGCTTGTTTTTGCTGATTGCCACAACGATTGCTTGGGTGTTAAAAAGGCGTACAACAGCACCAAATAGTGTTATTGATAATTTAATTACGCGTATCAATGCATGGTGGGTGATGGTGATCATTATCGGTGTTGCTTTTTGGATTGGTAAGTTAGCCGTAATTTTTATGTTTTTCGTTATATCGGGATTAGCACTGCGAGAATTTTTACATTTAACACCGATTAGCCGTTATGACTATTTTGCTTTAATCTTTGCCTACGTCATTGCCTTACCAATGCAATATATTTTAGTTGCATTGTCTTGGTATGGTCTATTTAGTATTTTTATTCCCGTCTATGTCTTTTTACTTTTGGCGATTTTAGCCTCAATAACCGGCTCAACCAATAACTTTTTAGAAAGAACCGCAGATGTGCAATGGGGACTGATGATTACTGTCTATTGTATATCTTGTGTACCAGCATTACTGGTATTAGATATCGACCATTATCAAGATCGTAATTTATTACTCATCGCTTTTTTGATTTTAGTGGTGCAGTTGTCAGATGTACTCCAATATGTGTTTGGTAAATTATGGGGTAAACATAAAATTAGCCCCAATTTATCGCCGTCAAAAACAGTAGAGGGCTTTATTGGTGGTGTGGTTTCGGCAAGTTTAATTGGCGCAAGCATGTTTTGGATAACGCCATTTAGTTTTGTGCAAGCTGGCCTAATTTCGCTGATGATTACTTTACTCGGTTTTTGTGGTGGATTAGTGATGTCGGCAATTAAACGAGATAAGGGAGTAAAGGACTGGGGCAAATTGATAGGTGGTCATGGCGGTATACTGGATCGCTTCGATTCTATCTGCTTTGCTGCGCCGATTTTTTTCCATGTTGTTCGATATTTTTGGGTTTAAGTCCAATCTTGCTCAACTAAGTAACAACAATAAAAGCGTTATTTTTATCGAAATTTGTATGCAAAAAAAGAGCAAAATAACTCAATTTATGATATAAATACCATTCATTGTATTAACGTAAAGATATAAATAAGGACTTTAGTATGTTAAAAGAACAAATGGTAGTAAAAAATTCAACTGGTCTTCATGCTCGCCCTGTTACCACACTTGTTAAATTAGCAGGTCGTTACAAATCATCAATTGAACTTGTTTATAATGACAAAGCAATCAAATTAAAAAGCATGATGGGATTACTTGGTGCTGGCGTTAAAGGTGGTTCAACTGTTGAAATTATTTGTGATGGTGAAGACGAACAAGCCGCAATGGATGAAATTCGCGAATTATTTGCTAGTGGTTTTGGTGAGTAATCGGTTAAACAAATAGCCACGCTTACAAGATTATTATTCCGTCGACTTAGGTCGACGGAGTTGTTTTAAAAGGGCAGTAACTAGATACTTTAAAGTAGACCAATTTATAAGAACTTAATCTTTGATGATTGAATTTAATTCATGATGATCAATCGATGGCAATAAAGCAGTAAAGCCTTTAGTTAGATAAAGTAGATAGAAAAATCCAATTGCTAACCAAACTAAACCAACAATCATCGCCGTTGCATCAAGGCTGGTCCATAGCCATAGTGAAAGTAAAACACCAATCGCAGGCAATAATCCATATTTAAATAGCAGTAATGCTGTTTTCGCTTTTGAATCCCCTAAGTAACTTTTAATCACGCATAAATTGACAAAAGTAAAAGCCACTAATGCGCCAAAGCTTATCATCGACACCACTAAACTAAGATCTAATACCAGCGCTAACAATGAAAAACAGGCGACAAAAATAATCGATAAATAAGGTGTTCTATAACGAGGGTGAATTTTATAAAAGATTTTTTTAGGCAAAACACCTTCACGTCCCATAGCATAAAAAATTCTTGATACACTGGTTTGCGCTGTCATGGCTGATGCAAAAACACCAGTTAAGTATGCCGCTTGGAAGAAGTTATACATAAAATTACCGCCTAATTGGCTTATATCACCCACTCGACGAACGACGACTAAACTGGCTGTATCTTTATTATCTACAAAATCTGTCCACATAGGATATGCCAAATGAGCACAATACGATACGACTAGAAAAATACAGCCAGCAATTAGAACTGTCCAGATAATTGCTCTTGGTAATGATTTTTGTGCATCGTTAGATTCTTCGGCTAAAGTCGCTATGGCATCAAAACCTAAAAAGGCAAGACATAATATTGCCGCTCCAGACATTAAGCCACTAAAATCTCCTGCATTAACTTGCAGAGGTTTCATCATTGCCTCAGGGGTAAGATTAACATTAGTTAAAGTTAAAAAGATAAATAACCCTATAAAAATCATTTGAACAATAATCAATGTAAAGTTTACAGAGTTAATCAGTTTAATCCCTAAATAATTTAAAAAGCTTACACTGATTAATGAACCCAATACAAAAACATAAGCAGGAATGCTTGGAAATGCTTCATTCAGGTAGATACCTAAAACCAAATAATTCAATATTGGTAAAAATAGATAATCAAGGATTTGTGCCCAACCTACCAAAAATCCAACTTTTCCACCAAAAGTATGTTGTACATACGAGTAGGCAGATCCAGCAATCGGCAGTTTATTTGCCATTCGACAATAACTCAATGCTGTAAAAAAGATCATGGCTAAGGTGATGATATAGGCTATAGGTAAGTGACCATTACTATCAACAGTGACTTCCCCATAAGTGGTAAAGATCCCCAAAGGAACCATATAAGCTAAACCAAATGCAATCAATGCAGGTGTGGTTAAAACTCGTTTCATTTTTATTGCGGACATGACTTTGCTCCTCTGTCCCAAAAAACAATAAAAAACTACTAAGTATAGTTTTGCCTTTTTACCCGCTTAAAGCGGCAAGGAATTCTGCCACATTATGATAATTATGCAAGCTAATTTTTAGTAAAAAGGTACTAAAGCGAGCGATTTATAGACTTTAACACACATTAGTCATTATTTTTAAGCTGTTTACACTGGAATTGCTCGTTAAAACGTAAAATTGAATTGTGCATATTTGTGATCTTGCTCTAACTCTTGATAAGACAAAATTAGTGTCACCGAAAATAATTCATTGTATATTTAATAAACAGAGATCATAAAAGTCAGTAAGTTTAAATATCTATATTTAATTAAAAAGGAGCGGTATATGCAGTCAATACCTGTTTTATCGGTTGAGCTTACCAGTGATATCGTTAATCAAAAATCATCGGTTATTCATTTAATGTCCAATGCCAGTCAAAACTATTTAACTAATGTTGAAACTTTTTTTGATGATGTGATGGCTCATGAGCAAGAGATGGAAACCGATGTGTTACCCGATGTTGCTTTGCCTCATGCCAAAAGTAGCGCAGTAAAAACGCCATTTATTGTGGTGGGAAAATATCTTGATGGCATCATTTGGAATAATGGTAACCAAGTGAAGTTGGTGATTATGATTGGTGCACCAGAACATGCCGATAAGGCGCATTTAGCGATTATTGCTAAATTAGCAACTCATTTAGCGGATGATGATTTTATTGCAACTTTACTTAATAGTGATACCCAGTCATTAGCAGATAAAGTACGAGGTTTGTATGAATAATAGTGCGATTGACAAAAAGAAGATTGTTGCAATTTGTGCCTGTACTGCTGGTATGGCTCACACTTATATTGCTAAACAAAAGATTGAAAATGAAGCAAAAAAACGGGGATGGGATTGTAAAGTAGAAACTCAAGGCGCAGCAGGTATTGATAATCCATTAACTGAACATGATTTAAAAACTGCAGATGTGATTATATTAGCCACTGATATTTCAATTGAAAATGCCGAGCGGTTAGAACCATATAAAAACGTCATTAAAGTAAGCACAGGCGAAGCCGTGAAAAATACGGTCAACATTTTCAATAATGCCGAACAAATGTCAACTAAAGTAGTAAAAGACAGTATTGGTAAAGAAATATTTCGTGCATTAAATACCGGAATCAGCAAATTTTTACCCGTTATTATTGCTTCAGGTATTCTTTTTTCGATTGTGTTAATGACAGGTGATGTAACCAACGATACGATTTTGCCAAGTAATCAGTTTTTTGCTGATTTACAGCAAGTAGCAATTTATGGTTTTGCTATGATGGTACCTGTGCTTGCAGCTTATATGGCCTATTCTATTGGCGGTAATGCGGCGTTGGCACCTGCCTTTATTATGGGCTATGTAGTTAATAACCCAATTGGTGTTAATCATGTCAGTACAGGCTTTATTGGTGCGATGATTTTCGGTGTTTTAATTGGTTATTTTGTAAAATGGTTTAAAACCGTTAAAGTCCATCCTGTCATTGCATCAGTAATGCCAGTCATGATTATTCCAACAGTGACGATATTGGTGATGGCGCCCATTTATATTTACGGACTATCTTACCCGTTAGATTGGTTTGTGAAAGCAATGGTTGCTACGTTAAAAGGCATGTCAGAAGTCAATGCAGCGTTTTTAGGCATTGGTATTGGTATTCTTGCTGCACTAGATATGGGGGGACCATGTAGTAAAGCAGCAACGGCCTTTACTTTGGCAGCTATGGCAGAAGGTGTTTATGGACCAAATGGTGTGTTCCGCATGTGCTGTGCAATTCCACCATTAGGCTTAGCGATTTCATCATTGATTATTTCTCGTTCTAAATATACTAAAGAAGAAAAAGAGTTTGGCATTACCGCTTTCTTCTTATCATTAGCCGGTATAACCGAAGGTGCAATCCCATTTGCCGCTAAAGATCCAAAACGTGTAATTATCGCTATTGTTGTCGGTACGGCAGTGGCAGGTATGTTAGGGATGATTAATGGTATTGAGTCATTAGTAGCGTTTGGTGGGCTGGTTGCCTTGGGTGGCGTAACAAAAGGTGCAATGTGGTATATTATTGACATGTTTATTGGTGCATTGATTATTGCCGCAATATTGCATTTTACGAAAAAGAGAGCAGTAGAAAGTGCCGAGCCAATTGAAATCGAAGCTGAATAACTGTTTATCACGACGCTACCGTTGTGTTGGCGTCGTGATAAATAACTCGATTCTTTAAATGAACAATTACGATGCTTGATATACCGTTTTACCACCAACGATCGTGGTTAATACTTTAACGTTTTGTATATCTGTTGCCGGTATGGTAAATGGATTACGATCTAAAATGATTAGATCGGCAAATTTGCCTTTTTCAATTGAACCAATGTATTGCTCTTGTTTCAATATATAAGCGGCTCCTATGGTTGCACAACGCAGCACTTCTGTTACTGTCAAATTTCGATCACTGTTTAAACGAGGGTGATCGGTATCTATTTGTCGGGTCATTGCCACTTGAAAATCGTACCATTCATTAAGGGGATCGATTGGCCAATCACTACCAAATGCACAATTCACACCAGCATCAATATATTGGCCATGT
Source organism: Gilliamella sp. B2969 (assembly GCF_026536195.1). Classification (NCBI taxonomy): domain Bacteria; kingdom Pseudomonadati; phylum Pseudomonadota; class Gammaproteobacteria; order Orbales; family Orbaceae; genus Gilliamella; species Gilliamella sp. B2969. The sequence goes on from NZ_JAFNOP010000012.1 coordinate 42,323, forward strand.
GCTTCTAATCCATTATAACGTTCTGGACCAAAAAGCGTATGATATTGTTCAACCATTGTTGCGCTGCATCCAGCCCATTGGAACGAAAACACCACACAAGCTTTTAATTTTTGATAGCGTGCAAATTGATGCGCAGCACTAAGCTCATTGTGAGCCGTACTTGGTCTTATATCCGCATCAGGCAATGCTTTTCGCATTTTTTCAATAGCATTGAGTACCACTTCAATTGCACCTTCTCCTACTGTATGCGTATGTGGGTGAAAGCCTGCTTTTGCTGATTCAAGGATTAACGCATCAAGCATTTCTGTTGAATAGTAAAGATCGCCGTAACGATCTTTTTCGTGTTCAAGTTGATAAGGTTTTAATAGCCGTGCCGTCATTAATGGTGCTTGCATAACACCATCAACAAACAATTTAGTATGCGAAATTTTAATACCTGGTTTAGGTTGCCAGTTTTTATCATCATAATGATGAGCAAATTGCTTAACTTTGTCCAATAACAGCGGAATTTGATCTATTGAAGATACATCATCGGGTGGTAACTCATGTGCACCAAATAGGCGTATTGAAAGTGCGTCTTGTTGCTTAAGGGTCAAAAAAGCATCAGCAATGGTTTTAGTAATGCGAGCATCCATCACTGCCGTTACGCCTTGTTTATTCAGTTCTGCTTGTGATAATTTTGCAATATTCACCGCTTGCTGATCGGTCAGTTTAGATATGCTGTCAAATGCACGCATCGCCGGTGCATCTTCTAAAATGCCATTAAGTTCGCCATTATTAGTTCGACCAATCTTACCATCTGATGGTTCAGGCGTATCTTTATTAAGACCAAATTTTTCTAATGCCAGACTATTGGCAACGAGTGTATGGCAATCATTTGAAAACAAAATTACCGGGCGCTGGGTATTAAGTTTATCAAGGTCGAAACGTGTAATATCGGTACCTATTGGCAACACTTCTTGACGTAGCCATCCTCGTACTTGTAACCAATTGGTATCATTATCGTTTGAGTCTTGATCTAAATATTTTTGAATAATAGCTAAAGTTTGGTCAACGGTTAAACTTTGATAATTTAAATTACAAGAAGAGAGTTGCATTCCCCCCCAAAAAGTATGCAAATGCGCATCTATAAGACCGGGAATCATCGTTTTTCCTTGTAAATCGTAAACTGTCGTATTATTATCGACATACTGACTGCTATTTATTTGTTGCGTGCTCCCCGTTGCAATAATATAGCCATTTTCGATAGCAATAGCCTGACAAACACTGTCTTGTTTGTCTGCAGTATAAATATAGCCATTAATATAAATAACATCAGCTTTAGCCATTATTGGTGATTTCCTTAAATCAAGTTCTAAATAAACGTGAACGATAGCAGATTTATAAAAAATTTGTCAAATGCAATAATTTTCTTTATTGTGTGATGAGATTATGCTACAACTACAACCTTTAGTTACAGCGTCACAAGGTGAAAAGATGAAATATCAACAACTCGAAAACCTTGAATGTGGATGGAAATGGCACTATCTTGTGAAAAGGCATTTAGAAGGCGAGTTGATTACTCGTTATATTGAGAAGAGCGCAGCTCAGCACGCCGTAAATGAATTATTACTTTTAGAACATAATCCAATAGGTGTTGTGCAATGGATAAAACAGCATCTAAACCCTGATTTAGATAATCGCATGAAGCAGACCATTCGTGCGAAACGAAAACGACATTTTAACGCTGAGCAACAAAATACACGAAAAAAGTCTATTGATTTGGAATTTTTAGTTTGGCAACGATTAGCTAATTTGGCAAAACGCCGAGGTTGCACGTTGTCACAGACCATTACACAACTTATTGAGGATGCTGAGCAAAAAGAGCAATATGCAACGAAAGTATCGACAATAAAAGATGATTTACTGTCATTACTTGATGTGAAACAAGACAGTAAATAACGTAAATTACAGGATAAAATAGGTTTAATTATGGGAAAATCCCTTGTTATTGTGGAATCACCTGCCAAAGCAAAAACAATAAATAAATATCTTGGCAAAGATTTTGTGGTTAAATCAAGCGTAGGGCATATTCGCGATCTTCCAGTAAGTGGCAGTAGCCATCGAGTTGAAAAAACCACAAAAGATAAAGCCGAAAAAAAAGTAAAACGTTCTGAAAAACAGGTTTTAGTTGATCGTATGAGTGTTGATCCGTATAACGGTTGGAAAGCTCATTACGAAATTTTACCTGGTAAAGAAAGGGTTGTTTCAGAACTAAAAAAACTCGCTAAAGATGCCGATATGATCTACCTCGCAACCGACTTGGATAGAGAAGGGGAAGCAATAGCATGGCATCTGAAAGATGTTATTGGCGGTGAAGATAGCAAATATCGTCGTGTGGTATTTAATGAAATCACCAAGACAGCGATCAAAAATGCGTTTAATCATCCTTCCATGCTTGATATGGATAGAGTTAATGCCCAGCAAGCTCGTCGCTTTATGGATCGCGTTGTTGGTTTTATGCTATCACCTTTACTTTGGAAAAAAGTTGCTAGAGGATTATCAGCAGGTCGCGTTCAATCGGTTGCCGTTCGACTTGTGGTAGAACGCGAGCGCGAAATTCATGCCTTTATTCCTGAAGAATATTGGGATCTTTTTGCTGATTTAAGTACAGCGAACAACGAGCAACTCACTTTACAAGTTACTCATTATCAAGATGAAGCGTTCGAACCTAAAGATAAAGTCGCCATTGATATTGCACTAGCTGAATTAAACAACAGCCAATATCAAGTGACCAATATCGAAGAAAAGCCAACTAAGAGCAATCCAACTGCGCCATTTATTACTTCGACCTTACAACAAGCGGCGAGCACGCGCTTAGGTTTTGGCGTCAAAAAAACGATGATGCTTGCTCAGCGTCTTTATGAAGCTGGTTATATTACCTATATGCGTACTGATTCGACTAATTTGAGCCAAGATGCATTAGCCATGGTACGTGAATATATTGGCAAAAATTTTGGTGATAAATATTTGCCTAAATCACCAAATGTTTACAGTAGCAAAAAGAACTCTCAAGAGGCGCATGAAGCAATCCGCCCGTCAGACGTTAAATTACTGGCGGATAATATAAGTGATGTTGAAGCTGATGCGTGTAAACTTTATCAATTGATTTGGCGTCAATTTGTTGCCTGTCAAATGACTTCAGCCGAATATAACTCGACAACAATTACTGTTAAATCTGGTGATTTCTTATTAAAAGCTAAAGGACGTACCTTGCGTTTTGATGGTTGGACTAAAGTGCAACCGCAATTGGCCAAAAATAATGATGATAAAATTTTACCCGCTGTATCAATTAACGATAAGTTGGGCTTGATTGCGCTTAATCCTAATCAGCATTTTACTAAACCACCAGCACGTTATAACGAAGCATCGTTAGTCAAAGAGTTAGAGAAACGTGAAATAGGCCGCCCATCGACTTACGCAACGATAATCTCAACTATTCAAGATCGTGGATATGTGCGTTTAGATAATCGTCGTTTTTATGCCGAAAAAATTGGTGAAATTGTTACTGATCGTTTAAATGAAAACTTCAATGATCTCATGAGTTATGACTTTACCGCGCGTATGGAAGATGCACTCGATCAGATTGCTAATAAAAAACAAGAGTGGCGAGAAGTGCTCGATCAGTTTTTTAGTGATTTTAGTAAACATCTTGAAGTGGCAGAGCAATCACCCGATAAAGGTGGTATGCAACTTAATCCTTTGGTGCTCACCCCTGAAATTAAGTGTCCTCATTGTGGGCGCGAAATGGGCATTAAAACAGCAGGAACGGGCGTATTTTTAGCGTGTTCAGGCTATGCACTACCGCCTAAAGAGCGTTGTAAACAAACGATTAATTTAATTCCAGAGCACGAAACTCTCAATATTTTAGAAGAGTCGGAAACCGCTGAAACCGATGCATTAAGAGCCCGTAAGCGTTGTCCAAAATGTCATACCGCAATGGATAGCTATTTACTTGATAATGAACGTAAATTACATATTTGTGGTAATAACCCAATTTGTGATGGCTTTGTTGTTGAAAAAGGTCACTTTAAAGTAAAAAGTTATGAAGGTCCAATTATCGAATGTGAAAAATGTGGATCTGAGATGCATTTAAAATCAGGGCGTTTTGGGTTATATATGGGCTGTACTAATCCTGATTGTAAAAATACCCGTAAAATTTTAAAAAATGGTGATGTTGCGCCCCCTAAAGAAGATCCAGTCGATTTGCCTGAACTTAAATGTAGCAAATCTGACGCTCATTTTGTGTTACGTGATGGCGCATCAGGTATCTTTTTGGCTGCACATAATTTTCCAAAATCAAGAGAAACCCGTGCACCATTAATTGAAGAATTACAACGTTTTAAAGATCGGTTGCCCGAAAAGTTTATCTATTTAACGCAAGCACCGAATAAAGATCCGGATGGTAATCCTGCCATTGTTCGTTTTAGTCGTAAAAGCAAACAACAATATGTCACATCCGAAGTTAACGGAAAATCGACAGGTTGGGTGATGCAATACGTTGACGGTCAATGGATAAAGAGTAAAAAATAGGTCACAAAATCTAATATGTTTACCAAGTTGTTTTAGGTAATGCATGCGTTTTAGTATAAAAATGAGTTTACGTTTGTGCTAAAGTGTGAAAGGAGTTATTTTGTCCCTTTACCTCTTTGTTAATCGAAAAGGTGAAGGGAATAAAAAGAAAGGAACCTTTGTCATGAAATTGCAACAACTGCGTTATATAGTTGAGGTTGTTAATAATGATCTTAACGTATCGTTAACATCAGAAAAGCTGTATACTTCACAGCCTGGTATTAGTAAACAGATTAAGTTATTAGAAGATGAACTTGGTGTGCAAATTTTTACCCGCGTTGGCAAGCATCTTTCCGAAGTCACTGATGTTGGCGAACAGATTATAACTTTGGCAAGAGAAATTCTAAATAAATCCAATGATATTAAAATTGTTGCCAAAGAGTATAGTCAGCCAAATCAAGGTACCTTGACCATCACCACCACTTATACACAAGCTCGTTATACACTTCCGGTTGTCATTCAGCAGTTCATGAAACAATATCCCAATATTACTTTACATATGGAGCAGGGTTCATCACCACAATGTTTATTGCAAGCGCAAACCGGACAAGCCGATTTTGCTATTGTGACGGATCTCTCTCAATTAAGTGAAGATATGATTGCACTGCCTTGTTACCACTGGAATCAGGCTGTGATAGTGATGAAAGATCATCCTTTAGCAAAAAGTCGTTTAATTTCGATTGCTGAGTTATCTAAATACCCATTAGTTAGTTATGATTTTTCGAATGATGGGTCTGATTTGAATCAGGCTTTTAATAAGGCTAATCAATCACCTAATATTGTGTTTAGTACAACGGATGCCGATTTGATTAAAACCTATGTTAAATTGGGGGTTGGTGTTGGTATTGTTGCAAAGATGGCAGTGAGTCAAAATGAGGATAATGATTTTGTGGTACTGAGTGCAGGGCATATCTTTCCTTATAGTACGACGTATATTGCATTTTCGCGTTCACTATTTTTGCGCAGTTATATGTATGATTTTATAAGACAATTTTCTCCACATTTAAATAAATCAACCGTTGATCGCCTTATTTTGTGCGAAAATAACGTTGATGTTCAAACTATGTTCAATGGGGTGAAATTACCGATTCGTTAATGAGATTGAAATAATAGCGCTATCTATTTAAGTCCGTAGTAATCAAATCAAATAAAGTGCGAAATCATTCGCACTTTTTCGTTTAGCACTATTTTTTATGGCGTGCTTTTAAAATACCTATCACATCTTGTAGTGATAGATTTTGATCTTGCAATAAGACGAGTAAATGGTAAATCAAATCAGCTGATTCATTTTTTAACTCTTCTTTATCATGAACGGTAGCTGCTAAAGCAGTTTCAACGCCTTCTTCACCTACCTTTTGTGCAATCCGTTTTGTTCCATCATGATATAATTTAGCTGTATAGGATGATGTTGGATCAGCACTTTTGCGCGCTGCAAGCAACTGTTCTAGTTGAAATAAAAAACCCCATGTCGTTTGTGCCTGCGCAAAACAGCTGTTAGTGCCCGTGTGACAAGTTGGACCCACAGGATCAACTAAAATAAGTAATGTATCTTTATCACAATCGGTTGAAATGCTTTTTACATTTAAAAAATTGCCAGATGTTTCACCTTTAGTCCATAGACGCTGTTTAGTGCGTGAATAAAAAGTTACTTTGCCACTATTTTGTGTTTGTGTTAGTGCATCTTGATTCATATAGCCAAGCATTAAGACATCACCCGAGACATAATGTTGGATGATAACAGGCATTAAATTATCCACTTTTTGCCAATCAAGTTTGCTTAAGTCTAATTTGGTATCGGAATTTGGAATTAGCATAATCGAATTTCTACTCCATGTTGAGCTAAATACTGTTTAAGTTCACCAATATTGATAATTTGTTTATGAAAAACAGAAGCGGCTAAAGCGCCATCCACATTTGCGTCCCTGAACGCTTGTAAAAAATGCGCCATTGTGCCTGCGCCGCCTGAGGCAATTAAAGGCACATGACAAACATCACGCACAGCTTGTAGTTGTGTCAAATCGTACCCATTACGCACACCATCTTGGTTCATCATATTTAATACGATTTCACCAGCGCCGCGTTTTTGTACCTCTTTTACCCAATCTAAGGTAGTCCATTTGGTCGCAACTGTACGCTTTTCATCACCTGTAAATTGATAAACATGATAATGTTGAGATTGTTGGTCATACCAAGTATCGATTCCAACAACAATACATTGCACACCATAACAATCTGCTAATTCAGTAATTAAATCTGGATTAGCTAATGCGGGTGAGTTGATCGAAATTTTGTCGGCCCCAAATGTTAATATCTGACCTGCATCTTCAACCGTTTTAATCCCGCCAGCAACACAAAAAGGAATATCAATAACTTCAGCAACTTTTGCCACCCAACTTTTATCAACAACTCGACCATCAGATGAGGCTGTAATATCATAAAATACCAGTTCGTCAGCGCCTTCTTCGGCATATCTTTTCGCTAAAGGTACGATATCACCGATAATTTCGTGATTGCGAAACTGTACACCTTTTACTACTTGACCATTACGAACATCTAAACAAGGAATTATCCTTTTTGCCAGCATGAAATTGCCTCCTGAACTGTAAATTTACCTTCAAGTAATGCTCGCCCAACAATTACGCCTGCTACACCACTGTTTTGTAATGCTTTAACATCGTCTAATTGACCAATCCCACCAGAGGCTTGAAACTCGATTTGTGGGTATTTTTGAGTGATTTCTTGATATAATTCAACATTTGAACCGCTTAAGGTTCCGTCTTTCGAAATATCGGTACACAAAACATGCTTTAAACCAAAAGGTAGGTAGTTATCAATAACTTGTTCAAGTTTTTGCTTTGAGTCCTCTTGCCAGCCATGTATTGCAACGTATTTATTGCCTTGGCTGTCAATTCGAACATCGAGTGCCAATACCAAAGCTTCAGGACCGTAATGCTCAAACCACTGTTTAACCATTTCTGGTTGCTTTATTGCTGTCGAGCCGATAACTACCCGTGCAGCGCCAGCATCGAGCAGGGCTGTGACATCTGCTTGTGTGCGAATGCCACCTCCGATTTGAACCGGTACGTTAACGCCACTTATTAACGTTTTAATCAAGGCTATCTGCCGTGCGTTTGGATCTTTGGCACCAGTTAAATCAACAAGATGTAGTAATTTTGCACCTTGCTTTTCATAAGACTGTAACCGAGTTAAAGGATCGTTACCGTAATTGCGTTTTTGATCATAATCACCTTGATGTAAACGGACAACTGAACCATCAATTAAATCAAGTGCCGGTATAATATTTGGAAATGTTGACATTGTTATATCTCCAAAAAGTTTTTTAGCAACGTTGCACCGACCGAGCCAGAACGCTCGGGATGAAACTGTACGCCGTAAAAGTTGTCTTTTTGTACGGCAGCGGTAAAGCTTTCGCCGTAATTGGTTTCTGCAATAGTTGCTGAGCATAATGGCATCGCGTATCCATGTACAAAATAAAAATAAGCACCATCTGGAATATCACGAAACAGATGATGTCCGGCTTTAGGATAGACCTGATTCCATCCCATATGAGGTAGTGGCAATCCACGATCAGGTATTTCAGTTACTGTTTCATGAATAATGCCTAAAGTATGAACATGCCCTTCATGGCTAAAATCAGCTAAAAGTTGCATGCCAAGGCAAATCCCTAATACTGGTTGGGTGCAAACTTTAATGAGATCAATTAAATCGCGATCTTTGAGTTTTTGCATTGCCGATGAAGCCGAGCCGACGCCAGGTAAAAGCAGTTTATCTGAATTAAGTACCACATTAGGATCAAGACTGATTATCGATTTATAACCTAATCGATCTATGGCATATTTTACTGATGAAAGGTTAGCACAACCGGTATCTAAAATGACAATATTCATTACAGGACTCCTTTTGAGCTTGGTAATCTGTCACTTTCAATCTTAATAGCTTGTTTTAATGTTCTGGCAAAAGCTTTAAACAAGCTTTCTACTTTATGATGATCGTTAACACCTTCAGTTTCGATATGTAAAGTAATTGCCATTGCATAACTTAGTGAGTAAAAAAAGTGTTCAACCATTTGTGTACTCATATCGCCAACTTTTGGTGTAGTAAAATGTGCCGAGAAAACAAGATATGGTCGGCCCGAGATATCCATCGCGCATTTTGCTAAACATTCATCCATTGGAATGACCGAAGCATAACGTGTGATACCTCGTTTATCACCTAGAGCTTGTTTTAAGGCTTCGCCTAAGGCAAGTCCAGTATCTTCAATAGTATGATGATCGTCAACATGTAAATCACCTTGTACTTGAATATTGAGTTTAATTCCGCCATGTGTCGCTATTTGATCTAACATATGGTCAAAAAAACCAATACCGGTGTTGATTTGACTACCACCTTGACGATCAAGCCAGACTTCAACTAAAATTTTAGTTTCTTTAGTATTACGTTCAACTTTAGCATAACGATCAGCTGTGGTTAGCCTTTGGGCTATTTCGCTCCAATTAAGTGTTTCGGGATTATAGTGCAATCCTTTTATTTGCATATTTTCGGCAAGTTGCATGTCGGTAAGTCTGTCACCAATTACATAACTATGCGCTTTATCTAATTTGCCACTGGTAAGATAAGGAAGAACCAGTTGTATTTTAGGTTTTCGACACTGACAATGATCTTCAGGAAAATGAGGGCAGATCAAGACTTCTTCGAAGTTAACTCCTTGTGATGTAAAGATTTGCATCATTAAATTATGCGGTCCATCAAAATCTTGTTGCGGATAACTTTTAGTGCCAAGTCCGTCTTGATTTGTGACCATGACTAATTTATAGCCTGCTGATTGGAGTTTAAGTAGGGCAGGAATAACATTAGGTTCAAAAGCCAATTTTTCAAAACGATCGACTTGAAAATCAATAGGTGGTTCGGTAATTAATGTACCATCACGATCAATAAATAAATATTTTTGTAACATTATTGCTCCTATTTTATCGCTTTGAGTGCTGATATTACAGCTTCACATTCGGCTTGTGTGCCAATAGATATTCGAATAATATTTTTTTGTCCAATGGATTTGCTTTGATCTCGCAAAATGATACCTTGATTCCAAAGGGTCTTAAATACATCTTTATCATCTTGGAATTTAACACATAAATAATTAGATCGACTAGGATAAACTTTTTCAACAATCGATAATTGATTCAGTGCGTTTGCAAATTTTTCTTTTTGGTTATTGAGATTGATAACGTGAAGTTTCATGGTATTTATGCCGTCTTTACTTAAAGCTTGAGTGGCAATGTCTGCTACTGGGGTTGCTAACGGATAGGGAGCAATGACTTTTTGTAATGCATCGATCACCGGTTTATTAGCGATGGTAAACCCGCAGCGTAATCCTGCCAAAGCAAATGCTTTAGATAAAGTCCGTAAAATCACTAAATGTGGATAGGTCGCTAGCCATTTGATCACAGAAGATTCAGGCGAAAACTCGATATAAGCCTCATCAATAACAACCAGTGCGCGGTCTTTTGCCATATTAAGTAATGATTTGATATCATCAGGATGAATTAGGTTACCGGTTGGATTATTGGGCGAACAGACATAAATTAATTTTACGCTATCAAGATTTTGTTTAATTGCGTCAAGATCGAGTTGCCAATCTGCTTTAGTAGGGACTGTTTTGGTTTGAACTCCGAGTGTTTCAGCGCTAACTTGATACATACCATAAGTTGGCGGGCAATATAAAATACTATCTTGTTCTGGCTCACAAAATGCTCGCATTAATAGTTCAATCGCTTCATCTGCTCCTCGACTGACAATTAATTGTTCATTAGTGACTCCTGCATACTGCGCATATCGGCTAATTACCTGTTCAGGTTGTGGTTCTGGATAGCGATTTAAGGTTTGTTCAGTTAATTCAAAATGAGGCGCAACAGGGTATTCGTTAGCGTTAAGCCATACATCACCTTTACCACCAATACGACGGGCGGATTGATATGGGGTCAGTTTTTGCACATTCTTTCTGACTAGTTGATTAATGTCCATTGTTTATCCCTAATTTTACTTGGTTGTATTTAGTGTCGCTAATCGTAAACTAACCGCTTGTTTATGGGCGGTTAGCTGCTCTGCTTCTGCCATGAGTTCAACGGCATGACCAATCTCTTTCAACCCTTCTTGAGTGAGTTTTTGCACTGTCATACGTTTTTGAAAATCAGCCAGTCCAAGGCTTGAGTAAGTTGCTGTATAACCATAAGTGGGTAGTACGTGGTTGGTACCCGATGCATAATCACCAGCAGATTCCGGAGACCAATCACCTAAAAAGATTGATCCAGCACTGTTTATTTTGTCAACTAAGTCATCTGCATTTCGGGTTTGTATAATTAAGTGTTCTGGCCCATAGCGATTACTAATTGTTACACATTCTTCTAAATCTTTAGTCACAATCAAACGGCTTTCTTGTAAAGCTTTTTGGGCAATCTCATGTCGTGATAATGTACTAAGTTGTTTGTCCACTTCAGTAGATACTGCTTGAGCGATTTTTTCATCAGGGGTAAGCAAAACCACTTGTGAATCCGGGCCATGCTCTGCTTGAGATAATAGATCGGCTGCGATAAAGGCTGGATTTGCCAAACTATCAGCAATGACCAAAACCTCAGAAGGGCCCGCTGGCATATCAATAGCAGCACCATCAAGGCGTTGACTCACTTGGCGTTTAGCTTCGGTCACAAAAGCATTACCGGGTCCAAAAAGTTTATCAACTTTAGGGACTGATTCTGTGCCAAATGCCATTGCCGCGATAGCTTGGGCTCCACCTAATTGATAAATTTCGCTAATACCACAAAGTTCAGCGGCATATAAAATTTCGTCAGCGATTGGAGGGGGCGAACATAAAATCACTTTTCGACATCCGGCAATTTTTGCTGGAGTGGCCAACATTAATACCGTTGAAAATAAGGGTGCTGAACCACCTGGAATATATAACCCTACTGAATCAATAGGTCGAGTGACTAGTTGACAATTTATGCCTGGCATCGTTTCAACATTGATGACAGGTTTAACTTGGGCTTGATGGAACTTTTTGATATTTGATACCGCTAACTGCATGGCTTGCTTCAATTCTTGATTGACTCGAGCAGTTGCCGCTTTTATTTCAGCTTCAGTTAATTTTATTTGTTTAATTTGGACTTTATCAAATTTATTACTAAGTGCTATTAGCGCCTTATCACCGTCTTGTTTTACTTGTTCTAAAATTGTCGTAACAGCTTGACTGATAGTATCTGATGCAGCAATGGCAGGTCGCATGAGTAGTGCTTGCTGTTGTTTATCTGAACATTGTTGCCAATATGAGATTTTCATTTTTATTACTCCATCATTTTTTCAATTGGTAATACCAAAATAGAGCTGGCGCCTAATGCTTTTAGTTTTTCCATGGTTTCCCAAAACAGTGACTCACTGCTAACCATGTGCAGCGCAACTCGATTTTGTTCGCCTGTCAACGGGAGGATTGTTGGATTTTCCGCGCCGGGTAACAATGCAACGACTTGGTCTAACACTTCAGTTGGAGCATGTAACATAATATATTTTGATTCTCGTGCTTGAATAACACCTTGAATACGTGTCATTATTTTATCGATTAAGGCTTGTTTGACTTGTGGCATTTCACCTTGTCGCTGAATCAGGCAAGCTTTAGATTGGTAAATAATTTCAATTTCTCGTAGCCCGTTGGCTTCTAACGTGGCGCCACTAGAGACAAGATCGCAAATCACATCGGCAAGTCCAGCGCGCGGAGCGACCTCGACCGAACCATTTAGCAAGCAAGTTTTAAAGTTGACGTTGTATTGAGATAGATAACGACGCAATAAGTGTGGGTAAGTAGTGGCAATACGTAAATCATTTAAACATTCAGGGCCAGTATAATCAAAATCACGCGGCGCAGCGATTGATAAACGGCAGCCACCAAAATCTAAACGTCGTAATTTTTTATATTGTGGATTTTCACCTTCTGCTTGACGGTCGAGTACTTCTTCCTCTAAAACGTTTTCACCAACAATACCAATATCTACGACTCCATCAATTACCAAACCAGGTATATCATCATCACGAACACGTAAAATATCAATTGGCATATTTTCAGCAAAAGCAATTAAACGTTGCTCTTGAAGATTAATTTTAATACCACACTGCGCAAGCAATTTTTTTGACTCATCACTTAAGCGTCCCGATTTTTGCATAGCAATGCGTAAACGTGAATTATCCAACATATTTATTCTCCAACTTAACCAAAATTTATCAACTAAAAACAAAAAACCCTCGGAAGTTTGATCTTCCGAGGGTTTTCTATTTGCTTTTGCGTTATCACCGGAAGATCAAATGTCTTCCAGCACCTATCGCCCGAAGACTATTCAGGAATGATGATGGTGATGATGTTTAATAACTAAAGCGCAAAAACAATTCATAAAATAAACCAATAATTTAATTGACTATAAATACTGTTGTACAAAATATAACAGTTTTTGCTCACTGGCAACTGTTTTTTTAGTTTTGATCAAAAAAATCTAAAAAAAATTTACCTTAAGGTCGATTTGACATGTTTAGTGTGAATAAACATGACCATTTTATAGAATATTTTTTAGCTGGTGACTGACCTTATAACGACAAAAATATTCTATTTTTTCTAAAAAAGTTGTTAGTGCTTGGGGATCAAAACAGCTTTTTATAAAATAACAGCCATCTCCGGTAATTTTATAAAACTCAATTATTTCGCAATAAGATTTAATTAGCTGCTCGAAAGATTCAAATTGATTCGTGTTCATGTAAATAGTGATGAATTGCAGATGTTTGGTTTTTTCTTTGATTGTAAATTTTTCAATAATACCTTTAATTTGTAACTCTACTACTCGTTGACCGACTGCTTGACCAGACAGATAGATTTTTTCACCAATCTCTTTCCAGGATTGTCGACTGTTATTTTTAAGTTCATTTAAAATAGCTCGATCTTTTTTATCCATTTTTTCACGCTGAAAGTTAATTTATCTAAATGCTTTCAATACACTATGTTAGGCAATGACAAATTATCGCATAATTTAGTTGTATAAAACAATGACAGGAGAAAGCAGTGAAACAAGGATTAGTAATTATTGATGTACAAAATGACTATTTTCCGCAAGGTAAATTTACATTAGTTGATACTGAACGTGTTCTAAACAACATCTTAACAATACAAAAATATTTTTCCGAAAATGGCTTACCCATTTTTTATATTCAACATATTAAATTAGATCCTAATGCAACTTTTTTTGCCAAAGGGAGTCATGGTGCCGACATTCACCCAGATTTGCTAGCTTCGAGCAATCAATATAAGCAAATTATACAAAAGTCTTATCCCAATAGTTTTTTTCAAACCGATTTACAAAAAAAATTACAGCAGCAAAATGTTAAACAATTAGTTATTTGTGGCATGATGAGTCATATGTGTATTGACTCCACGACGCGATGTGCCAGCGAATTAGGTTATCAACCAATATTGATTGATGATGCTTGCACTACTCGAGATCTTGAGTTTAATGGTGAATGGATACCGGCTAAAACTGTCCATAACAGTTTTATGTCTGCTTTAATGAATTTTGCATCTGTAATAAGTTGTGAACAGTTTATTGAGATTAGTTAAAGTCATAGAATGAACAATTATTAAATCGATTCTTTTGATGTTTTTATTGAATTTTATTGTTGATTTGCAATGTGATATAATTTAACTATATGAAAAAAGGTTATTTATTATAAGAATTCGTCATGTTGCATCCTTCAGATCATACCGATAGCTATATATTCGTATGGCTGTTTATGTTTCCTTTCTTTTATTTACCGTATTTAAGTGCTTTTTTGTTTTTTGGGATTAGATATCATTGGTTTGTTAAATATTGTTTAGTCATTTTTATTGGTTTACTTTGCTTTGACTTGTTTGATTATATCTATATGGATATGGGTGTGATGGTATTAGTGCTGTTATCCATTTTTACTATTCTTTTTCCGATCACAATTCGATACCATCGTGCTAACAGATTAAATAAATCTAATAACTATAAAGTTGATTTGTATCGTTGTAATCAAGTTGCGACATTAATTATCATTGGATGGTTATCATACAGTCTATGTTATAGGGAATTTTCCCTTTTATTATTTCCAATAACAGGTATTCTTTTTGCCTTTGCTATTCGATATTATCAATTACACAGAAAAACGTACCAAGGTAAAAAACAGAAATTTTTTGATGTGATCTATTTTATCTTACCGTTTTTGTCTACATGCTTTTGGCCTATTTATCTGATTATCCCTACTATGATTGAGTAAACTTCCAAGTAATGAATGTTAACAAAGTAGCGGTTAGTCTTTTTTCTAACGATACGATTTATCGTATTTATCTCAAGTAGGGTTATGATGCAAATTTTGGGATCAATTCTACTGATGTTTCAACTGTCAATTTTTGTGATTCGGTAACCACAGTGTATCAAAAAAATTATTATATTAACTCGGTAACATAAGGGGAGGATAAATCTTAGCAATTAAGCTTAAATTGTCCCATGATATTGCCGACAGTAATTGGGCATGAACAACGTGGTAAAGTGATTAAAAAAAGCGCACAAAGCGCACAAAATTGTTAGTGCTATTATTGAAGAGATGAGCGTAAATTAATTTCCTTAATATTTTCATTGCAACTGTATTAGGAAAGGCAATAAGCTTGTTGCTTAATTTTGCCTTTCCTTTGTTTTTTTTTATTAACTTTTTAGTTTAATTTATTGTTTGGTTTTTTATAGTAGATTGATTAATTGATACCTTTTAGAGAAAAGGCTAAAGCATCCAGTACCTAATAGCAATAAACTTAATGCTGTCATTGCCATAAATGCAGGATATTCAAAGCCGCCCCCCGTATTAGTAAACATCCATCCATTTGCTGAATGAATATAAGTAATAACAATCATCTGAATTACGGCTAAAAAGCTGATTATGCGTGTGAAAATCCCTAACAATAATAAAACACCACTCCCAATTTCAAACAAAATAGTTAAATACCCCACAAAACCTGGAAAACCAAGTGACTCAAAATATTGGGCAGTGCCAGCAGGGGTAAACACAACTAATTTAGTAAAACCATGCGCTAAAAACATGACACCAAGCGTAATGCGTAAAATAAGTGAGGCTAAATCAATTCGATATTGTTTCATTTTATTTTTCCTATATGTTAACAATTATTATCATTTAAATGGTAAGTTCATCATAATGGTTATTTATTTGTAGATAAATAAGCTATTATGTGACTTATTGTCTCATTAAGTGGAACAATTACTTGACTAGGTGAAAATGGATGAATAAATCAAATAAATTTTTGGAGATGACAGTTTTTGTCACCGTTGTTGATTGTAACAGTTTTATTGAAGCAGCGGGTAAATTAAATTTGTCTAAACAAGCGGTGTCCCGTTATATTCAAGCTTTAGAAGATCGCCTACAAGTAAGATTATTACAGCGTACAACACGTAATATGGTTGTAACTAATGAAGGGCAAACCTTTTACTGGCAAGCAAAAGCCATTATTAATGCTACAGCAGAAGCAGAAGAAAGTCTGAGTTTAAAGCAAGCTAGCCCACAAGGTATTTTACGAGTTAATGTTCCTGTTAGTTTTGGTGTTTTGCATTTAGCGCCATTATGGCAAAAATTTAGCAAAAAATATCCTCAAATCATTTTAGATATCACTCTATCCGATCGCTTTGTTAACTTATTGGAAGAGGGATATGACCTAGCTATTCGAATTGGTAATTTAGACAATTCTTCTTTAATTAGTCGTAAATTAGCTACAACTAAAATGATTGTAGCCGCTTCCCCTGATTATATTGCTCACTATGGCATGCCAATAAATCCCGATGATCTTAAACAACATAAAATTATTATGTACAGTCACTGGGCAAAAAAAGAGCAATGGAATTTTTATCAAAATAATCGCTGTTATTCGGTAAATTTGAGTGCAAATGTCTATTGTAATAATGGCGATACATGCAGGCAAATAATACTTCAAGGTGGTGGTATCTCAAAGCAGCCTGACTTCATTATTGGTCAAGATGTTAAAGCCGGTCAGTTAGTTTCGGTTTTAACTAATTATTATGTTGAAGATTATAATATTTATGCAATGTATCCAAGCCGTAAATTATTGCCACTTCGTACTCGTTGCTTAATCGACTTTTTAATCAGTGAGCTTGAACAGGTACAGTGGTAAAGTTGTTGTTGAAAAAAACGATACTATTTGAAAAAAATAGATAAATAATATAAGGTATACATAAAAATGATTAAAGTCATATTTTGTTATAAATAATGTTATAACACAACAATGTATTAGGAAATTTTCATGAGTATTTTGTCTAGACTGTTTACTTTTAAAAAAAGTAATGTAGCGCAATCAGACAGTGCGATCATTGAAAATCCCGCTATAAAAAATCCACTTTCATTAACTATTTTAGTTGATCGTACTCTCTCTTTTGATTTCAATAAATTAACTCGATCTCTAGGCAAAATTAATTCTTCAATGAAGAACGTCAAGTTCCAGTCTTTGCCTTGTGGCAAGGGTGAAGCATTTAATGCTTTAGCGAGTTGGAACCAACATTTAATTAAAGTTGTTGGTTTTGATACGGCTTGCTCACCCGAGGTAGTAAAGCAAAGTATTGAATTTGCCAGGGATAATCAAGATTTAATTGAAACGATTAAAAATCATAATAGCCATATTATAATCTCTTATTATGGTTATGAAGATGATCTTATTAAACAGTATTTGATATTAACGCAATTTGCTATTGGCTTTGAACATTTTAATATGGTAGGGCTACTTAACCTAAAGGCACAGACTATTTTGTCAACTCATGTGGTTAGTGCGTTAGTTGAGAGTGATAATGGGATTGAATTACTTTGTGAATGTTTACCCCTATTTTTTGTCGGTTTTAAAGCCATGAAAGTAGATATTCATACTGGCATCTGTATGCGAACTTATGGTGCTGGTCAGCTAGGATTTCCCGATTTTGCTGTGTTTGCTGAAAGTTTTGATGAAACAGATAAATACCTAAATATATTCAATAATCTATTATTGTATTTGCATCAGACTCATGCAGAAATAGCAGCAGGGCATACTATCGAAGATGATCGCGGTAAAATAATGCTTTTGCGTGAACCCTCAGCAGAAGAGGGCTTTTTAAAAGATGGAAGTTTGGTATTAGTGGCGCAATATCGTAAAGTATAATTCTCAATAACATCCTGCACTAATGACAATTTAGTGCTTATTTTTTGATTGTATATGATAAAGGAAGGTATCAATGAATTTTTTTTCACGTCTTTTTGGTAAAAAAAACAAATCAATGTTAGAGAGTGGCACATTAGTGGCTAATCCAAATATTGACAATGCCATAAGCCTAAGTGTTTTGTTTAAGGGCAAATTGGATTTTGATAAAAATCAATTAAAAGAAGCGCTACTTAAGATAGATCCTTCAATAAAAAATATTCAATATGAAACACCATTCGAGCAATTAGATGGAGGATGTTACTTGTTAATTGGTTGGGATAAACATGTTATTCAATTAATTGGTATGAATCATCCTTATCCTGCCAATGCGTTAGAGCCTTGTATTGCCTCAGCACATTATAGCCAAGATATCAAAGAACAAGTTCGTCATCACGATAGTCATTTAATGTTATTTTATAAAGGCTATGAGCAAGATGTCCTCGAACAATATTTAGCATTGGCGCGTTTAGCAGCAAGTTTTGCAACGTTTAATGCGTTAGCCGTCATAAATGAGCAAGCTCATACTTCTTTCCCAATTGAATCACTGTTAGAATTAGTTACTGATGAAGATGGAATTGATTTACTATCCACTTCTTTACCAACATTGTTCTGTGGGTTTGTTAAATATCAAGTGGAAAACGTCGACGGTGTCTGGATGCGTACCTATGGTGCCGATGCATTTGGGCTGCCAGATTTTGCTGTATTAGCGAAAAGTCATGATGAAAGCGAATACTACTTTACGTTATTTAGTAATGTGCTCAATTATTTACGTGAAAGTGGTGCAACCATGGTTGCGGGCGATACAATGGAATGTGGCGATGACAAAATGATGTCTCTACGCGCACCAAATAATGATGAATCTTTCCTAAAAGATGAAGGTAATGTGCTCGTTGTCGAAATCCATGATAGTCAAGTTAATTCTTAATTGAATGACTCACTCATTTGCGATGACATTATCAACGTAATGGTTTTTATCATTTTTAATTTCATTACCGATGATTAAATAAATTAAAAAATCATTATAAATTTATGAAAAATGATATCACTTAGCATTGATATCATTTTTTCATGGTAATGACAATATCGCCAGGACTAAGTCGAATATGTTTGCCATGATATTGGTATTCTATCCATAAATTCGGATTGTTCGATTCACAATCATTCATGATTCGGAATTCACTGTAACCGGTGTGCTGATCCAAAATGGGCAAAATGTTGTCAATATGACCTTGAAAATCATGTTTATCGAGATAAATAATTAACTGTTTTATTAACGCTAACTTTCGATCAAATACAGAATGATGTTTCTGATATGATTCAATAAAATTAAGAATGTCTAGCATTTGCTACCTTTATACGAAGTTAAATCAAGTTATTATGTGTAGTTATACTTGGCCTTTTATCTGTTATCAATTATTTTATCAAATTTGATTGAATCTTTATCGCGATCTTTTGGGTACTATGGCTATACGTATTTTATAAAGAATATTGCTTGAGGTATTTAATGTTAAAGTAACGGCTCTAGGATGATTGAGCCGTTCTTTAATAATTTTGTGCAGTTTTTGGCGATTATAGATTAACGACGAATCGCTTTAAATTGCTGGGTGGTCTGTTTTAGAGCAATTTCGGTCGGTAAACGTTCCATTGAGCTTGCACCATAGAAACCATTACAATCTGGACAATTTTGTAAAATATACTCAGCATCTTCAGGGGTTGCAATTGGACCACCATGACATAGTATGATGATATCAGGTCGAATTGCCTTCGCTGCTTTTGCCCATTGATTAATTAGTGGTACACAGTCAGCAAGTTTTAGTGCAGTTTCTGCCCCGATACTTCCGCCTGTTGTTAGTCCCATATGAGGTACTAAAATATCTGCGCCGGCTTTTGCCATATCAATAGCATTTTGTTCACTAAATACATAAGGTGTTGTCAGTAAATCTTTTTGATTTGCTTGACGAATCATCTCAACTTCTAACGCATACCCCATGCCTGTTTCTTCAAGATTTGCCCTAAAGTTACCATCGATTAAACCAACAGTTGGAAAGTTTTGTACGCCTGCAAAACCGGTTTCTTTTAATTTATCTAAAAACTGATCAAATTGACAAAATGGATCGGTGCCATTTACGCCAGCTAGCACAGGGGTATTTTTAACTACCGGTAACACCTCTTTTGCCATATCCATAACAATTTCGTTGGCATTCCCATAAGCAAGTAAACCTGCTAGCGAACCACGACCCGCCATACGATAACGGCCAGAATTATAGATAACAATGAGATCGATACCACCCGCTTCTTCGCATTTAGCCGACAATCCAGTACCAGCACCGCCACCAATAATTGGTTGGCCTTTAGCTATCATATCGTGAAATTTTTTTAACAACTGTGCGCGTTTACTTGTCATAATTCTCTCCATTTATTTCATTATTTTTTTAAATTCGTTGATAATTAGATCACAAAACTGTGGTGAGTTTATGTGATAAGGAACTTTAATTAATCGTCTTTTTTCGGTGACCATATACGTTTTTTCGAACTCTTCAATAAAGGCTTTGTTAGCGTCTGGTGACCAAAACGCACCGCCTTTTATATCTAAGGCTGAAAATCCTTCTTCGGGGATGATAAAGGTGACATATCCTTGGCATTGGTTAAGTTTATTTGCAATCCAATTCGCCATTTGTTGATTTTCTTCTGGTGTGGTTCTCATTAATGTTACTTGCGGATTGTGTGGATAGAACAATCGATTTTGATATTTTTCAGGAATGGTATCAGGGCTTGCAAAATTAACCATATCGAGTGCCCCACAAGATCCAATATAAGGTATTTGGCTTCTAGCTATCGCATCAAACCGATTATCATCGCAAGCCAATACACCGCCAAATAAATAGTCGCATACTTCGGTTGTTGTAATGTCAAGCACGCCATGTAAAAGGTGGCTATCGGCTAATTTTTCCATTGCCTTTCCACCACTACCCGTGGCATGAAAAATTAAGCAATCATATTGATCATGAAGCTGAGCTGAAACAGATTGTACACATGGCGTTGTTACACCAAACATCGTTAACCCTATCGCTGGTTTATCTTCGACCACTTCTTGCTTTTTAAATAATATTGAACCAGCGATAAAGTTTGCTGCATTGCTTAAAATTTTTCTTGAGATAACGTTTATCCCGGCAATATCAGTAACTGAGTACATCATGGCAATATCACTAGCACCGATATAACCCGAAATGTCACCCGATGCCATGGTTGATACCATCAATTTAGGTATACCAATTGCTAATGACTGCATAGCCGGTGTGATTAATGCAGTGCCGCCTGAACCGCCCAACCCCAGTATTGCACCAATATCGTTTTGTTTAGATAAAAATAGCTCAAACGCTTTCGCCATTGCGACAATGGCTTTTCCTCTATCTCCACAAAAAACAGCACTACTACCTTCAGGATGAAAACTAGCAATCAGACTGGCACTGACATCAGCCAGATGATTAAAAGCATGGGGCTGCGTTGATAAGTCGACAATTTTACAGATTAAATCTTTTTCAGCGAGCAGGTTTTTAATATAAACAATTTCTTCCCCTTTGGTATCAAGTGTCGATACTAAATAAATCATATTGTTAGATGTCATTTATCCCTCCTTTATGGATAAATTAAAATTCGATACTTTGACCTATGGGGTGATAGTCTGCCACATATTATAAATCAAAAATGAGACTTTAGTCTCATTTTTTGTTAAATCATAAAATTTATTGAATACCGAAAATTGAAGTATGATATATACATTAAAAATGTAATTAGAAAATTGACCGTATGACTCATAACAGCTTAGCTTCATCACCTAAATATAGCGGTGTGAAAAAACGAACGTTTGATCGTTTAATCAATACTGCACTAAATACCCTAGAGCAGGGGTGTGAACTGACGATTACTGAACTTGCAGATAAATCGGGTATATCTAGAGCCACAGCATATCGTTACTTTCCAACTCAAAGCGACTTAATTGCTGCTGTTGTAGAAAGCGCATTAGAGCCGATCTTTAACTGGCAATCCGATAACCAAGATCCAGATCAACAAATATTGGATTTTTTAGCTTTTGCCTTTCCACAAATGTTAAAACATGAAGGGGCACTTCGTGCAGCATTAAGAATTTCATTACAACAATGGGCAGCAGAAAGAACGACTTTATCTCAACAAAGTGATAAATTAGTTCGTGGTAACCGGAAGGAGATTTTATCAACTATTTTAAAACCGCTTAAATCTCAAATGCCTGAACAAATTTATAATAATGTTTTGCATGCGATTTCGGTTATTTATGGGTCAGAAATATTTTTAGTGCTGAAAGATATCTGGAAACTCGATAACCAACAGGTAGTATCTTTGTCACAATGGATGGCTAAAGCAGTTATTAATCAGGCTAAACAAGATGCGCTAAAAATTCAATAAACGCAGTATGCTATCAGCTCAACGCTCTAATTAATGGAACTACATTAAAGTGTATTGAATATGTTGATAATGATATTAATCTACACTAAAAGTGTAGTATCAGCACAAAGTAAAATGATAAAAAATACCTTAGCCTTATCAGCCCTAGCAACGTGAGAACATCAACTTAGCTTAATTAAAACAAGCAAGTACGTTAAAAGCATATTGGAAAAAGTGCCTTATCTTTTATTCAGCAATAAAATTGAAAATAGTATTGAGTGTGTAATGCTAATTACCTCTAAACTTAAAGTGCTATGATTTATTATCCAGCATGTTTATATGTAGACCAACCTAAAATGACTAGACACAACTGGGCTTTTATCCGCAAGAATGCTAATAACAAGTAAAACGCTAACATGCTAAAACTGAGTACAGACTTTTATTTAATAGTGATTGATGAAAAGGAGGGAAAAATTAAAAGTAAATTTGTGAGATTTGCTTCATCCGTTTGTTGTTGTTTTTAGTTGTTTAATCGATTATGGCTAACTTGTTGTCTAGCATAAGTTCAATGATTACGTTCTAACAATTTTGATAGCATTTGATGAAAAATTGGCGTGTTATTGCCCAATACTGAAAAAAATTGATTATCGATCGCTTCCACTAAAGATACTGTTTCATTGGCTTTATCTAAACCACTTTGTGTCAAATTAATACGCTTTGCTCGGCTATCTTTGATTGAGGTCGATCGCTTTACTAACCCTTTTTTTTCTAAATTATCTAAAATTTGCGAAATTGTCATGACATCAATATTGGTTTTGGTCGCTAATATTACTTGGGTTATTTCGTCATCAGATTGGGATAGATAAGCAAGCGTTGCCAGTACAATAAATTGGGGGTGAGTAATCGCGTATTTTTTTAGACATTGTTTGATTTTGGTCTGCCAGGACGAATAAGTGCGCATAAAGACAAATCCTAATGAGTCAGCGTCTTTTACAAATTGTGTACAAAACTTATTGTCCTGAATCATCATTTACCTTTCAACTAAATTTTTCAATGCATATGTTTTGTCAATAATATCATCAGACAGTTGTTTTATGAAATGATAAGATGCACTATCCGCTACGTTTTGATTAGGCTTTAATGATATTTCTGATTTTAATGCATATTGATTTGTTGCAATTGGCACAATTTGATGTGAAAAATAGAAAACGCCCATCTCTGGCATCATAAATTGTTCAGTAAATTCTTGATTAACGATAACCTTTGATAAAGTAACGGGCATTTCTGGTGTATTTTGTAATTTAAATATACCTTCTGCACCCGTTTTCATCTCACCGAATAATTTAAAATCCTCAAGATCGGTTTCCCACAATTTTCTTAAAGATAAATCAACATAATATTGCCATACGTGTTCAGGTTTAGCCGTAGTAGGGAGTAAAAACGAGGTTGTAATAGTATTCATAGTGTTCTTCCATGATTTTAATAAGTGTTATTATTATAAGTGTACATATTAAATTAGTAAAGTATATTTTTGGAATTTAGTATTATCAACAACGGAACGATTTTTTGTTATTCAATTTATTGAATACTAGCTAGATTTTTGCTGTAGCGATTTAATAGTCATTTATATTTTATGTTAAATCATCTCTGGCATACTCAGGTTTGCCTATCTGCACCTGTTATTTTGTTAATTAAGGCTTTTATAATGTAAATTAAATGGTTTTTATGGTGGAAAACTCTTGTAAAGAGTAATGGTTAAAAAAATGGTTAACATTTGATTTTAAATGTTTTATAGGTAGATTGCACGATAAGTGTCATGCATGTCATTATCCATTACATTTAATAAACAGTACTAAATAGCTGACAAGTATTGATTAATAGTTTTGGTTTTTAGCACTTTTATCGTAGAATGCCCAGCAATATTTTAACTATATATACCTAGTGATGAATCTAATTATGTTAAGCATTCATTATGCTAGTTAGACTTTCACTTTATCAAATCAGATTTGCTTTTAAACTTAGTAATTCGTAATAACATTATTTATTGATCAAATAAGACAAATATTAAGCTTATCAAAACCGTTGATTTTTGCTTAGTATTTAAAGCGATACATTTTAAATAGTACTTTAATATCAGTTGTAGATTATCCCTATTAATTTTATGTTCAACGTGAACTCAAAATGTTAGTTGTCAATTTTTTTTGAAATATCCTAGGAGATAAGCAATGAGAGAGGATAGTAGTATCTATAATGGTATAAGCCAAATTTTACTTAATGTCGCGCCAATAGAAGCGAAAAAAGTGATTATGAAAGCTAAATTTTTATCAAATGATCAGCGTTGCCATTATGAATATGATTATATCAACGATCTTAATGAAAGAAATTGGTTTACGACTCCAAGATATGTGAATTTAGGAATATTAAGTTATCTAATCAAATTAAGGCAATTTCACATCGATAATAATTTAACTAACGGTAAGACAATATGGACAGGATGTGAATTGATGATTGATTTAGATAAAAATAGAGTCAATATTAATTTTATGTACGATTAAATGCCCAAGCAACTAAAAAGATCCCAAAAAAAAGATCTTTTTAGTTGTTTAAACTCACCTTTGTATGATGATAACGCTATATTTATTGATTTAACTTTGTTTGCATAAAATGAATATTAGCAGTTAACTATGAATTTTCTTCAAGCACGTCATTAAACAGCGAATAGTAAACTTAGTCATTTAATGACTAAATAAGGTTTTGCTGTGTAATACTCAAAATGATTAATGATATTGTGTCTGCTGTTGATATTGTTCATCATTAACTAATAATAAGCATGTATCACTATTTGATACCGCCTTTTGCAAGCGTTGTTTATCCTGTTCATTCAAATTATGAATACAAGCAGCAATATAGCTACAAGTTTCGCTTTGCAGGGCTTTTTCAATAGTTGCAATTAAATTTTCATTTTTCAAATTAGCCAATTGAATCACTTTTTGTTTATCAAGCCCAGCTGTATTAAACCATGAACGTTTTAGCATTGGTCTATCTGAAAGCCATAATTGCCATTTTTTGGCTTTATTTAATGATTTTAATAAAGATTGCTGTTGTTGTAATAATTGTTGAAAAGGTGATTCAAAATCAACCGCAATAAGTTGTGGAGTTGAATGTTCAATAAACATAATAACCTCTAAACTGTATTTATATACAGTGTATATTAATACAGTATTTTGCGGTTGTAAACTCTGTTTGATGATTCTTTTAAGGTAAATCTGTTTATATAAAATCAAGAGCGAAAATATTGATAAGATAAAATACCTAAAAAAGTCATTAATATTGAACCAATAACGTGAACAGCAATGGTTGTTAGTGCCCATGTTATTTTGCCTTCTTGTATAAAGTTAACTATTTCGGCTGAAAATGTTGAAAAGGTAGATAACCCTCCACAAAAGCCAGTAATAACCAGCAGTCGCCATTCTGCTGAAAGATGACTATGTGTAAAAAATGCAATAGCAAAACCGATAACGTAACCCGCAATCAGATTAGACAGTAAAGTACCAATAGGAATGGCAAAGGCAATCACATTTAATTTTAATGATAAAAACCATCTTAATAATCCTCCAGCCACGGAACCAACCGAAATAGCTAAAATAAGTTTTAACATATAAAGATCCTTACAAATTCGATAGTTTTATTTAATGATATTTTATCTGTTTTGTTGACAAATGTGGTTAACTATAACCGAGATCATAACAAAATGTATACCTTGGGTTATAATCTTATTATTAGCTAAGCAATTAAATTGTATAAGACTTTATTTCAATGATTAGGATCACTAATTCAATGACAATCAAGGCAAATAGCTGCCTACAAATAAGCCATTCTATTTAGTGAATTCATGACTATTTTCAGTTAAAAATGTGCAGTTAATTTTATTTTTGTAACATAAATGGCTCATGGATTGGTGGCAAACTGTTTAAACATATTATTCTATTTGGCTTTCAAATTAAGTTAACTATGCTAATTCTAGCTAATTTTGTCCTAAATAAGTTAAAATAATATCGAATAACCGTTTTTTATTAAGGATACATTATGTTTACAGGAATTGTGCAAGGTGTGGGGCAAATTATTGATATTATCGATCACGATAAACTGCGCACTTATAAGGTCAAATTGCCTGATGAGCTAAATCACAATTTGAAAATTGGCGCGTCTATTGCCAATGATGGTTGTTGCTTAACTGTGACCGGTTTTGAACAAGATTGGGTGTCGTTTGACATTATGCAAGAAACCTTAGCACTTACTACATTGGGCGCTAAAAAAATTAATGATTACGTGAATATTGAGCGTAGTGCAAAATATGGTGATGAAATAGGAGGGCATGTTATGTCCGGACATATTTCTTGCGTGGCAACCATTACCAATATTCAAAAAACAGCAACTAATTGTCAAATGACTTTAGCTATGCCAGCCCAATTTATGAAATATGTACTCTATAAAGGATTTATTGGTGTTGATGGTGCCAGCTTAACTGTTGGTGATATACAGCAAAATTGTTTTGATTTACATCTTATTCCTGAAACATTAGCAATCACCACGTTAGATAGCAAAAAAATAGGTGATCATGTCAATATTGAAATAGATTCGCAAACACAAGCAATTGTCGATACCGTTGAACGAGTTCTAGCTGCAAGAACTCACAACTAATCCAATTTAGTGTTGATATAAACCCATCAAATCCCAATTGATGGGCGATAAACGTTACAATATTCAACTATAACATTGAGCAATAGGTTTATAAGCTCAATGGTTTATTGACGATTTAATAACGCTGTTATTTCTACAATATCCTTTGGTGTGGTTTGGCAACACCCACCGATTAATTTCGCCCCGAGTTTTGTCCATATATCAATTTGATTTGCAAAGGTACAGCAATGTTGATGGTTTTTATGCCATTGCTTGGTGGTAGGATCGTATTGCTCACCAGAATTAGGATAAACAATAATAGGCTTAGTTGTCAGCTTACTCATTACCGCTAATGCAGGCGTGACTTTTTCTAACGCAATGCAATTAATGCCAACACTTACAATCTGATCAACGTTGTTTAGATAGTTAATCACCTTTGATATTGGGGTACCATCACTTAAATGATTTTCATCTTTTAACGTTAAAGAAAACCAACAAGTTATCGTTGGGAATTGTGCAATAAGCTTGGTTAACGCTTGAATTTCGGGAAAAGAGGGTAACGTTTCACAAGCAAGAATATCGACTTTTGCCTCAATTAACGCTTTAATTCGATCCAAATGGAATTGAATAAATTGCTGTTCAGTTAGTTGATAATCGCCCGTATATTCTGAACCATCGGCCAAATAAGCACCATAAGGGCCAACTGATCCTGCAATCAGGAGTGGGTTGTTATCAGCTAGCTCATTTAAATAACGTTGTTTGGCTTGCTTAGCAAGTTTAACACTTGTTTTGATTAAGGCTATGGACTGTTTTAAATCAATCCCTTTTTTGGCAAACCCGAGCGGAGTAGCTTGATAACTTGCCGTGATAGCGCAATCAGCGCCTGCTTTAAAATATTCATAATGGACTTGACTGATTAATTCGGGTTGCTCAATAAGCACTTTAGCAGACCACAAACTATCATTTAAATCACAACCACGGCGTTGTAATTCGCTGGCAAGCGCACCATCAATAACAATGTATTTTTTCTGCTTTAGCAAAGCAGCTATTGGATTACAACTATTCATTGGCATGACTCTTTTTTTGGTATTTTTCGGTAAAATGATGTGCAATAAAACAAACAATAACAAAAGGAATACCACAATATAATGCAATACGCTGCTCTGGATCGAACGCAAGACCGACACAGGCAATTAAGCATAATATAAAACCTAATATAGGTACAATTGGGTACAATGGGGCTTTATATTTTAGTGTTTTTAGCTCAGCGACTGAAAGTTGTTTTCTAAAAAAGTAGTGTGAAGCACAAATGCTTAACCACACTGCAACTACGGCAAAACCCGAAATAGCAGTTAGTGCAACAAATACCGAGTCGGGCGCAATAACACTTGAAAATAGTGCTAATAACCCACCTAGCATACTGACTGCGATAGCAATAGTTGGAATGCCTTTTTGGGTTAATTTGCTAAAGCATTTTGGTAGTGTACCTTGATTTGAAAGTGACCAAAGCATACGTCCTGATGCGTATAGCCCAGAGTTTGCTGCTGACAAAATTGCAGTTAAGATAACAAAATTAAATAGGTCAGCTGCATAAGGTAAACCAATATTTTCAAATACCATAACAAATGGACTTTTAATTACGCCAGCTTGATCCATCGGTAATAACGCGGCTAACACAAAAATAGTGCCAACAAAAAAGATAATCAATCTTAAAATTGTGGTTTTAATTGCTAACGGTATGCTCTTTTCAGGATTATGCGTTTCGCCAGCAGCAATGCCTATTAATTCGGTCCCAGAAAAAGCAAAATTAACTGAAACCATCGTCATAATAATCGGAATAATGCCATTTGGAAACCAACCATTGTCAGTTATATTATGTAAAAAAGGTGCTGGCATGTCGTTTTTCATTGGAATAAAGCCAAATATTGCAGCAGAGCCAGCAATAATAAAGATGATAATGGTGACCACTTTAATGATTGAAAACCAAAATTCACTTTCCGCAAAAAATTGAGCGGTAATAATATTTAGAGCAAAAATCACGACACAGAAAATTAGACACCAAATCCAAACCGAAACAGTAGGAAACCAATACTGCATACATAGGCCAGCAGCAGTAAAGCTAGAACCTAGTGCTACAGTCCAAGTTAACCAATAAAGCCAAGCAACAGTGTAGCCTGTTCCTGGACTGATAAATCGCGACGCATAAGCATGAAATGCGCCCGTTTCGGGCATGGCAACAGCCAGTTCGCCAAGACATAGCATGACTAAATAAACCACTAAAGCGCCAATTAAATAGGCGATGATTGCGCCAATTGCGCCGGCCGTTGCGATAATATAACCTGTATTAAAAAATAACCCTGTACCAATCACGCCCCCTAGCGATAGCATTATTAAATGCCGAGTTTTCATGGTACGTTTAAATTGATTTTCGTTGTGAGATGGGGAGTTTGTGTTCATAACCTGTTTTTGCTCAATGATTTAAAAAAACATTGCGCCAGAATTGACCGGCGCAATAGCTCATCTGTTATCAGATTTTATGTAATAGGTAATTATAGATTATTTAAAAATTCATCTTTAGCAATTGTTTTACCATTCACTAAAACCTCATCTTTATCTTTAGAAAAATCTATGTCAGAGAATACACCTTTAGTGTTGCCGTTATTAAATACGAATGCATCAGAACCACTTAAGAACATTTTTGCCATGATTTGAACTGTTTGATTAGCTTTAGATAGTTGATCTGCGGTGACTTCGTTGCTTTTCGGGTTATCCATTTGTGCAGCAAAACGCGCCATAACATCAAATGGTGCATGTAGGCTAAATTGCAAAGCATTAATATTATCAATATCGCTGATGGTTAAATCATCACTGTCAACACCAGAAATATCAATATTTGCGGTCATATTAATATCGCCACTAGCATTGTGAAAATTAAACTTATTTAACGTTACCTTAGTATTAACTGGATTGCTAGAAGCGTCACTGTTGTAACTATAAGATTCATTTATATTTGAAAAAATGAATCTCTTATCAACACCTTTAAAATCCAGATCTAAAAGGGTTGAGCCTAAGTTTTGTTGACCTAAAATGATAGAACCAATTGTTGATTTTGTTGAACCATCGACAGTATTGGTTGAGTTAACTACAGATTTTTGCTTGAAATCAAATTTTTGCAGTTCAACTTGTGACATTATATTTGAATATTTGCCAGTTGGTATAAAGGTAAATTTATCAAACGTTGTTTCGATATCCATATTAACATCATTCGAATCAATGACACCTTTGCTATTAACATTACTGACTTCAACATTGCCTTGTATATCAAAATCATCCATAATAGTTTTAAAGTTATCAAAGCTAATCTCGTAATTTATCTTGCCTTTTTCACTATTTGGTTGTGCTGATAATTTTAATTTATTTAATGAAATTGAACTTTTATCATTTAATTGATAAACAAATTTGTCTAAATTGGCCGTACTTTTAATGCTTGATGCATCACTATTACTTTCAAATGTGTAGTTTCCTTCAGAAAGATCGAGTTTACCGTCAAGCCCATCCCATTGGGCATTTGTCATGGTAATGGCTTTATTTGCCAATGCAACAGTCAAATATTGACCATAACTTACACCCGCATGCCCAGTAATCAGTGGCTTGTTATCAGCAAGTTTCCAAAGCTCAGGGTAAGCCTGTTCGGTCATGGTATAATCTATCCAAGCCATCTGCGGTGTTAAACAACCTTTGCTTAGGGCGGCAATTGGGAAAGGACCATGGTGGATAGTAATATCATCGTTAAATAAATTGATGCTATCATTAGGGGAATCGATAGGCGATAGGGTAATGGTTAAATGCATTTTTGTTGAAAAAATATGCTTTTCATAATTGCTGTAAGCAAATTTTACGGTAAAGTCATCTTGATATTTATTGGCAATTTCTGTTATTTGCTCTAACTTACTATCGATGTTAGTTTCAATGATATTACCTGTATACCATGCTGTGCCAACGTATCCAATTCCTAATATTGCAATAATACCAACTGCCAGTGTGCTTTTTTTCATTATATTTCTCTTTTAAATTAATTATGAATTATGTTGTTAAGCTTGATGTTTAGCAAAATCAACCAATAAATTTTTAATATATTCAATACGTTCAAGACGTTGTAATTCTGATTTCAACAATTTTAATCGATTTGTGCCTTCTAGGCGATAATTTTTTGGCGCTTTTTGAATCATTTCTATTAAATAATCGACCGAAATTTTATTGTTAGGGCCAAACTCGATGAAACCGCCTTTTTCACCCAATTCAATTTTAGTAATGCCAAGTTGGCTTGCATGATGACGAATTTTAGTAATGTCTAATAAAAACAAAACAGCATCGGGTAATTGACCAAAGCGATCGCGCATTTCCACTTGAATATCGGTTAACTCATCTAAATCATCGACACTTGCGATACGTTTATACAGGGATAGACGTGTGTTAACATCGGGAATAAAATCATCAGGAATTAATGTTGGTAAGCGTAATTCTATCTCGGTTTGTTGATTATTCAGCAAAGATTCAAGTGTTGGTTCTTTACCTTCTTTTAATGATTTAACGGCATCTTCAAGCAATTCGATATACAAATTAAAGCCAATGGTCTCAATTTGCCCACTTTGATCACTGCCGAGCAATTCACCGGCACCACGAATCTCAAGATCGTGCGTTGCGAGGGCAAAACCTGCACCTAGATCTTCTAATGTGGCGATAGCGTCAAGCCGTTTTTTAGCATCTTTACTGAGTAATTTAGGGTGCGGCGTTAACAGATAAGCGTAAGCTTGATGGTAAGAACGTCCAACGCGTCCGCGCAGTTGGTGTAATTGTGCCAGACCAAATTTATCTGCACGTTCAATGATAATGGTATTGGCGTTAGGAATATCAATACCTGTTTCGACAATAGTTGTGCAGACTAGAAGATTAAATCGTTGATGATGAAAATCATTCATTATTCTTTCAAGATCGCGTTCATGCATCTGTCCATGACCAATTGCAATTCGGGCTTCCGGGACCAGTTCGGCTAGTTTTTCAGCAACAGCTTCGATATCTGATACATCATTATGTAAATAGTAGATCTGACCACCACGTAAAATTTCTCGTAAAATGGCTTCACGAATAACTAAATCGTCGTATTCCCGGACAAAGGTTTTTACAGCTAAACGGCGCGCTGGTGGCGTTGCAATAATCGAGAGATCGCGCATACCACTCATTGCCATGTTAAGCGTTCTAGGAATTGGCGTTGCGGTCAATGTTAAAATATCAATATTGGCTCGCATAGCCTTGATCCGCTCTTTTTGTCGAACCCCAAACCGATGTTCTTCATCAACAATAAGTAAGCCTAAATCTTTCCATTTCACGTCTTCTTGCAGTAATTTATGTGTGCCGATGACAATATCTACTTTGCCTTCAGCCAGTGCTTGAATTACCGCTTGTTGCTGTTTTGCTGTTTTAAAACGCGATAAACTTTCAATACGTATTGGCCAATTGGCAAAACGATCGCAAAAATTTTCGTAGTGTTGCTGTGCTAATAGCGTTGTTGGCACTAAAACAGCGGCTTGTTTATGATTGATTACCGCTAAAAAAGCCGCTCGAATGGCAACTTCGGTTTTTCCAAATCCTACATCCCCACATACCAATCTGTCCATAGCATAAGGGGAGCACATATCACCAATAACAGCACCAATGGCATTTTGTTGATCTTCCGTTTCTTGATAAGGAAAAGCTTCGCAAAAGAGTTTATATTGTTCACGATCTTGTTTAAATTCAAAACCAGGTTTGCTTTCACGCTCAGCATAGATATCGAGTAATTCAGCTGCCACATCGCGGACTTTTTCAGCCGCTTTTTGCCGTGCTTTACTCCACGCATCGGTACCCAGTTTATTTAAGGGCGCGTTTTCTTCATCGCCGCCTGAATAACGACTAATTAGATTCAGCGACGAAACAGGTACATAAAGTTTAGTCTCGTTAGCATAGAGTAAAATTAGATATTCTGCTGTAATACCACCGGTTTCAAGTGTGGTTAATCCTGCATATCGTCCAACCCCATGTTCTAAATGTACCACAGGTTTACCCGGTGTTAATTCAGCTAAACTACGAATTAAAGAATCAGTATTGATTGATTGTTTCGACTCTTTTTTACGGCGGATAATTCGTCGTCCTAGCAATTCGTTTTCAGTAATAAACGCAAAATTGTGCTGTAAATCTATAAACCCTTGTTCACTTGCGCCAACGATGACACAAAAGCGATCATTTATATTGTCTAGTTGATCTAATTGGGTAATTGTTGTGGGATAAATACGTAGACGACCAAGTATTTCTTGAAGCGCTTCTTTACGTCCTTCTGATTCGACCGAAAATATAATTTTACCCGCAAACTCTTTATTAAATTGTTCAAAATGAAAATAAGGATCTTTATGTTGAATTTGTATTGCAACATCAGGCAATGCACTAAAAGGTAAGTTAATATTTTTAGTTGATTGACTCAAGGCTTCGTTTGCTACAATAAGTCGCGGATAATGTTTAAATTGCGCAAATATTTCATCGGTTTTAGACCAAATAACCGAGGGTGATAATAGTGGACGCATTGGATCAACTTGGCGGCTTTCGTATCGCTGATTAATGTCTTGCCAATATTTATTGGCAAACTGTTCAATATTTGCCGTATTAATAATCAAAGTATTATCTAAAAAATATGAAAACAGCGGCACCAACGGCTCATTAAAAAATAACGCTTGCCAATATTCAATACCTGTTGGTAGGATGTTTTTACTGACTTGCTGATAAATGCTTTCTGGCTCAAGTCTTACTGCAAATTGTTCACGCCATTGACTACGAAATAGCTCAATAGCTGCTTTATCAAATGGAAATTCATGTGCAGGTAGCAGTTGAATTTGCTCAATTTCTTCAAAAGTGCGTTGGCTTTCAACATCAAAAGTTCGAATGCTATCAATCTCATCATCAAAAAAATCAATACGATAAGGTTTATCACTGCCCATTGGAAAAATATCAAATAATGCGCCGCGTGTGGCATATTCACCATGTTCCATTACTTGACTTACTGAGCGATAACCCGCATTTTCTAATTGTAAACGTAGGTGTTCACGGCTTATCTGCAGACCTTTTTTCATCATGAATACATGCCCACCTAAAAAGCTTTGCGGGCAAACTTTTTGCATTAATGTATTAATTGGTAAGATCAGAGCACCTTTGGTTAAATGACCAAGGCGATATAAGCAAGATAAGCGTGCCGATACAATGTCTTGATGTGGGGAAAAACTGTCATAAGGTAAGGTTTCCCAATCTGGGAAAAAAATAGACGGAAAGGGCGAAAATTGTTTTAGTTCTTCGTGTATGCGTGAGGTTTGCTGCATATCATCGGTAATAATCACCACTAATCCGTTATGAGCTTGAATTGCTTGCGCACAAAATAGTGATAAAGCTGAGCCAATAAGCTGACCACAGTGTTTTATGTCCCCAGGTTTTTGTGGAATAAGTGTTGATAGATTGATTGTTTTAGGCATAGGAATTTTTTTTGATATCAAAAAAAGTTATCGAAGGATTATAGCGTAATTACGTGGTTGTTTTCTATAACTGTTTAATCCTGTATGATAAGCAAATTCTACTTAACGAGTAAACTTTATTAAAAGTTTTAGGTAATATAAACGTTTATGTCAAAAATATTTCGCCCATTAGTTTTTTATATTGGCTTACGCTATGTTTATGGTCAAAAAACAGATGGCTTTGGTCGTTTTGTCTCGTGGTTATCGATGATAGGGATTATGCTAGGTTCGATTGGCTTAATTGTCGTGTTGTCGGTAATGAATGGGCTTGAAAATCAAATGCAAAATAGTATTTTGAAATTTTTTCCTCAAGCACAAATTACTTCAACGCAAGGTCGAATCGATCCTAATCTTACACCAAGTACGCTTTTTAATAGCATTAAGGGCGTCAATCGAATCACACCATTAGTGACTGGCGATGTAATATTACAAAGTGAACAAAGTATTACCGTAAGCACATTAATGGGAATTACAGCGGAAGATGAAGATCCTATCAATGATTATATTTATAGTGGCTCGATAGCTGATCTACAAGCTGGGCAATATAACGTAATTTTAGGGCAG
Source organism: Gilliamella sp. B2969 (assembly GCF_026536195.1). Classification (NCBI taxonomy): domain Bacteria; kingdom Pseudomonadati; phylum Pseudomonadota; class Gammaproteobacteria; order Orbales; family Orbaceae; genus Gilliamella; species Gilliamella sp. B2969. The sequence continues at coordinate 77,495 of NZ_JAFNOP010000012.1, forward strand.
ACATTAGCAAATCAATTAGGGGTGACAGTCGGTGATAAAATTCGTTTAATGGTCACCGATGCCAGCCAAATTACCCCAGTAGGGCGCATCCCTTCTCAGCGTTTATTCAATATTGTTGGGTTATTTTCGGTCAATCATGATATCAATCAAGCGCTAATTTATATTAACCAATCCGATGCAAGAAATCTGTTACGTTATCCCGCTAATATGATTACAAGCTGGCGTCTATTTTTAGATAACCCTCTAAATATCGCAGCGGTAACAAATACGCCTTTACCCGATGGTTTGATATTTAATGATTGGCGTGCCAAACGCGGGGAGTTATTTCAAGCGATAAAAATGGAAAAGAATGTGATGGGATTATTGATAAGCTTAATTGTTATTGTCGCTGCATTTAATATCATCACTTCGTTAAGTTTATTAGTGATGGAAAAACAAGGTGAAGTTGCAATCCTGAAAACTCAAGGATTATCACGATTTAAAATTATGCTGATTTTTATTATTCAAGGTGCCAGTTCGGGCGTGATGGGGACGTTATTAGGCAGTATTATTGGTCTAATTCTTGCTTTGAATTTAAATGAACTTATGCAAGTTTTGGGATTATCATTTGCAGGTATTGAGTTACCTTCGTTGGTTGAACCATCACAAATTATATTTATTATTATTGGATTGCTTATGTTATCGCTAATTTCAACTATCTATCCTGCTTATCGTGCAGCCAATATTCAACCTGCCGAGGCTTTACGTTATGAATAATTCAGAAAGACTACTTTGCGCTAAAAATCTTTATAAAACCTATAAAGAAGGCAAAATGGTGACCGAAGTGTTAAAAAATGTATCATTTGATATCTATCGTGGCGATATGTTAGCTATTATTGGTAGCTCAGGATCGGGGAAAAGTACACTTTTACATTTACTTGGTGGCTTAGATAAGCCAACATCTGGCGAAATCTTTTTTAAATCACAACAGCTTAATCAATTGTCTGAAGTGCAAAAAGCGCATTTACGTAACCAAGAAATTGGTTTTGTTTATCAGTTTCATCACCTTTTACCGGATTTTACTGCACTTGAAAATGTGGCGATGCCGTTATTAATTGGCGGTGTTTCAGCTAACGAAGCTAAAAAACGGGCAATGGCAATGTTAGAATCGGTTAACTTGGTGAAGCGGGCAGATCATCGACCGGCTGAACTTTCGGGTGGGGAACGCCAGAGAGTCGCTATTGGTCGCGCATTAATCAATAATCCTGCATTAGTGATGGCTGATGAACCAACAGGAAATCTGGATAAATCAACTGCCGATACTATTTTTGATTTGTTAATTCGTTTAAATCGTGAACATGGCACCGCTTTTTTAGTTGTCACGCATGATTTAAGTTTGGCAAAAAAATTAGATAAACAGTTAACTATGAGCGATGGGCAATTGTTGAGTAATTGTGAGTCAGACAAACCGTTACTGGAAAATTAACTATGAATTTATCATTATTGACGGCTATTAAATTTCGAAAAGGTCGTCGTAAAAGTGGCATGTTATCTTTAATTTCGATTATCTCAACCCTGAGTATTGCTATTGGCATTGCTGCTTTAATAATTGGTTTAAGTGCGATGAATGGCTTTGAACGCGAATTACATAATCGTGTTTTATCCGTTGTTCCGCATGGACAATTATATCCACAATATGGCAATTTAGAACAATGGCGTCAGGTGCAAAAGGAGTTAAAAGAAAATAAGAATATTGTTTCAGCAGTGCCTTTTGTCAATTTTACTGGTTTGATTGAAAATGGTAGCAAACTTGGGGCGGTTGAAGTGCAAGGTATCGATCCTGAACAAGAAAGCCAAACAAGTGCGCTGCCTAAATTTGTATTGAATAACAAATGGCAAGAATTTAAATCTGATAGTCAACAGGTGATTATTGGTGCAGGATTAGCCAAAACATTATCAATTAAAGAGGGCAGCTGGGTTTCGTTATTGCTTCCAGTATCAACCAATGGCTCAACTCAACTTAAACAACCAAAGCGCGTACGTTTACACGTTGTTGGTATTTTAGATTTGAGTGGTAGCTTAAGTAACAATGTGGCTTTAGTGCCTCTAGCTGATGCACAAAAGTTGCTAGACATGGGTGACAGTGTCACGGGTGTTATGGTTAATGTCGATAAAGTATTCGATGCAAGCCGTATTATTGCTCAAGCTGCATTGGGTTTGGATATGAATTTGTCTTTTAATAGTTGGGAAAACTCATTTGGCTTTATGTACCGAGATATTCAGATGATAAGACAAATCATGTATTTGGCGATGATTGTGGTTATTGGCGTTGCTTGTTTTAATATTGTATCTACACTTGTTATTGCTGTGAAAGATAAGCAACGTGATATTGCTATACTTAAAACGCTTGGTGCAACCAATGGTCTGATCAAACATATTTTTATTTGGTATGGCATTATTTCTGGATTGATTGGGAGTTTAATGGGCGTAATATTAGGTGTTGTAATTGCATGGCAATTAACAAATATTATGAAAGTAGTCGAATCACTGATGGGACATAAAATTTTAAATAGCCATATCTATTTTGTCGATTTTTTACCCTCAGAAATTCATTTTACCGATGTCACAATAGTATTTGTTACAGCCATGTTATTAAGCTTAGTTGCAAGTTATTATCCTGCTAAGCGAGCTTGTAAAGTTGATCCAGCTCGTATTTTAAATAGTTTTTAGCGATTTACTTTCATTACAAAAGCGCGGTATGAAATGAATCATTCGCGCTTTTTTTCAGTCATTTTTATGATATAGCTCCAGATATTTGTAAAATAACTCTTCATATGGGGTTAATTCATAGACCAATAAAACGAATATAACCGCTACAATTACAAGTAAAGTTAAAAGCAGTATCATGCCTAATTTACTTGGATAATGGGCCAATTTAAGACAAGTAAAGAAAGCAAAGCTTATGATAAATCCGTTAATCGCGCCCGCTACATGGGCAATATTATTAATAGACGGTAACAATCCCAGTCCTGCGGTTAAGACTAAACTAATTAAGATAGCTTTGATTGGCATCTCTTCGAAATTAGTTTTAAATACTAAACTATAAGCTAATAGTGAGGTAATAACACCAATAATGGCGCCCGACGCACCGCAGCTAACCACATGTTGATAAAGTAAAAAAAAGTCACTGATTAAGTTACCAAACAAACCGGAAAACAAGTAGATGCCAATATACACAAAAGCTGGTATGCGTTTTTCTAAAATAGGGCCTACGCTCCATAAGGCAAGCATGTTCATTACTAAATGTGTCAAATCAGCATGCACAAACATACTGGTAAATAAGCGCCAATATTCATGGTAAAATAAGGTTAATTCCGCATTATCTGCTCCCCAAAGAATAAGAAATTGTTCATCAGTCATATAGGTTAATGTAGTGAAACCTAATAATCGTGATACCACAAAATAACCCACATTTAACATTATTAAAACATTTGTGATTTTAGCTTGTGATGTAAGTATTTTTAATACATTGACTATGCGCATTAAAAAAAGATCCTTTATAACAGTAGGGAATAATAAGCAGTGATGAAAATCAGGACAATCGCTTACCAAGTATAATTAAGTCACGTTTGATCCCATCAAGCTCTGCAATATTAGGAAATAGCCCCCATTGTTGATACTGCATTTTTTTAAACAACGCTAAGCTTGGAATATTATGACCAAAGATATAACTCATAATAGCGGTTATTCCTACTTTTTGAGCAAATTCCTCAATGTGCTCAACGGCTTTTTGCCCAATTTGTTGACCACGAAAATCTTGATGGATATAAAGGCTAATTTCGACTGTTTTATTATAGGCGGGTCGTCCATAAAAGGATGACAAACTAACCCAACCGCATGGTTGATTATGGTATTGAATTAACCAAAGCGGACGGTTTTGAGGATTATGTTGTTCAAACCATGCCACTTTGCTTTGTACTGAAACAGTTTCAGTATCGGCAGTGACCATGCGGCTAGCAATGGTTGAATTGTAGACATCAACGATAAAAGGTAAATCAGCTAAAGTGGCATCGCGGTAGGTGATCATATTTTCAATTATTAAAAACTATTTTCACATCATTGTAATGAGATTATCTATATCAAGCAACTAGTGAATTGTACTAATCTATACTGAAAAAATGAACAAAAATACTTTTCAAGATGATTGCTTACAACAAAGAGTTTCGCAGTAAATAATCGTTATATAACGATTAAATTGTTTATATTTTTTAGTCAACAGAACAACCAGTCAAAAAATTCAATAGCCATTTTCGCAAAATAATATTATTTTATGGAAAATATTTTGATTTTTTACAAAAAAGACAATTAAAATCTAAATAAAATAGTAATAAGGAAAAAATAATGAAAAAACAGGTAAAAGAACCCTATATTGCTTTTGATCCTGAACAGGCAACATTTTTATTTGATCGCCATTTTAAATTAGAATCACGCGATGAAATCCTCCCCAAAATTGCTAAAATGATTCACCACATGTTTCTCCCTAAAAAAAGGTTTTTATGTTTAGGTGGATCGATCGTTGCTTTTATCCTCGTTGTTTTAATTACGGCAACATTTGGTCTGCCAATGAAAATGATGACTAGTGTGGCATTTATTATTATGCTCTTTGGAATTGGTATGGTGTTCTCTTTAATTAGTCATTATATTGCGGTCTTTACCGAAATAAGACGATTAAAAAAACTTTACAAAAATGCACAATGGCCATGTGAGTCATACTGTGCTTTTTATGAAGAAGGCTTCTATTATAAAGCAATGGACATGGAAGGGGTTTTCTACTGGGATGACTTTATGTGTATTATGGTAACGCATGAAGTACTCTCTTTCAACTTTTGCCCAGCCGAAACACCAAAAGGCAAAGAAATGAAAAAATTCTACCCGCGCTTAGATACCTTTTATATGTTCATTCATGGCGATCGACAAATACTCGAATTGATGATAATCCTTAGCCAACAAATTGGTGATCTGGTTGAGTTTAGGTAGACATGGGGGATTTTGGGTTAGTCTAGCTTTTGGACGTAATTATCGTTATGAAAAAACATTAAACTATTTACGTCCGAAATTCTACCTAATCCAAATTTATGCGAGTTTTTAACCCTTTTTTTTGACCTTGTTTTAAATCAAATAAAATCAATAAATTACAAATTCATCAAAAAAAAGGGTTTGAACCACCCAAAACACTATTTACCTTTGCCCAAACAAAGTTTATAGTAATCGACACGCTAGTTCACTGCCGTGTAGGTAGTTTAGAAATTGTCGGGGCTAGGAGTGATTTAGTCGCTCACGTTCACTGCCGTGTAGGTAGTTTAGAAATATAACATTTTTTGCCTCAATTTTGCCGTTTAGTTCACTGCCGTGTAGGTAGTTTAGAAATCGATATTCGCATGTTTGTGAATCCACATTATGTTCACTGCCGTGTAGGTAGTTTAGAAATCTACATCTCAAGCGCCACCTAATTACACAGGGTTCACTGCCGTGTAGGTAGTTAAACAGACTAAAAGCTTACTCAAAAATTCAATGACAGGCGTGCGTTGTTGTATAGCGTTCCTAAAATGACAGAATCTTATTAAAAGATCTAAAATTTTCATTCACCAATACAAAAATAAAAATGGATAAATAATCCGGTGGGTTTATTAAAGTTAATATTTACGCAATGATAAAGTGCCGACAACCGCGCGCGGTGTATGCCAAATAGGGATGGTTGGCAACACGACTTTGTTAGCAACAAATCAGTGAACCACACGAAACGAAGACCAAGGCACCTTGCAGACCTCTTTTTAGCACTGTGTGGGCGAAAATTTTTACGGAAAAAATTTGCACTGATGGTGGACTCGAAGCGGTAAGTCTCTTAGATGATACAGGTAACTTCGGGGATTTTGCACAAATCTCCCAACTTGGGTGTTTTCACTTAAAAGAAAATTCATAAAATCATTAACGCCCAAAACCAAACAAAAAAATCTTTTTCAAAAAATTAAGAATGAAAGAAACGAATTTCTTAATAAATAGAAACAATCCTTTCTTAGATGTTGAAGTAAAGTGGGCATTTTAGTATCAACCTCAACATCGTCAAACCATTAATGTCCTAAATCATAAAAAATAGTAACATAACATTTTCAGAATGTTATTCCTCTATCAAAACTCTACCACGTGTTATATCACTGATATTTTTTTGTAATGTTGTTATTTTATCTTGGGTGATTGCTAAGCTAACTTCTACGCCTTCGGCGTCAAAATCTTGATGTTCGATAATGGCATCAAGTTCTTTTAGGCGATTTTCAATAATCGGCCATTCGTTATAGTAGCAGTGAAATTGCAGAGGAATACGGGTTATGAGTTCGATCAACTGGGCTTGTTGTAAGCAGTGGCTGGCGCTGCCACCGTAAGCACGAATTAATCCACCTGTACCTAATTTTATGCCACCAAAATAGCGCGTAACCACTACCACGACTTGATCACAATCCTGTCCTTCAATTGCTGATAGAATTGGGCGACCTGCGGTGCTGGTGGGTTCGCCATCGTCATTAAAGCGGTAGTGTTGACCGATTTTCCATGCCCAGCAGTTGTGTGTAGCATTAATATCGCTAACTTGTTCAATAAATTGGCTTGCCTGATCGGCAGTGATGACGGGCGCAGCATTGACGATAAAACGGCTTTTTTTTATTTCTTCAGTCAATTCAACTGGATTTGTTAATGTATATGGCATACTAATTCTGTTAAAATCACTTTATTGCCGATAATAATACCCAGCAGAATAAAAATGTCTATCAATTTAGCACAATTAAAGCAATCCCAGCAACGCTTAGCCAATCAGGTAAAAATGGTTGATGATTTTAATCCCGCAATAAAGTTAGTGGGGGGGACCGATGTTGGATTTGAAGATGACGGTAATGTCACGCGAGCGGCTATTGTCATTTTAACTTATCCTGATTTTAAAGTAGTTGAGTATCATATTGCACGCTTAAAAACTGAATTTCCTTATATTCCCGGTTATTTATCGTTTCGTGAATATCCCGCTTTACTTAGCGCTTGGCAGCAAGTGAAGCATAAACCGGATCTTTTGTTGGTCGATGGTCAGGGTGTTGCGCATCCAAGGCGTTTGGGTATTGCCAGCCATTTAGGATTATTGTTAGATATGCCAACTATTGGTGTGGCAAAAAAACGCCTATGTGGTCAATTTTCGCCGATCGCTAAAATAGCAGGTCAAGTTACCCCATTAGTTGATAAGCAACAACAAATTGGTTGGGTGTTACAAAGTAAAAATAATTGTAATCCACTATTCATCTCATCTGGTCATCGTGTTAGCCAAGATAGTGCGTTAAAATGGGTTAATCTATGTTTACGTGGTTATCGTTTGCCTGAACCGACGCGTTGGGCTGATGCTATTGCTTCGAATAAACCGTTATTCAAAAAGAGTCTTGATGCCAAATAATCATTTATCACTCAAAAAAGGTGGTTTTACCTTTAAACATTTTTTTGTCGCTCATGATAAAAGCCCAATGAAAGTCACAACCGATAGTTGTTTATTAGGCGCCTGGGCACCGATTACACATGCACCTAAACAGGTACTTGATATTGGCACGGGTTGTGGTGTGATTGCTTTAATGTTAGCCGCGCGCCTTATTAATCGTGATTGTCAGATTGATGCTATTGATATTGATAAACAGGCTGTAAACCAGTGTCAGCAAAATGCCTTTTCTGCTGATTTTAGCAAGGTTAACGCCATTGAGGGAGATATAAATCAATTTAGAATAGAGTCATCTGGTTGTTATGATCTGATTGTTACCAATCCTCCCTATTTTGAATCTGCCGTTGATTGCCGTGATCGCCAAAGGCAACTGGCTCGCTATACTGAAAGTTTGAGCTATCAACAGCTGCTTGATGTTGTAAAACGGTTATTAAGCATAACGGGTAGGTTTTGTTTGGTTTTGCCTTATCACTTATCCAATCAATTTAAGTTATTAGCAAAGTCTAATCATTTATATTTACAGCAAGAACTCAAAGTTAAGTACTCTGCCAACAAATCCTTTTCTTTGTCATTAATGACTTTTGCTTTTCAGCCTTGTGATGCTGTTTTGGAACAGCATCTTTGTATGCGAGATGAGGATGGGCGCTATTCCGATGATTTTCGAGCTTTATTGGTCGATTTTTATCTGTTTCGAAAATAACGCTTGATAATTCGTTTAATAGCTTTACATATAAAAATATAGAATTGCAGTCATCCCTAATATGACAATAGTTAAGGCATAGATTTTGTCGTGTAAAAAACTAAAAGCTGGGAGTGATCGTTGTTTTCGTGCATAGAGATAAAATAATAAACCTACACTGTATAAAATCATAGAGAGCAATAAGTAAACAATGCCTCCAGCATAAATCAACCAAAATCCATAAATTGAACCAATACTACCAATAAAAATTAAGTCGGTTTTTCGTTGTTTAACCGCCAATTTAAAAACAAATAGCGCCGAAAGTAAGTAGGGGATTAGTACCATTGACGTTGAGAGTTGAATTAGGGTGTTATAGCCAGATTGATAGAAGTGGGCAAGAATGATTAAAACACTAATTAGCGCGGTAGTTAGCCACAATGCATTAACAGGCGTGCCGTTTTTATTGATCTTACCAAAATAACTCGGTACAGTGTGTCTGTTACCATGTCCGGTTAAAAATAGCATTTCGGCTGCAAGTAATAACCAAGAGAGTAACCCACCACTGACCGAAACAATTAAACCAATATTTATAAATGTCGCTCCCCAACTGCCAACCACTCGTTCGATCACCCAAGCCATGGATGGATTTTTCATTTCGGCAAGTTCTTGTTGGGGTACGATTCCTAGCGATAAAACCGAAACACATACTAATAATAGGCTAGTGATTGCAAAGCCGAAAAAGGTTGCTCGGCTAATGCTTAAAATTGTTTTTGCCCGTGACGCATAAACCGTCGCACTTTCGATACCTAAATAAACCCATACCGTGTAAAGCATGGTATGTTTGACCTGATCGATGACCGATCCTAATTGTGGTGTTCCCCAAAAATTGGTGTTAAAGGTATCGATTTTAAATGCAAGAATCACGCAAATAATAAACAAACCAATGGGCACAATTTTAGCCAATGTGACTAAACAATTTAATAAAAATGCGCGATAAATTCCCTTTAAAATAAAAGTATGGACAATCCATAAAAAGACCAAACCACCCATGACAGCAGGCAATGTGGTTCCATTGCCAAAAAAACGCAAACAGTCAAACGAGCCTAATGCACTGAATAAAATGACTAAATAGCTGGCACAAGACATCCAGGCGGATATCCAATATCCCCATGCTGCATTAAAGCCGATATAATCACCAAAACCTTCACGGACATAACCGTATAATCCATCATTGATCTTGTAAAATCGAATCGACAAATATTGAAAGATTCGTGTTAGCATTAACATGCCAATTAAGGTTATTACCCAAGCAATTAAAATCGAACCAGCCCCCGATGCTTCGGCCATATTTTGCGGCAAACTAAAAATACCACTGCCAACAATACTGCCTACCACTAACAAGGTTAGTGGCAAAATACCAAGTTTTGTTTTTGTAGGTGTATTCATGTTGTTATCTTTTTTAAAGGGTTAAAAATAGCGTCATTTAATACATCAACATTAAAATCGTAATGACATACAGCTGACGCCACCGTCAACCTTTCGATATTCAGAGGTATCGACTTCAATGACTTGATAGCCTAATGCTTCGATTTTTGCTTTTGTGATCGGATAACCGGCTGGCATAATGACGCGATCATTAACCCAAATACAGTTAGCGGCATAACTTTCTTGTTCAGGGATCTCAATGATATTAAGGTGTTGAAATTCCGGCTTAGTGATAAATTCGCCTGCTGCAAGTAAATTATTATTTTCCAAATAGGCTAGGCCTGTTTTTAAATGGAGAACCTTTTCTAAAGTGACAACCGATCCTGTCATACCATATTTTTTTAATATGGCAATCATTTGATCGGCACCAGCTTGATTGGTACGCGCCGATAAACCAATATAATAATGATCACCAACCATCATAATATCGCCAGCTTCAACCGTTCCCGGCGCTGTAATGGCTTCGACTTTATTTGGATAAAAACGTTCAATGGTATCGGCAATGATAGTTGTTTCATCTCGTCGACTTTCAGCGCCCGGTCTTGTGATTATTGCACAATGCGGCGTACAAAGTACGGCATCTTCAACAAATACAGAATCAGGAAAACGTTCATCAGCGGGAAGAATGGTGATGTCAACATCGCATTGCTGTAAAGCGCGAATGTAATCATTATGCTGATCCAAGGCTTTTTGATAATCGGGTTTACCTAAATTAGCTGACGTTAGCCCATTAATTAGTGATTTAGCGGGTGTTCTGGCAATAATATGACTAAATTTTTTCATTTTCTATTTATTTCCTTTTTTAATAATTATGCTTTATTTTTGAATAATAATTCACATTAAGCGCTTAATCAAGTATTAATGTGATTTTTTATGCAATTATTTTATTTGTTTGTCAGTAATGAAGTTTACGATTGTGACTTTGACGGGTTTTTTAATGATAAAACGTAACAATTTTGTTATTTGAGTGCTTGGTTTTGTGATCCTTAGCTTAGCTTTGCTTTGATAGCATCATTAATCGATCATGGCTAATCATTGTTGGCTAAGGGTATTATAATTGTCATAAAATTATTACGGTTGGTTATCGCAATTGATGTTAACAAATTAATTATATTCTTCTTTTTTAAGCTATTGATATCGTGTTAAATAAGTTATCGCCTTTTTTGATTTTGTCGCCAGTATTGATAAGTGTGTTAAACTATTTGCACTTCCAGTGCGACTGTTTCTTGTCCAATATGAATCAGTAATTTAATACCTAATTTGGATGTTAAACTCATGGCGTGTTTGGTATGAAATAGCTCACATTCTCTACCACCAAAAGGCGCATAAACGATGACTTTAAGTGGCTCGATGACAACACTTTTATCAACAACTTTTTCAGAAAAGATAGTGCCAGGCACTTTGTTAATTGATTCAACTGCCCTCAATTGGTAAATAGATGTCTTATTGGTTGATTGTTTGTAATGTAACAGGGTATGTTTTGAACTATCTCATTGAGTATTTGTTCTGTAGGGGGGGTATTAACTAATTTATTATGCATAACAAGGTTATTTTCAACAATTGATATTGCTTTTGATATCTATTCCAATAGCATAATAATCCCTTTGGAATCGATAGCCAGTCCAGAATGTTGCATCGATAAGTGTTTTTTTGAGCAGGTGCAATAGATAAAAAATTATTTTGATTTTCTACGATAACATTGATAAAAAGATGGGACGCTACAAGTGCAATAGGGCGAAAGTTTCGCCCTACTATAAAGGTGGATTACTTTCCTTCAAAATCAATGAGTGTAAAACAATTGATTCCAGCTTGAGTTAATTTGGTTTTGCCTTGTAAATCAGGTAAGTTAATAACAAAAGCGGCATCTTGTGCAATTCCACCACATCGTTGTATTAATTTTGCTGTCGCTGCAACTGTGCCACCCGTAGCCAACAGATCATCAATAATCAATACGCGCTCTCCCGATTTGATCGCATCGGAATGAATTTCGAGCGTATCGGTACCATATTCAAGTTGATATTCTTCTTTAAATACATGACGCGGTAGCTTTTTTGGTTTTCTAACCGGCACAAAACCAACACCTAAAGCTAATGCAATGGGTGCAGCGAAGATAAAGCCTCGCGCTTCAGTACCCACAACTTTATCGATTTTTTTATCTTTATAATGATCAATTAATAGATCGACAGACGCCTTAAACGCGATAGGATCTTCCAATAAACTGGTAATATCGCGAAATAAAATGCCTTTTTTAGGATAGTCTGGAATAGTGATAATACTGTTTTTAATCAGTGTAAGTTTTTCTTGTATATGAGTCATGTTAGATGTTCTCTACATTTTTCTATAACAATGGCTAATCTTCTATTATATACCTTTGCGCTCAATGCTGGCAATAATCAAAAGGCAATCGTGAAATAATGCCGATAAATATATGTAGATAAACTATTCATTTATTAGTTATGGTGTAGGCAAGATCATTATCTAACTGTCAGAATAGCTGTTGATTTTATTCTGGGTGACTTGGTTTAATCTGCGAAGCTTATATTGTTAATATTATTTATGTAAATGACTTTTTTATGTTCAATGTACCAACGTTTTCTTTTTAATCCACCACATCCGACAAGTTTATTATTTGGGACTATTACTCGATGATTAGGTGTAATTATTGATACGCAGTTAAAAAACACTGGCATTTGCAACTGCACCGATAGCACGTGCATTATTCATTGTTTGTAGTTTATAGGTGGTTGATTTTTATTGGGGGCTTGTAAAAATTGTTAAACCGTTTGTTGGATATGTTCATTTATAGCAAGTTTTAAGTCGTCTTAGAAGTTGTTTAAACTCGCCCTCTAACATTGGTTAATCTATGAATTCTTGTAAACAGACATAGAAGTAAGTTGTGTCGTTAGTGGAATATCAAAACAATATCTTGATTATGATGCGGTGAAGACGCACTTTTCATCATTTTTATGTATAGTCAAAACGACTTGGTAAATAATAAACGTGTATCGAGTGAGTTATTGGTAAAATTTTAATCGGAAGAGTTGCATAGTACCTTATTTATATGATAGAGGCGTTGGTATGTATGAAAACTAATACTGTTATTTATTTTAAATCATCGTGTTAATAACACATTTAAAATTTTTTTGTTATTTTAATTAACTAATTCTAGCACTTCGACAATTTGTTCAGGGGATTGATTTACGTTTTTAGTTGGTCGATATGTTTCCAAGGATAGAACGGGTGTTGAGTATAATGTAGATGTTACGTGAATTTGATATTTTCAAATTTAGGTTTTCGAGCTCGCTAAGTTGCCATAAAAAAAACAGCAATATCATATGAATCTTTTTTGCAGTCGTGCTGGGTAATAAGTTTAGATTTGAATCCCGTTTTTGATGAGCCTGCTATAGGTTTTCCCTGTTTAATCACAGTGGCTGTATTTTTACTAGCATGGTAAAAATAAACTGGTGTTGCCAACCGAAAAATGAATAACTCTCTTTTAGCGCGTGGTTAATAAAATCACCTCAGATATCGATAAAATTGATTGCTAAATGGCTTAATATCCAATCTAATAGTAATGTTAAAGTAAATTAACTATTGAAATTAAATCTTTTTAGATGAAATTAATTGATTTAATTTGTCTTATTTATGTTTTTATTTGGATCTAATAGGTTATTAAAAGGAATAATTAGATGAAAAAGTTAACTGCCATTATGGCATTATTGCTTTGCTCAGGACTTGCTCAAGCGCGTACTTATGATGAAATCATCAGCTCAAAAACAATTAGAATTGGTGTGCCTGCTGATTATGCACCACTTGCTTTCTATGATAATCAAAATTCGTTGGTTGGTTTTGATATTGATATGGCAAAAGATTTAGCTAAAAAATTAAATGTTACACCTGAATTTTATATTACAAGCTGGCCCACACTTTCCCAAGATTTAGCTGCTGATAAGTATGATGTTGCAATGGGTGGCGTGACCTACACCAAAGATCGTGCAGCTAAATTTTTACTATCTGACCAAGTCGTTCCTAATGGTAAGATTGCGTTAGCCGCATGTGATATGGCACCTCAATTATCAAATTTAGACGCCATTAACCAACCTAATGTTAAAGTTGTCGTTAACCCTGGTGGGACCAATGAAAGCTTTGTAAATCAAAATATTCATACTGCACACATCATTCGTGTAAAAAATAATATTGATAATCTTCAAGCGTTACGTGATAAAACCGCTGATATGATGGTGACAGATCTGATCGAAGGTCATTATTATGAAAACAAAGAGCCTAATGTCTTATGTTTAGCGACAGTTAAGCCATTCGAAGGTACCGAAAGTTATAAAGCTTACATGGTACAGTTGAATAATAAAAAATTAATGGATGAAATTAATAATTGGTTACCAAATTCAAATAAAGAACAGCTTGCAATAAAATGGGGTGTCATTACGCATCTTAATTGATCATTAAATTTACTTCTTTCAGTTGATAGCGAAGGTTATAAAAATAAAGTGAAATTCGGCTTTAAAACTCTGTTTTAAGCTGAATAACTTTTTCATTGATTGTGTAATTTTGGCAATATCATTATAGGGGTGATACAAGTATGAATTATCATGATTTTTTAGTTATTGCATTTAAATTATTGGTTGTTTTTATTTGTATAATTTTATTTTTAAAAATAACCGGAAAAACTTCGTTATCTCAAATGTCGAGTATTGATTTTATCGGTAATATGATTTTAGGTGGTATTGCAGGTGGTATTATTTATAATCCTAAATTAACAGTGTTTGATTTTTTAGTGGTGTTGTTGATGTGGACAACTATTATGTATACCTCTAATTATCTGAAGAAAAGAAGTCAAAATGCAAAAGCTTTTATTGTCGGTAATCCAATTATATTAATGGATAAAGGTAAAATTAAGTTAGATGCTTTTGCTGGTGTAAATATTGATTTTGCTAGCTTTGCAGTATTATTAAGGATGAAAAATATTTTTACTATTAATGCTGTTGAAAAAGCAATTCTTGAGCCTAATGGTCAGCTAACTATTGTGAAAAAAGGTGATAAGGATATATCTGTTATTGTTCTTGAAAACGAAAAACCAAATGATGAAGCGTTACAATCGATTGATAAAAATGAAGATTGGTTAAAAGCCAAATTGAACGAGCAAGGCTATACCAGCTATGAAGGATTATATTGCGTTGAATATTATGATAAACATCTATTTATTATTCCCGTTGAATCGGTCAAGCAATAAAAATTAACAATGGTGTTTTTAAACCGAATTTTTTTTGAATAAACCTTAACCTTATTGTGAAAGTTAAGGTATTTTTAACCGATGCTTCTCTAAAATTATAGATAACTATTGATATAACGGTGAGGTATTTAGCGATCGCGTAATAAAACTTTCTACCGAAAACTTATTAAGTGTTGATTGTATTTCTTGCGCTTGCTGCTGCGAGTGACATAAGCTAAATACACAAGCTCCAGTACCTGTCAGTTTGGTCGGCGCAAATTGCGATAGGTAGCTAATAATTTGATGTACTTTAGGATAACGTTTACCGACAATATTTTCGCAATCGTTGCTGAACGCCTCGAATGGTTGAGAAAGCAGTTGCTCAATAGTGCGAACAGGAGTATCACGTTTTAGTCCGGGATCATTAAAGATTTCGACTGTCGAAATCTCAATATTGGGGTAAGTAATTAAATACCAATTTTCTTGATAATCAACAGATTGTAGCTGGTCACCAATTCCCTCAGCAAATGCCGCGTGCCCATAGATAAAAATAGGCACATCTGCGCCAAGCTTTCGTCCTAGAGTAATTAATGTTTCTATTGGTAAAGCGAGTTGCCATAACTCATTGAGCGCAACTAATACTGTGGCTGCATTTGATGAGGCGCCACCTAGCCCTCCACCCATAGGTATTTTCTTGTTGATGGTAATATCAATGCCTAGATCGAGGCGTTGAGTATAGTTTTTTAAACACTGTGCAGCAATAACGATTAAATTTTTATCATAAGGAACGTTATCAAAAGGCGTTAATAAATTAATTTTATTATCTTTACGCAAGTTAAAAGTGAGGCTGTCGCATAAATCAATAAATTGAAACAGCGTTTGTAAATTATGGTAATTATCTGGGCGGCGACCCGTTATATATAAAAATAAATTCAGCTTTGCAGGCGATAACCACTGTTTCATTATGATTACCTACTATCGTAAGATCCAGTTACTAATTTTTAAACGAATAAGCTCATCATTATGATTTAGCTCAATTGACGATGGTAGATCAATTTTTTTATTTCTAAAAGTATACGTTGAGTAACTCGCAATCTTTAACTGCCATTTATTATTATTCTGTATAAATTCAGTCGCGGTTAATCTGCCTGATTTATCTAATTTATCGGCAGAACTATTATTAGAATAACCTTTTAACCAATTATGAAGGGAGTTTAGTGGAATATTAACGTTAGACACCTTACTCATCAAATCTTCGATATTATTGCCATTATAGTTATTACCATCTTTATCAATAAGTTGTGCATAATTAGGTTCTACTTTTAGGCTCAAGATGCTAGTTCCAACAGGTGTGGTCAATTTTATGTCGAAACGATCATCTGATTGTTGGTGAATTAAAAAGCGACCATAACTACGGGTTTTGTTGCTGAAATGAGCAATACTTCCATTAACTTGAAACGTATTTATCTGTTCAAGATCGTGCTGATGATTTTGCCATTGGTTTACAATAGATGTCGAGTTTTGTTGTTGGCTGACTTGGCAAGCAGTCATAAACAAAGATAAAACGATAATAAATAGATAATTGATTTTAGTCATGAATTAGCCCATTAAAATTGCCTAATATAAATTTATTATAACTGAAAATCGTTAGAATAAGAAAAAGTAACTGTAATTAACCTTTATTGTTTTTTTATGTATAATAAAAATAATAAAACGCTTAATAATATCGTTATATCACTCATAATAGAAACAAAGCAATGTCAATTACAATATTAGGTGTTAACCATAAAACTGCACCACTTTCATTAAGGGAAAAAATCGCTTTTCCCAATGAAATTGTGGATAAAGCATTATATAGCCTTTATCAACATCCTTTAGTTGAAGGGTGTGTTATTGTGTCTACGTGTAACCGCACAGAAATCTATTTAAGTTACGAGCATGATACTGATTTTCTAAAATTAAAACAGTCTGTTGAGATTTGGTTAGGTCAATTTCATCATGTTGATATTGCTCAGTATCAAAACGCCATTTATTGGTATGAAGGTCAACAAGCGGTTGAACATTTGATGTCGGTTGCAAGTGGCATCGATTCCATGATTATTGGTGAACCACAAATTTTAGGACAAGTAAAAGCTGCGTATATGCAGGCGCAAAAAAATCATTGTTTGTCGTTAACATTAGAAAAATTATTTCAAAAAATTTTTCATGTTGCCAAAACCGTTCGTAGTGAAACCAATATTGGTGCTAATACTGCTTCTGTTGCTTATGCTGCTTGTTTAATTGCTAGAAACCTTTTTACTGATACTCCACAATTAAATGTGATGTTAGTTGGGGCAGGAGAGACCATCGAGCTTATTTCTCGGTACTTAAAGCCGCACGGTTTTAATCATGTTATTGTTGCAAATCGTACCCGTGAAAAAGCATTAAAACTTGCCTCGCTAATTGATGCAGAAATTATTTCATTACCAGATATTGCCAATCGACTTAAAGATGTTGATATTGTAATCAGTTCAACGGCAAGCCCTTTACCTATTATTGGTAAAGGTATGGTTGAGCGGACATTGGTAGCAAGAAATAACCGCAAAATGTTATTTATAGACTTAGCTGTTCCTCGTGATGTAGAAGAAGAGATTAATCAACTTAATCATGTTCATCTTTATACCATTGATGATCTCCAAAAAACGGTTGAAAGTAATTTACAGCAGCGCTCAATTGCGGCCAAGCAGGCGCAATATATTATTCAAGAACAAGCTGAACAATTTATCGATTGGCTTAAAGCTAGGCAGGCTGTTAATTTTGTTAAGCAATATCGTACTAATGCCGAACATATTAAGAAAGAATTAGAATATAAAGCACTTAATGCCATTAAGCAAGGTGCCAATATAGATGAAGTCTTTGCTGAATTTTCGCATAAATTGACGAATAAACTTATTCATGCACCAACGCAAACCTTGTTACAAGCAGCGACACATGATTGTGATGATTGCTTTAAAGTATTAAGTAAAGGTTTAGGTTTGAAAGATCATTAATTAATTTCTGATCTTGATTGATAAATATCATCAATCTTCAAATTCGGTTATCGTTGCTGACTAAACTTTGAATTAAATTTTCTTATGATTTTATTGAGATGATCAAATAAAAAGTAACTATTGCTAACAGAGTTAGTAATGGCTGAATTATATTTTGTTAAAAATAATTTTTAATGTCTAACATATTGATTAAGATAGGAAATATGTTTTTTTGCCTAAACTAATTATATCTTTATTAACAATAAGACCTAACTATTATATTAAATCACTTAATTTTATTTTTATTGTCTATTGCTTCACGGTGTCTTGTAATCGACTTAAACTCGGAGTAGCATTTTCAACATTGTGTTGAAAATAAAATTTTTAATTCTTTAATCATTCAAACGAGATGTTGCTATGAAAATGTGTATTGCTTGTGGAATGCCAATGACAACTATTGGTGATTATCCATTGCACGATATGTCTAAAAATTATTGTAAACACTGTGCACATCAAGATGGTAGTATGAAAACGTTTGACGAAAAATGGCAAGAAGTCACATTACGTTATGCAAAAAATCATAATATAGACTATTGTGTTGCTAAGCAAACCGCTTATATAATCTTAAAAAAACTTCCAGCATGGAAACGTCGGTAATAGTTGGAATTTTAGGCAACTAAAACAGTTTGCAAGAATAACTGTTGCAGATATTGTAAAGCTTAGTATAATGCCAACGTTTACTTCTTTACACATTAAGTGCCAGTGTGGCGAAATTGGTAGACGCAGCGGATTCAAAATCCGCCGCCCTTAAAAGCGTGTCGGTTCGAGTCCGACCACTGGCACCAAGCTAGCTAATATCAATCCAGTTAAAAATTGATTTATATTTAAAAACTATTTCGAATAGGTCTATCAATTCGCTTTTTTATCAATCAACTTTCACAAGTATTAAATCAAGTACAATATCGAATAACACAGCCAGGTAGTTTGGCTTCAATAATGGCATGCATCGGTAATATGGCTTTAATGCCTTTATATATTAAGGTTAATAAGCATGACAAGAACGTTACTGACTTAAGTCTATTTTTCCACTTTCTCGCAATTTTAGCTAAATAACGTATAAGTAGAAATTAATAACATTCCCTATTCATTTACCATTCTTTACAAATAATAGCCGTTAATCGGTAGTTAAATTTTACTAAGGTGCTATACTTTG